>JALENJ010000002.1 GCA_022767445.1 Erysipelotrichaceae bacterium | reverse complement strand
ATCTACCCGCCTCATTTACCAATCATACTGTTGTAGTTGGACTTTACGTTGTTGCGTACGCTTATCCGTATGAGTGGCCTCAATTGAGATTCGTGACCCTCGAGCCAGCAGTTTGCCTAGTTCTTCCTTCAGATTCCACCTCACGATGGACACCCTTGAATTCGGCTAAACCTTAGGGACTACATCCCTTGGTTAGAAGTACCTTTCAACCTCTAAGATATATGCCATGTCTGGCACACGCAAAAAAAATCACACCTCATAAGAAGTGTGATTTTTAGATTGCTTAGGTTAATTACTTAACGTTAGCGAAGTACTTGATTGTACGAACCATCTGAGAAGTATATGAGTTCTCATTGTCATACCAAGAAACTGTCTGTACCTGGTATGTGTCGTCATCAATCTTAGCTACCATTGTCTGTGTAGCGTCGAAGATAGAACCATGTGTTTCATCAACGATGTCAGAAGAAACGATTTCTTCTTCATTGTAGCCGAAGCTTTCAGAAGCAGCAGCCTTCATTGCAGCGTTGATAGAATCAACAGTTACATCCTTACCCTTAACTACAGAGATTAAGAGTGTTGTTGAACCTGTAGGAACAGGAACACGCTGAGCTGCACCAATCAACTTACCATTTAACTCAGGAATAACTAGACCAATAGCCTTAGCAGCACCTGTTGAGTTAGGAACGATGTTGCAAGCACCTGCACGTGAACGACGTAAGTCGCCCTTACGTTGTGGTCCATCCAAAATCATCTGATCACCTGTGTAAGCATGAACTGTTGTCATGATACCAGATTGGATTGGATATAAATCATTTAATGCTTTAGCCATTGGAGCTAAGCAGTTTGTTGTACATGAAGCAGCAGAAATAATCTTGTCTTCAGCTGTTAGAACATGTTCGTTTACACCGTAAACTACTGTTGGTAAGTCACTTCCTGCAGGAGCAGAGATAACAACCTTCTTAGCACCAGCCTTGATGTGTGCTTCAGACTTAGCTTTGCTTGTGTAGAAGCCTGTGCATTCTAGAACTACATCGATGTCTAATTGACCCCAAGGTAGGTTGCTAGCATCAGCTTCCTTATAAATTGTAATTTCCTTACCGTCTACAGTGATTGTTCCCTTTTCATCATCTGCAGAGATTTCATGATCCCACTTACCGTGTGTTGTATCATGCTTTAACAAGTAAGCTAGCATGTGAGGTGTTGTTAAGTCGTTGATTGCAACAACTTCATAACCTTCAGCTACAAACATTTGTCTAAAAGCTAGACGGCCAATACGGCCAAAACCGTTAATAGCAACTCTTACATCTGTCATATTGTCTTTCAAAGACCTCCTTTTGTTGCACTTATATTATATGTTTTTATATGTTTTCGGTCAATTAAGAGCATTTAAATGTAAGCGCTATTGCTATGATTTTCACTAAAAATTCTTCTGACTTTTTGTATAAATGAGCATCATGTGAATTTAATGACTTTTTATACTAATTTTTTAATGGTTCTTTAATAACTTTTCAAGAATCTCTTAAATTTCCGATGTACTATCCGCAATTGTTTCTTGGTTTTCATAAATGATAAATCCCATAAGTTTATAGCCATACCAATCGTCACTAGTCAGATAAAAATTCAGTGCTTTATCTCCCTCGTCAGATAACTTCTGTACCGTTACGATTCTCCCCCCCTATGGTGTACTCTTCTCTTTCCGAATCGACAGGATGTAAATTTGTAAATTGATGCGGTAGATTTTCCTTCGTGACATACAATCGAAAGGTATATCCCTTCTTATTTCAATATGAATTTACAATATATTCAAAATATTTCCCAATATACTGCTTATGTGCAAAATAATTTCTTTGAACATAGATGTTTTTAATTTGTAGGTTCTCTATACCGCAATCCCATGGTGGTTCACCAGTTTTACAACCTAACACATCATCATAATCAAATCGCAAATGATATTCGTTTGACGTCTCTTCTTTTAGTTCTTTAATTTCATCCTGATTGGTAGAATTGATGTTTCTTTCATTAAAGAATTCTGGTCGACCTAGAATCCTTGGCAGAAGATATGGAATGATACGTATGGCAAGTATGATGACTACGATGTAGATTGTAAGGTGAAGAAAGTTGTAATGATACTTTTCCATAACAATCACCTCAATAATATTCATTTCATACGTGCTTTTAGTTATTATATAGCACGAAAAAAGAAGGATATACTGATACAACCCTAGTCAAGTAGACATGGGAAATATTTAAAATTCTCATCGATCAACAACCCGTTCCAATTTGGTTTGGGTTGTTTTTTATTTCTTCTATAATAATTTCTTTTTGATGTTTCTTCTTTGATTCAATTTCATTCCAGTATCTGACATATCTTATTGCTGGAATAATTGGATATTGTGTAAATTCATTTTGTTCTAATGATTCTTTTCGTACTTGTCCACATGTTTTACCGTTTAATCTTTTTTGTGGATAATGATTGATGTAGTAATCCAGCGTTCCTTTGATAGCTTGTCTCATCTCTTCTTTGGATGTGATGTTTGGATATAGGATAAACAACATATCTTTAAATTGTCCCTGGAAACCTTCACACACTCCATTATCAATACACTTTGATACACGTGACATAGATTGCGACATACCATATTCATCCAATTGAAATTTATATACTTGTCTTGTATACGCAAAACCTCTGTCCGAATGCACTAAGGGTGTTGCTTCAGGATATGCATTATGAGCATTCTTAAGTGTTTGATCAGCTAAAAATGCATCATTCATATTAGATACTTCTAAAGCGACTGGAAACCTGTCATAGAGATCAATCATAGGCGAAATGAATAGTTTCTCCCCAGTTGTAGGTATCTTGATTTCCGTGACATCCGTACACCATTTTTGATTTGGCCCTGTAGCGTTGAAATCTCTGTTAAGAATATTTTCTGCCGTATGTTCTGCATTAGATCGAATGTAGTTGTATCTGGATCTGCGTCTATAAGAGGATTTGATATCATTGATGCACATCAATCGATAGACTCTGTTATGACCACATCCATATCCTTCGTTTCTCAGAGTGTAGTACATGGTCATTGTGCCAAAAAGAGAGTTGTTGGAATTAGATATCTCCTTGATTCTAGATGTAATTCTTTCATCTTCATGTTGTTTGTCCAACTGTTTGAAAGAAGGGGATGAGTGTAGCCACTTGTAATATGCACTTCTGCTGATGCCCATGATTGAACACATTTCATTTATCGGCCAGTTGCGATTCTCATGTAATGATTGTATTAGCGAATAATCTTTTATCTTTTGTTTTCTTATAAGATAAATTCTTTTAGCCTTCGGAAGACTCGCAAAATAGGTCTTTTCGAAGGCTTCGTCTTTTTTTAACAGTTCAAGCTCCATCTCTTGTCGTCTGTTGATTCTTTCAAGCTCGGCTATTCTGCGTTGAGCTTTTTCCAGGTTGGTTAGCTGTTCTTCAGATTTACGTTTACCGCGTCTATCTTCTAGAGCGTCTTCTCCCTTGGATTCATATTTTTTGACCCAGTTGTAGATCTGGGCATAATTTCCACCATAAAATTCAGCAGTACCTTTATAATCGTGATTATGATCTATACAGTATTTAATGATTTCGATTTTCTTTTCTTTGCTTACTTTTAAAGTATCAGCCATATAGACCTCCGGTTTAGGATTGTAACCCTTAAGTTCTCTATGACTATTATACTTGTTTACCCAATTTAAAACTGTACTACATTTAGGTATTCCATACTTAACTGCCAAATCCAGGGAGGATCCATGACCTTGAAGATATTCTTGAACAACCATCTCCTTAAACTCTTTCGAATACTTATTGTTTGTACTCTTATTATCAAAAATTGAATGGCTGTTTACGCGATAGCTTTTAACCCACTCCAGAACTAAGCTGGCTCCGCGTTTTCCCATGTTCAATTCAATCTTTATTTGTTCTGAAGATTTTCTTCCACTTAAATAATCTTCACAAGCCTGTACCTTTTGTTCTTTTGTATATTTAGCTTTTCTTCCCATATAAAAATCCCACCTTTGTAGTTTCACATCGATGG
>JALENJ010000060.1 GCA_022767445.1 Erysipelotrichaceae bacterium | reverse complement strand
CTACTGACTTTGTTGTCGCATCAACTGTTACTGTTGCTTCATTGACTCCCTCAAAGCCTTGTGCCTTACATGCATATACGATTGTTGTTCCATCGTTGCTTGTTTCCTCACATGTAGCTGCGTTATCACTAAAGTCTTCTTGTTCTAATGAAACAGCTGAAGCAGTTTCCAATGCTTTTGCAAGCATTGCACGTAGTGACTTACTTGTATAAGAAGCACCTGTTGTAGAATCAATCTTACTATCAAGAGTAGCGCCTACATACTTCTGTAGTTGATCATCAGCTACAGCCGCATCGCCTACGCCCTCTGTATCGCCAAACTTCGTAACTTCAAATGCTACAACTGTATTCTTTGTTAAATCAACTGTAACAGTTGCTTCATTTGTTCCTTCAAATCCTCCAGCAGTACATGCATATACAGCTGTTGTTCCATCGTTGCTAACAACTTGGCATGTTGCTTTATTTTCAGAGTAGTCCTCAGCACTTAATGTAGTAGCTTCAGCAGGTGTCTCAGTTGTTTCTGGTTCTTGAGCAGCTGTTGGAGTCTTAGATGTTAAAGTAGCTCCTACAAGGCAACCTACTAATAAGAAAGCACAGATACCGATGAGCGCGTTGCGTAGAATCTTACCAGCATCATTGATCTGACTACCATCGAAGATCTGATCGATCGCTGGTGTTAACATATTCATCAATAAGATAGAGAATAATGCACCATCAGGTAAGTTAGACTTCCAACGTAGAATCAATGTTAACGCTGCAGTACCAACCGCAAATACATAACGACCAGGGATAGATACTGGAGATGTTACTGGATCTGTAATCATAAATACACCAGCGAACAATACACCACCTGCTAATACATTGAAGATTGCAAATTCAATACCTGCACCATGAATCAATCCAACAACAAGTGACATTACAAATACACTGACGATATATGTTACTGTCAAACGATAATCAATGACACGTCTAGCAATTAGATACACACCAAGAATGATGAGTAGTAATGCACAAGAACCACCAATTACACTCTGATAGTTTCCTATGAACATGCCTGTTAAATTACCAAACTGTCCAACTACATTTTCAAACACACTTCCATTAGCTACCCATCCATAGGAATCCATCACCGCAAGTGGTGTAGCACCTGTTTGAATATCAGTAGCCACACTAGACGCAAATGAATTCATAATGATAGCTTCCGCAAAGGCAGCTGGGTTAAAGATGTTTTGACCAAAACCACCAAAAATCATCTTACCGAATAATACTGCAATTAATGTAGCTAGAATGATTGCATAGTAACTAACATTGATTCTTGTAATCAATGTAATGATTAAACCTGTTACCCAACCATAAGAATGTAATACTTCATTTACTACATTCTTTTTCTTTCTAGCGATTAAATATAATGCTTCTGTACATAATGCAGTTACTACAGATGTAACTGACATCAAGATAACACGTAGACCTAAAGCAACTCCACCTGTTACGCCATACCAGATTGCAGAGGCAATCGTAACGATTACTAAGGCTGCACTCAACTCAAACATAATGCCAGAAGTCGATTGCTTA
Organism: Erysipelotrichaceae bacterium; assembly: GCA_022767445.1. Classification (GTDB taxonomy): domain Bacteria; phylum Bacillota_I; class Bacilli_A; order Erysipelotrichales; family Erysipelotrichaceae; genus Bulleidia. Next base: position 55,730 of record JALENJ010000060.1, on the reverse strand, counting down.
GCCGCATAGTTAGGCGATACTTTGTATGAAAATTTCATTCCTTCAGCCTCCTATTTCTTTGCCTGAGCTGCTAAACGAGCTCTTACAAATGTCTTAGCTCTTCTAACATTCTCAGTAACTTCAATCTTAGATGGACATACGTATGTACATAATCCACATTCAATACAACTCATAACATCGAGTTTCATTAATGTATCGTAATCTACAGACTTATGCTCAGATGCGATACGCACTGGTTGTAAACCAGCAGGACATGTCTCTGTACAACGTCCACAACGTAAACAAGCAACCGTATCAGACTTCTTGAACTTCTGGATTGTAAGACCATTGTTTTGTGGCATTACAACAAACTGGTCATTTGGTACTGCTCTACCCATCATAGGTCCACCAGCTAGTAATACTACATCATCAACACCATCTTTATATCCACCAACAGCGTCGATAATATCATGTACTTTTGTACCGATAGGTACATAAACATTTTGTGGATTCGCAACCGCATCACCAGAGATTGTTACATATTTATGAGTAACAGGCATGCCATTCAACACCGCATTACCGAAGGCAATTGCTGTTGATGCGTTGTTGACGATACATCCAGCCTCGATAGGCAGACGACCATAACGCTTACCAGTTAACTGATAGATCAAAGTTCTTTCCCAACCCATAGGATAAACATTAGGTACAATACGAACTTCAATTGGAGTTCCCTTGAATGTTTCCTGTAATTGGGCAATCTGTTCTTTCTTATCTTCCTTGATAGCTACGCAACCAGCCTTCGCCTTACTTAGCTTAAAGAACGCAAGTGTACCAGCCTTCAATAGGTCCATATTGTCTTCAATATTCTTATAATCTGAAGTCAAGAATGGTTCACACTCAACTGCATTCACGATGAAAAGATCGACATTTTCAGGCTTTGCATATTTAACGTAAGATGGGAAACCTGCACCACCAAGTCCTAACATGCCGGAATTCTTGGCAAACGCACTAAGCTCTTCCCATTCCACATTCTCAAAATCAATTGGCTCAAATGCACGTGTTGTTGTATGCTTGTGATCATTTTGAATACGTAGATGATCTACCATTGCACCACCTGCACTTAAGAACTTTTCGATACCTGTTACAGTACCGGATACAGATGAGAACAATGGCAAGTAAAACATATCATTTCTCTCTGCTATCTTTTGTCCAACTTTTACTTCATCGCCAACCTGAACCAGCGGATTACATGGGGCAGCGCCGTTAACAAGTGGAATCCAAACAACATCTGGATCAATCGTCTTCAATACATCTTTATGAAGAGTCAAATCCTTATGGCCATTTAAATGAAGCTTCATTGGTCCTATAAATATTGACATAAATTTCGTCCCTTTCCTCTTATAAAAAGCACACAGTATTATAACACACTCTTTCTATAACCGTAATGAATCTTTTGTGATATAGTTGAAACATGAATAAGATTACAAAAATATGCATTAGCGCTTTAAGCGCGTGTACCCTATTAACAGGTTGTACACAAAAACAGAAGCAGGAATCCACTGCTTCAAATAACGAACTAACACGTTACCAAAACATGAGTACAGATGTCGGATTTGATACGATATATAACTATCTAGAATACTCATCCAACAATCAAGAAGCTGCAAAGCACTTTGATGAAAGCACAAAACTACTTCGTTATTACAATCAACTATTTGATATCTATAACGACTATGATGGCGTAAATAACTTGAAGACAATCAATGATAATGCAGGTATCCAACCTGTCAAGGTTGATCAACCTATCATCGATCTACTACATATGGCAAAAGACTTCTACGATTACTCCAATGGAGAATTCGATATCACCATGGGTGCCCTATTAAAGGTATGGCATAAATATCGAGAAGAAGGTATTCAGCTCAACCAGGAAGGAAAACAAGGTAATCTTCCATCCCAAGAAGAACTATCAACGGCAGCTGCTTGTAAGGGATGGGACAACGTCGAAATCAATGACGACGAAAGTACTGTGTATATTACACAATCCTGTCAATCCTTTGATGTAGGTGGCATCGCTAAGGGATATGCAACTGAACTAGTCGCAGAAGCAATTGAAAAAAATATGGTATCTGGTTACTTCAACGTTGGTCGAAACATCCGCACTGTCAACCAAAAACTAGATGGTACAGATTGGAATGTCGGTGTTACCGATCCTGAAGGAAAACTACCAAATGGTTTGGTTGCGATTGCCTCCTCTGGAACATCTTCCTTCGTTACCAGTGGTGATTATGAACGTTATTACACCGCAACAGATGGAAATACCTACCATCACATCATCGATCCTGAAACCAACTACCCAGCAACCTACTATCGCAGTGTAACGATCGTTACTACTGATTCAGGTGTTGCGGATTGCTTAAGTACTACCCTATTCACACTTCCAATCGAAGATGGCAAGAAAGTACTAGAAGCCTACCAACAAGCAACAGGACAAACAGTTAACGCAGTTTGGGTAATGAGCCTAGATAAGAAACAAGGTGAAGGTAGAGAATCTAACGGATACTACGTCGTACATACTTCTGATTTAGACAACAATATCACCTATCAATAAGCGGATTGATTCCGCTTTTTCTTTTGCATGCATATAAAAAAGGTGACATCGTCACCTATATCTCCTTGCCATCAGCAGGAAAACTTCTAAATAAGTAAATGATAAATGGTAGAGATACCAAGGCAGTAATCACCTCACTGACAGACTGTGCTGCCTCAATACCCGTAATACCAAACCATGCATGCAAAAGAATAACTGCAGGAATCAACACCAATCCACTTCTTAACATCGCTAAGAATGTAGCAGCACCACTGCGAGAAATAGATTGGAATAACATATTGCCATACATCGTTAGCGGCATTAGCACAAGAGAAACAGATTGAAAGTGCAATGCCGTTGTACCAATTGCGATCACATCTGGATCATCTCTAAAAATTGCCACAAATGGCTTGGCGAAGATAAACGCAAAGATAGCCAAGATTGCCATCAAGATGGTTCCATTGGTTAATGCAAAGTTAAAACCCTTCTTAACACGACTATAGTACTTGGCACCATAATTAAATGCACTGACAGGTTGGAAGCCCTGTCCAATTCCAATTGCTATACAAAACAAGAACGAGACGATACGTGTCGTAATGGAGATACCTGCTACAGCCGCATCACCATACATTGCCGAAGTTGTATTTAACACCATCGTTGAGATGGAGTTTAAGCCTTGTCTACTCAAGGATGGAAGACCAGTTGTAATAATACGTTTTAGAGTTGTTAGACTTCTTGTGATGTATTTGAGTTCAATACGACTCTGTGTCTTACCTTGTAAATATGGCAACATTAGCACAAACATACTGATATATTGTGATATCGTCGTACTTAATCCTGCTCCAGCAATCCCCATATCAAAGATATTGACTAAGATATAATCACCAAAGATATTTAAAACACCACCAATTGTTAAACCAATCATCGCATAGAAGGCTTTTCCTTCATAACGTAGGATATTATTTAAAACACAACTGGAGGTCATCGACATACCAGCGATCAAAATATAGAAGGCATATGTACGTGCATATGGCAAAATTGTATCGGTACTACCCATCATTCTCATCATGGGATCCATAAAGATTAGACCAATGACCATGATGATCAACCCTACAACAATCGAATAAAAGAAACTTGTAGAGGCATACTCTCTTGCCTTCTCTACATTCTTTTTACCTAACTCCTGGGAGATGTTCGCACCAGCCCCATGGCCAAACATAAATCCAAAGGCTTGTAGAATAGTCATCAAACTAAAGACTACACCAGTGGCTCCACTGGCTGCTGTACTGATACTACCAACGAAGTAAGTATCTGCCATGTTATAGATATTTGTGACCAACATCGAAATCACAGTTGGTATGGCAAGAGCTGTAATCAAACGAGGAATCGGCTCTTGTGTCATACGCTTGTACTGCAGTTCTTGTTGTAAAGATTTTGTACTCATTCTGTGCCCTCCATCAAATCAAAAGAGGAATCTTCTTCCTCTTATTTACTTAATTATTTTGTAGGTTTACCTAGTAAACGGAACATATTCTTCTTGTAAATCTCAACACCAGGTTGATTGAATGGGTTGATGTCAATCATATAACATGTCATCGCAGTTGCTAAGAAGAAGAAGTAACATAGATAACCAAATGCATATTCCTTCATATCAGGAATTGTAATGACAAGATTTGGTACGCCACCTGTCACTTCATGCGCTTCGATTGTACCCTTGCAAGCCATCTTATTAACCCAATCATATGACTTACCAGTTAAGTAATTCATCTGATCACTATTCTCTTCATCATTTGGAACTAATAGATCCTCTGTTGGTGTTTCAACTTCCAGGATTGTTTCAAACAATACTTTCTTACCCTCTTGGATAAATTGTCCCAAGCTATGTAAATCTGTAGAGAAGTTTGCACTATCTGGCAAGATACCCTTACCATCCTTACCTTCAGATTCACCCAATAACTGTTTCCACCATTCAGCCAGCATCGCTAGTTGTGGTTCATATGCGACAAACATCTCTACATCATATCCTTGGTTTTGTAGAATACGTCTAGCAACTGCATATTGATAAGCAGGATTCTTGTTTAAGTCAGCTGTATTTAGGGCAACATATGCATCATGTAGACCCTTCATTACCTGCTGGATATCAATACCCATGATTGCCATTGGTACAAGCCCAACGGGTGTAATGACAGAGTATCTACCACCGATATCATCAGGGATAACAAATGTTTCATAACCTTCTTTATCAGCTAAAGCCTTTAATGTACCACGTGCTTTATCTGTTGTGGCAATAATACGTTCCTTGCATTCTTGTTTACCATACTTCTTCTCCATGAATTCACGAAGAACACGGAAAGCAAGAGCAGTCTCTGTTGTCGTACCTGATTTAGAGATGACATTGAGGACAACGCTTTTATCTTGGATATGCTTTAATACTTGAGATACATATGTGGAAGAAAATGTATTACCAATAAAGATAACTTCCCTCTTGTTGTCGGAATAAAGACCTTGAATCATCTCAATAGCAGCACGTGCACCAAGATATGATCCACCAATACCACATACCAATAATACTTCAGCTTTATCCTTCACTTTATTCGCTACTTCAAGGATACGAGCAAACTCTGCTTTATCATAGGTATCAGCCCAATCTACCCATCCCATGTAGTCATTACCAGCACCAGTTCTTTCAAAGATTACTTTGTGTAACTGATTTACTTTATCTTGGTAACTTTCAATACTCTGTTTTAATAGTGCATGTGTTGTATCTAACTTCATCATTTTAAAATATTCTCCTTTGCTTCTTTAATCCATTCATTCATATGCTCTGCGATTGATTGAAAACCAATATCCATCAGTGGCAAACTCGGCTTATGTCCCACCGGTTTACAACGATTTCTCGTATGTGTTTTCTGGAGTGCTTTTAGTGATAACTTAACATGGCTATGTTTCTCATCACATTCCAAAACTTTTAGCTTTACGCTGTCTCCAACATTGACGAACTTTGAAATATCTTTGACAAATCCATCGCTGATTTCTGAAATGTGAATCAACCCACTGACGTGATGTTCAAGCGCTACAAACGCCCCATAGGGTTGAATACCTGTTATTTTTCCTTCTACAATCTGTCCTGGTTTATATATCATTTTGCATTCCTAATCGGGTTTAAGTATAGCACAATATTAAGATTTATGTGTGGTATACTTAATAGGAGGTGACTGATGATCATTATTCCATTAAATGCAATACATATTATATTCTGTGCATTATTTGCAGCAATTAGTGCCCAACTATTAAAGCCAATACGTGGATATATATTAGACCCAAATAAAAAGTGGAATTGGCGTCTAGCAATTGATGCAGGTGGCTTTCCAAGTTCCCATAGTGCGATGGTAACAGCACTTGCTATTGCTGTTGGTATTCACGAACATTTTAGTTCAACACTATTTGCAATAACCGTTGTATTGGCGATTATCGTCATCTACGATGCCGCAAATGTGAGGTATTATAGTGGACAAAATATCAAAGTTACGCAACAATTAGTCAGAGATTTACAAGATAAATATCCTAAAACCTTCAATGATCCTATCTACGATACAAAGTTAAAGCCCATATTAGGACATCGTTGGATTGAGGTTTTGGGTGGCATTCTATGGGGAGTTGTGATAGCCTATATATTCCATCTTGTAAAGTAAGGAAAGAGGCGGTAGTAATGACTGAAACAAACTTTATGACAGACGGATCAGATTTAATCTCACTCGAGACTGACCCTGTACGTAAGGACCTATTACAACGTATACAACATACGTTAGATAAGATTCGTCCATACATCCAAGCGGATGGTGGTGATGTGTATCTTGTCGGCTATGCCGATGGAATCGTAACAGTAACGATGGCAGGCGCATGTAATGGCTGTATGGTAATCGATTCCACCCTCAACGATGGTATTAAAGCCATCTTGATGGATGAAGTACCAGAAGTACATGATGTACGCTTACTCGAAACAAATAACTACAACGAATTTAATCCATATTACTAAAATGCAGAAAATATCTGCATTTTTTATTTTAAATTCCTGATTTATGATATATTTTCAATATTTTTTACTAAAAACACCAATAAATTTTGAAAATATATCACAAAACATAAAATACTATTGCAAGAATCACTACAAAGGTATACATTTTCCCTATCAGGAGGAAAATATGGAAAACTTGTTTAAAGATTTTGGCGAAAACGTATTTAGCGAAAAAGAAATGCAAAGTCGCTTACCACGACCAGTATACCAATCGTGGAAAAAGACAGTTGCGAACGAAGAAGTACTCGATCGACCAACTGCAGATGCCATCGCACATGCGATGAAACTCTGGGCACTTGAACATGGCGCAACACACTTTACCCATTGGTTTCAACCAATGACAGGCGGTACAGCCGAAAAACACGATAGCTTCTTAGAACCAGATATAAATGGTGAACCATTTGCCCGCTTCTCAGGTAAGATGCTCATCAAAGGAGAACCAGATGCTTCAAGCTTTCCAAATGGAGGATTACGTACAACATTTGAAGCACGCGGCTATACATACTGGGATGTTAAAAGTCCCGTCTTTATCCGTGATAGAGTCTTATGTATTCCTACAGTCTTTGTATCCTATAGTGGCGAAGCCCTGGATAAAAAAGATCCCCTACTCAAATCACTAACTGCCCTAAGCAAAGCAGCCACAAGAGTCGTAAATATCCTAGGTGATAAAGACGTAAAGAGCTGCGATATCTCCGTCGGCTTAGAACAAGAATACTTCCTCATCGACCAGAAATACTTTGAAAAACGTCTAGATTTACGCTTTACCGGCAGAACATTATTTGGTATTCCTTCCCCAAAGACACAAGAGTTAGACGATCACTACTTCGGCGCTATCCCAAGTCGCGTATCCGCATTTATGGATGAAGTTAACCACGAACTATGGAAGCTAGGCGTCTATGCGAAAACAGAACACAACGAAGTCGCACCAGGACAATTTGAACTCGCTCCTATCTTTACCAACGGTAATGTTGCGGTAGATCAAAACCATCTGATTATGGATATCCTACGCCAAACCGCAAAGAAACATCACCTAGCATGTCTTCTACATGAAAAACCATTTGCTGGCATCAACGGTTCTGGTAAACACGATAATTACTCCATCATCACAGATGATGGACAAAACCTATTTTCGCCAGGAGAAAAACCTGCAGAGAATATACGCTTCCTATTATTTGTATGTGCCTTTATCAAGGCAGTGGATACCTACCCAGTCCTATTAAGACTTAGTGCATCTTCTACTGGTAATGATCATCGTCATGGTGCTAACGAAGCCCCTCCTGCGATTATCTCTATCTTCTTAGGTAGCTACATCGAAAGCATTTTATATAACCTATATCGTGATGATAAAAAAGAGAGTACGCAACAAATCGAGAAGAATACATTCAATCCAGTCAATGGACTCGCATATATTCCCCACGATAACACAGACCGCAATCGCACATCTCCAGTCGCATTTACTGGCAATAAGTTTGAATTTAGAATGTTAGGTTCTTCCATGAGTGCTTCCTTTGCCAATACAGTACTAAATGCGATTATGGCAGAAGCACTCAATGAGATTGCGGATCAACTAGATGGTATTAAATACATCCAAGATATACGTGAAAAAGCACTGGCTATTTGTCGTGAGTTGATTGATAAACATAAACGTATCTTATTCTCAGGCGATGGATATAGCGATGAATGGAAGAAAGAAGCCAAGCGCAGAGGACTACCAAATGTAAAGAGCTTTATTGAAGCAACAAACATCCTCAATGATCCTACTGTCATTCAGCTATTTACCTCTCTTGATATCTACTCTAAGAAAGAACTGGCTGCCAACCGCATCATCCTACAGGAACAATACGTTAAGATGATGGGCATTGAAGTTCGTATGATGTTGGAGATGGTACGCAAAGATATCCTACCTTCTCAAGTCGCAGAGCTAGACTTTTACAACCAAGCATGCTTGCATGCAAATAAAAACACTCCTTCCTTCATCACAGAAAGAGTAAAACTTATCTCTGGCTATATCGATGATACATATCAAGCTTTACATGCATTACAAGACGCATGGCAACAAGCAAACAAACAAGAAACTCCATACGAAGTCGGTAAAGCAATCTATGATTCCATCAATCCATTGATGGATGACTTACGTCAATGTGTAGATGCCTATGAAGCAATCGCATCTAGAGACTTCTATCAACTACCATCCTATGAGGATATATTGTTTAATATATAAAAGAAACTGCAAATGCAGTTTCTTTTACTCTACAACAATATCTTTCATCTGTAATCGATGATGAATAAAGTCACTCACTAATACAAAGATGACAGAGAATACCGGTACACCGATAAACATACCTACAACACCAAACATTGCCCCACCTACGATAATCGCAAACATGACATATAGTGTAGGTAAACCTACTGCACCACCCAGGATTCTTGGACCGATAATATTTCCATCTATCTGCTGTAAGATCAAGATAAATATTCCAAACTCAACTGCCTTAAATGGATCAACCAACAATAGGATTAAGATACTTGGTACAGCACCTAAGAATGGACCAAATACAGGAATCATATTCGTTACACCAACGACCACACTGATAAGTGGTGTATATGGCATATTCATAAACGATAAGATGATATAGCACAAGATACCGATAATCAGTGAATCTACTGCCTTACCAGCTACGAAGCTGTTAAACGTAGATATCGTCAAACGCATTGTACTTAGAATATTTTCTGTTGTTTTCTTTGGTAATAATGCATATAACACTTTCTTTGTCTGTCGCTTTAGATTGATTTCATCTAGAAGTATGTATAAAGCGATAATCATACCGATAAAGAAATTCATGACACCTCTTGCAAAGATGACACTATAGGCAAGTATCGCATTTAAACTCTTTGCAAGATTGGTTGCCCAGTCTCCTAATACATTCACTGCTCGATCAATGAAAGGATTCAATGTATTCAATAACTCATCTCCAATAATTGCATTTCTTTCAAACAGATCACGTGCAGAATCTACATATCCTTCAAATGAAGACATGAATGTTTGAATTGATAATATCAACTGTGGAATCAAGATTGAAAAGAAGATAAATAAAAGCACAAGACCTATTAACAATGAACTAAAGCATGCGATTGTCTTTTTCACTTTTGGTTTTAATGAAGTCTTAGATAACCAACTATACTCAATAATCTTACGCATTGGATTCAATAAGAACGCAATTGCAATGCCATAGATAAACGGTGCTAACGCGACAAATATACCTGTAAGCACTTCATATAAAGGTTCTACATTACTAACAAGTAAATAGAATGATACTACGAATATTCCAGAAATCGTAAAAGCTTTAATACTTTCTACTGTTTCGTCTTTGAGATTAAACCACTTCATAAAGGACAGACCTCCACTGTGATTATATCAGTTTTGTTGTAAACATATCAATTGACAAGCAGTATATCTAATGTTTTAATTATGATGTCTTTTATCAAGAACTGAGGTAGAGAGTCAGCTCAATGACCTCACACCAACCTGCATACTACGCAAGGTGGTACAGCTGACATCGATAAGGAAAGAGTAGATAAAACAAAATAACCTCTTTCATCTGTCGTTATTAAAAAGACACAAAGAAGGAGGTTTTATTATGTCTAAATTTTATTTTTCATCCGAATCCGTTACGAGCGGTCATCCAGATAAAATCTGTGATTTAATCGCCGATTCTATTTTGGACGCAGCTTTAGCACAAGATCCAAAATCCCACATGGCAGTTGAGGCGACCATCAAAGATGATACAATCTTCATCTATGGTGAAGCGGGCACAAAAGCTGCCATAGACTATGCAGGAATTGCCAAGAAAGTCTTAAAGGATATTGGCTATCCTGAAGAGTATAACGTTATCGTCAAGGTAAACAAACAATCTGCTGAAATCAACTCTGCAGTTGAACATGATGAATACTCTGCAGGTGATCAAGGTATCATGTTTGGCTATGCAAGTGATGAAACAGAATCCTACATGCCATTTGCGATTGATTGTGCGCACATGCTAGCCAAACACCTAGAAGAAACTCGTCGTGAAAACCCTACTCTTCTTGGCCCTGATGGAAAAACACAGGTAACCGTAGAGTATGAAGATGGTAAACTAAAACGCATCGATACAATTGTTGTTTCTACACAACATAGTAAGGATATCTCACAAGAAGAGTTAAAGAAGCTCATCATTGATAAAGTCATCAATCGTACAGTAGATTCATCCTTGATTGATGAAAATACAAAGTATTTAATCAATCCCTCTGGTTCCTTCGTCGTTGGCGGAAGCTGGGGAGATTCCGGTACAACTGGACGTAAGATTGTAGTTGATACTTATGGTGGATATGCGCCAATTGGTGGTGGATGTTTCTCCTCTAAGGATCCTACGAAAGTAGATCGTTCCGCTGCTTACTATGCACGTTATGTTTGCCGTAATATCGTTGCAAACGGACTGGCGAAGAAGTGCCAAATTGAATTATCCTATGCGATTGGTAAACCTGATCCAATCTCCATCAACATCAACAGTTTCAACACTTCTAAATATAGCGATGAACAACTTGAAGAAATCGTAAAGAAGAATTTCAACTTCTCAGTGAAGAATATGATTCAAGAGCTCAATCTTGAAAGACCTATCTATACACAGACAACAAACTATGGTCACTTTGGTAAGCCTTACTTACCTTGGGAACAATTCAAGAAAATCAGTGTTTAAAAAAGATTCTAAGCATACCATGTATGTTTAGAATCTTTTTGTTTACTTAGTTTTGATGAATGAGCTTATAGCCTTCCATAACCGCATGGCATCTTGGGCATAGTCCATTTTCATCAACATGTTCATCATAGTTCCAACAACGTGGGCACTTTTGTCCACTTGCCTTCTCTACTTGGACATCTTGTTCTCCCTCTTTGAGTTCTACTTGAGAGATGATGAGCCATTGCGCAAGACCTTCTTTCAGGTTGCTTTCAACAAGCTCTTTATCTTCCTTCTCTAGAGTGAGGATGACTTTCGCTTCTTGGCTAGATGCGATGAGTTTATCATTACGAGCTTGTTCGTTTGCCTTTGTGACAAGGGTACGAATTTCAAGCAGACGTTTGATTTCATTGCGTAATACTTCTGCCTCTGCATACTCTTTCACAGTTGGGAATTCTTCATAATGTACAGAAGTTTCACCTAAGTGTGAGAAGTGTGACCAGATTTCCTCAGCAGTATATACCAAGAATGGAGCCCAAAGCTTCACTAATGTATCTGCACACACCCAGTAGACTGACTGTACTTGTCTTCTACGCTTATCATCCTTCGCACTGACATATAGGATATCCTTTGTGAAATCACAATAGTATGAAGATAGGATGTTAACCATGAAGTACATTAAGTTCTTATTAGCAGATAGATAGTTATAATCCAAGACATCTTGACGTACATCTTTGACTAAGTCGTTGAGTAATACAAGAACTTGTTGATCCACTCTTTCTAGTCCATCAAAGTCAATCATATCCTTGGATGGATTGAAGTCTTCTGCATTCACGTTACCTAGTAAGAATCTAAATGTATTACGAATCTTACGATATTGGTCGGATACTTGCTTGATATTACTTGGACCAAGTTTCAAGTCTTCCTTGAAGTCAGATGACATTGCCCAAAGACGGAATACATCTGCACCATTTTGGTTGATGATATCCATTGGATTAACAACATTACCTACGGACTTAGACATCTTTTCTCCCTTGGAGTCCACAACATAACCATGGGAAAGTACTTCTTTATATGGAGCTGTACCATTGACAGCTGTTGAAACAATGAGTGATGAGTTGAACCAACCACGATACTGGTCAGATCCTTCAAAGTAGATATCACATGGATAATCATAGCCTCTAGCACTCAACTCATTCCAGCTAGATCCAGAGTCAAACCATACATCCATGATATCTGTTTCCTTGTGGAAGATACCATTTGGTGACTTCTCATTCTGATAGCCTTCTGGTAATAGGTCCTTGGCTTCTTTTTCAAACCAGATATTAGAACCGTATTGGCCAACTAATTCAGCGATATGATCAAATACTTCTTTCTCCATGATAGGTGCGCCATCTTCACAATAGAAGATAGGAATTGGAACACCCCATAGACGTTGTCTTGAGATACACCAGTCACCACGATCAGCGATCATATTGTGCATACGCTTTTGACCAAAGGAGTTATGCCACTTAATTTGGTTGTCAATTTCATCAAGTGCTTGTTTACGTACTTTATCAATTGAGCAGAACCATTGTTTAACGGCACGGAAGATAACCTTCTTCTTGAGACGATCATCATGTGGGTATGCATGGACAATATTCTCTACTTTAAGTAGGAATCCCTTCTCATTCATGTCATGAATGATGGCCTTAGAACAATCTTCAAAGAACATACCTTGGTATTGTCCAGCTTCTTCATTCATATAACCACGCTCATCAACTGTACAGATTGGATCCATACCATTCTTCATACATACAAGGTAGTCATCCATACCATGACCACCGGCAGTATGTACAACACCAGTACCATCCTCATCCGTAACATGCGTACCTAACAGACACGGACAATCCTTGTCTAATACAACATGATGATAGGTAACAGATTCAATATCTTTACCCTTAAATGTCTTTAAGATACCTTGGTTTTCTAACTCAAACTTAGCAAGTAATGAATCTACAAACTTCGCTAATACAACCAAGTTACCAACGTTTGTCTTAACAAGTGCGTACTCCAAATCCGGGTGAACAGATACTGCCATATTGGATGGAATTGTCCAAGGTGTCGTTGTCCAAATTACAAAGTTATCGCCTGCACTTAATACACCTTTACCATCTACGATAGGGAATTTGAGGTAGATTGTCGCATCTTTAACATCTTTATATACAATCTCAGAGTCAGCGACAGCTGTCTCATTAAATGGAGACCAGTATACAGGCTTTAAGCCTTGGAAAATCATGCCCTTCAATGCCATCTTGGCAAAGGACTCAATCTGACGCGCTTCAAACTCTTTCTTTAGTGTGATGTATGGATGATCATAATCCGCAATCTGTCCTAGACGCTTTTCTGTTTCCATCTGTTGGGCAATCTGCTGGTGTGCATATTCTTCACACTTACGTCTAAATTCTGCAGCGGATAGACTCTTACGATCAACACCGAGCTTTTGGATTGCGTTTTCAATTGGTAATCCATGTGTATCCCATCCTGGGAAGAATGGTGTATAGAATCCTGACATCGCATGGGAACGTACAATAAAGTCCTTAATTGTACGGTTCATCGCTGTACCTGCATGCAGGTTTCCATTTGCGTATGGAGGACCATCATGCAAGATGAATGCCTTTTGTCCTTTGTGATGTTGTAGTAAGTTTTGATAGTAGTTGTCTTTTTGCCAGTTTTCTAGAATGCCAGGCTCCTTCGTTGCAAGATTTCCTCGCATTTCAAAGTCTGTGTTTGGCATGTTCAACGTGTCTTTGTAGTCCATATCCTTGTCTCCTCTTCTCAAAAATAAAAACGTCCTTAAATCTAAGGACGTTATATACGCGGTACCACCTTAGTTTACGATTACTCGTACACTCATTTTTTCTTTAACGCAGAAATTACGATTGCTCACAGGTGATTCTATTAACAGTCTTCATATCCGCTTTCCACCATCCGCGAACTCTCTTGAAATCCCTCTGTTAAAGCATGTCCTGATCACTGCAGTTGTTTATCAGTCTCTTCTAACCAATCCATATCTGGAAGTTTTGGAAGTTTAAAGTTGTCTAAACTCTTTTGTAATTCGGTAAGCTGTTGGCTAAGATCACTCTTGACTTCACCGGCTTCTGTATATAGTTGCGATAAATCAAGCAATATCGACCGAGCTACCGACAGAGCTTCTTTTACAATCTCATCAGCATTTTCTTGTGCCTTCGCCACAACTTCATGTGCCTCTTGCACAGATACTCGTGTAATACTGTCTGCCGCATCCTTACGTACATCTACCGCACGTTCAACTTCATCATAACGTGCCTGTAACTCCTCCAACTTCTGTGTTGTCTCTACCATTTGATCCTGATAGAGCTCCAACTTTCTTTGTAGGAAGGAAACCTGTGCAGCATACTGCTCCATCACGTCGTCAACCGCAAACCGATCATAACCATTTTTCATGATACGAAATGTCGGTTTTTGTGCACTCATGTTAACTCCTTTTAAATGTTTTGTAGAAACTCTGCTACGATTCTTCCATTACGTGTCTTACGACTAAATCCTAAAAAGGTAAATCTACCCGTTCCACGTATTGAAATAACACTCCCATTATTGCATATTTTATCAGGCTCTTCAAGTTCGATGTGATTGACCTGAACATACCCCTTCCGTATCATTTCCTTAGCTTCACTACGGCTTAAATGTGCCAGTCCTGATACAATCGCATCAATTCTTTCACTCGCTACTACCACGGATATTTCCTTGGTTTTAAATACCTGAGAAGGATATGTATCCAGCTGATAAAAACTGACAGTCAGCTGGTTAATACGCAATAGATGATCCATTAAAAACGGTGCCATATCTATCGATGTATATAAATAAATCGCATTATCTTCAATCCAAAAATCACCAAAGCTTTCCTTTGTAATCTGTAGATTCATGATGGCCCCGTATACATCACGATGCCCTATCTTTCTGAAACGCTGATCAATCTCAGCCTTTAAACAAACAATATCTGAAAGGTCATCCTCCTTACCGTGAAGAAAGATGACCTTCTTTTTTCGTGCATCTGGATATCCTCCATCATATTTTATAAACTTCGATGGAGAAAATATCTTCTGTACATAAGCTTGTTCTTCTTCGCTTAAAAACGAAGAAGAAATATTTTTATGCCATCGTATACTCTTTTCTTCTAAATCATAAAGATGAGCAACCAAGGCCTCAAAATCCGAAAGATTATTCATCCTCTGCTTTATCTAAAGAGATATTACCTTCAACACCTACATTACGTGGTGCACAGAAAATAACGTTATGACCAACCTTTTGAATTGTTCCATCCAACGCAAATACAACACCAGATAAGAAATCAATCGTACGTTGTGCATATTCTCTTTGTAGACGGTGTAAGTTGATGATACAACCACGTGTTTGTTTTAAGTGGCGTGCAATCTCCTCAGCTTGTTCAAAGCTTCTTGGCTCAAACATTACCATCTGTGTATTTTTAGAAATGTTATTTAGATTTGTTTGTTTTGATTCATAAGTACTCACTGGCTGAACCTCTCTTCCTGTGAATTGTAATTCTTCACCTTCATCTTCTTCGTCTTCATCTACTGGAGCGACGAATTCTTTAATCTTGTTGAATACCATATACAATCTCCCTTTAACGTCTACATTATAACATTCATATTTCCTTTAAACAACGCATTCTAAGCGATATTCAATTTTATTCAACAAGTTTCAAAACACATCAATTTTGATTCAGTATACACTTAGGAATTGTATGTATACTTATTTACATTCATGAAATATCCGCTAAAATTATCTCATGATAAATAACTTAATAAACACATATAAAAACTTAACAGTTTGGATTGTGGATGGTGTTGTTGTAGGTATCTCCTTGATTGTCGGTATCTTCTTACCACCATTCCGCTATGGATTCCTCAATACACTTGGCATTCTAACTGCCATCCTATTTTTCATCGGTATATTCCGTCAAGCTTGGATCAAAGGTGATTTTACGAGTATTGGCTTCCAAAGAAGTAAGAAAGTAGATCCATCCTACGCTGCTTATCGCAGACGTATCCTTGATGAAAGAAAGGACAAAGACAATATAGCTCTCTATGCTAGCGTTGTATTGATTGTATTGTGTATTATACTTCCAAGATTCATCTAACGGCTTAGCCGTTTTTATTGTATGCGGAAAAAAAGCTTACCGAAGTAAGCTATTGATGGTGGAGATGATGGGACTTGAACCCATACGTCCTTTCAGACAACGGATTTTAAGTCCGTTGCGTCTGCCGATTCCGCCACATCTCCATATGGAGGTTCCTGCCGGAGTCGGACCGGCGCTCGCAGAGTTGCAGTCTGCTGCCTTACCACTTGGCTAAGGAACCAAAGCTCTGTAAAATTACAGTGCTTTATTATTATACTGAATGCATTTCGTGAATGCAATAGAAGTATATCACTTTTGTGATCAGTTTTGCATATTTTTTATAAAAAATATTACTGAACTTTTACCTTGTTCCACAAATCAGATAGCTTTGTCTTTAGCTCTTCATCATAGTGGAACGCTTCATCTTTCGCATAATTTGTACGTGGTAAATATGCAGGATTTTCAAAGAAGTCCCCATCAGGTCCTGACATATACTCCTGAACTTTTAAATCAACTGGTGTGTATCCAACCCATTCTGTATTCTGTTGTTGAACACTTTCACTGATCATGTAGTCAATGAATTTGTTTGCCAAACCAGGGCATGTATTGTTCTTTGGCATTACCATCGCATCAATCCAGATGTTTGTGCCCTGTTTTGGTGCGACCCAACTCATATCCATGTTTTCGGATAGTACATATGCTGCATCCCCTGAGTAGATAACCGCAATATCTTTTTCGGCATTGATCATGCCGTCAATTACCTCATCTGTCACATATGCCGGCTCCATCGCACGATTCATCTCTGATAGCCATTCATATGCTTTTTGTATCTCTTCAGGATTATTGGTATTCATTGAATATCCCAGTGCTTTAAAGGCTATCATAAAACCATCACGTTGGGAGTCATAGACAAAGATTCTTCCCTTGTACTTTGGATCTTTTAGGATATTCCATCCTTCTTCTTCGATGTCTTTTTCATCGACTGTAGTCTTGTTATATACAAGTCCTACATTACCCCAGAAGTATGGAACAGAATATTCCAATGTTGGATCAAAAGACTTCTGTGTCTCTGTCACAAATGGATTTAACAAATCCAGGTTTTCATAAGACTTTTTATCCAATGGTTGTAACATATTCTCAACCAGTAACTGTTCAATCATGTAGTCACTTGGCACAAGAACATCATAGGATGATCCACCTAATAGCTTTGTATACATCATCTCATTGGATTCAAATAAATCGTAGTTAACTTTTGCGTTATACATTTTTTCAAAATCAGAGATGACATTTTCACCAATGTACTCACCAGCGTTGAACACATTGATGACATTACAGCCAAACATCTCTTTGGCATCACCGACTTGTTCGACACGCTGTGCCCCATCTGTACTACAACCTGCTAAAGGAAACAGCATCGTTGTACAAATCGTTATTTTAGTTAGATTCTGTAAGTTGCGCATTGAGCTTCGCCTTTCTTCTTTCTTGAATGTAAGGAACTACATTCACAATAATCAATACAACTGTAATGACATAAACGATAATTGCACTAAGGGCATTGATCGTTGGATTGACACGTTTCACATTGGCATATACATAAATAGATATGTTAGATACACCAGGTCCTGTTGTAAACATGGAGATAACAAAGTCATCAAATGACATGGAGAAGGCAACTAGAGCACCTGCCACAATACCACCCTTAATCT
This sequence comes from Erysipelotrichaceae bacterium, assembly GCA_022767445.1. Lineage (GTDB taxonomy): Bacteria > Bacillota_I > Bacilli_A > Erysipelotrichales > Erysipelotrichaceae > Bulleidia. The sequence goes on along the minus strand of JALENJ010000060.1, from coordinate 37,510 downwards.
GTGGGATGATGACCTTCCACATTGCTTGCCATGGTGTACAACCCAAATCCAAAGCAGCTTCTGCCATATTCGGATCAATTCTTCTAAGGCGTGGTAATACCGACAGGATAACGTATGGTGTACAGAATGCAATATGTGCTAACAACATCGTTGTAAATCCTGTTTGTACACGCAGTGATGTAAAAAACAACATCAATCCAATCGCTGTTACAATCTCTGGATTTAACATTGGTAGATTATTTACCTGTTGGAATAACTCACGTGTAATACGCTTAGACTTGGAAAGTCCAATCGCTGTTATTGTTCCTACAAGTGTAGAGATAATCGTTGCCAGTACAGCACATAATACTGTGTAGTAAATCGCTTCCAAAATCGAGCGATTGTTAAACATGTTCTCATACCAACGTAAAGAGAAACCAGTAAAACGAGTCAATGACTTAGAACGATTGAAACTGAAGAATACAACGTAAATAATCGGCAGATAGAAGAACGCAATCATTACCGCAAGGTAGATTTTGCCGATGATAGAACTCTTTTTGTTTTCCATTAATCTCTCTCCTCGCTAGGCTCTTTATCCAACTTCTTAGTGATATACATTGAAATTAGGATGATGATTGCCATGATCAAACTGATTGCGGAACCAAAGTTCCAGTCTCCTGTCTTAATAAAGTAATCTTCAATTAAGTTACCGATTAGAACATACTGTCCTCCACCTAGTAACTTTGGAATGAAGAAGCTAGATACAGCTGGTAAGAATACCAAAGTAATTCCACTAACAACACCGCTTAAGGATAGCGGTAGTGTAACTCTTAAGAAAGTCTCACGATCATTTGCGCCTAAATCACTGGCCGCAATCAATAGATTCTTATCAATCTTAGATAAAGCTGTATAAATCTGTAGAATCATAAACGGTAAAAAGTTATAGACCATACCGATATATACACGAATCTCACTGCTAAAGCCAAACCAACCTAGGATTCCCTTCCATGCATACGTACGTACCAACATATTGATCCACATTGGTAGTGTAATTAATAACACCATAAGAGATTGTGAACCGGGTTTTAACTGTGCAATCACATAAGCAGTTGGATAACCAATTGCGATACAGATGACTGTAGTTATAAAAGCCATCTGTAAACTACGCCATAGTACACTTGGGAAAATCGTATCATTGAAGAAACGCGTAAAGTTTTCAAATGTAAACTGCAAAGTCAAAACAGAGTTACCCTTTACAGTCAATGCATACATGACAATCATGAACATCGGAACGACAATCATAATCATCATCCACACAAAATATGGATAAATTAACTTGTTGAATGACTTCATTGCCTTAACCCATCTTTCTCATGACATGGATATCTTCAGGATTCCACTTCAAACCGATTCTCTCGCCGACTTCGATCTTATCTGTTGTCTCGATCTTAAGCTCACGTCCCTGTGTTGAGAAGGTAATCTGATAATCACCTTCCGTGATGTTTTCATCATCAAAGTCATACTTCACATCCCAGATCTCAACACGGGAATCATCTTCAATATTCCATGCATACGCATCGGCCCAACGAATCAAGTCTGTATCTAGTGCAACGGACTCCTTGATTTCATCAACTGTACGATAGAAATCAAACGCCTGGATACCTTCTTCGTTTTCTTTATCTTCTACTGCTGTTGGTTTTACAACATTGATCTTGACAGTAATCTTCGTACCTGCACCTGTGCTAAATGTACAAGAGTATGTACCAATCTTCTTTTCCACATTATATTCTACATGTGTCAAGGATACGTCTTCTCCCTCATCTGTCCATGCTTGCGCATTTGCACGTGCGATAACTTCGGAATCTGTTAATTGATCAACATCTTCTAAGTCCATCGTAAAGGATGATGCACTGATACGCTCTTTGGCTTCTTCATTTACAACATCATGTTCTCCTGTTACATGCATGGTAATTGTCTTGGATGTACCAGAGGATGTTTCGGCAATCACTTCATAGTGAACACCCTTAAATAGTACAGATTTTACTTCACCATTTAATAGACCTCGATTTCTTGGGACAATATCAATATCCTCTGGACGGATGACAATATCAACAGCTTCATTCTCGCGGAATCCGTAGTCTATGCATGCATAGTCAACCTCATCAAAGTTAACAACGTTATCCTTCTTCATAATGCCATCGATGATATTGGAGTCACCAATAAAGCGAGCACAGTATTCATTGATAGGCTCGTTATAAACCTCCGTAGGAGATCCTACCTGTTCAATGACACCATCCTTGAGGATGACAATCTTATCAGACATGGTTAGAGCTTCTTCTTGGTCGTGTGTAACGAAGATGAAAGTAATACCAACCTCGCGTTGAATTTCCTTTAACTCTAGTTGCATCTCTTTACGTAGATTCTTATCCAATGCGCTGAGTGATTCATCTAACAATAGAACCTTTGGCTCATTGACTAGCGCTCTTGCGATCGCAACACGCTGTTGTTGTCCACCTGACATCATCGTTACATCACGATGTTCAAAACCTTCAAGACCTACCAATGAAATCATACGTTGAACTTTCTGGTCGATGATATCCTTTGGTTGTTTCTTAATCTTTAGACCAAAGGCAATGTTGTCATATACATCTAAATGTGGAAATAATGCATAGTGTTGGAAGACTGTATTAACATCTCTTTTGTATGCAGGTATACGCGCGATATCTTCTCCATCCATAATGACATGTCCCTCAGTTGGCTCAATAAAACCAGCGATGATACGCAATAATGTAGTCTTACCACAACCTGAAGGTCCAAGTAATGTCACGAACTCATTTTCATAGATATCTAATGATATCCCCTTTAAAACAACTTGATTGTCAAATGTCTTAACAACATTCTTTACTTCAATTAATTTCTTTGCCATCTGTATTCTCCCTTAAAATTCTGGTGGCGTGCTAATCCATAGCACTTCCGCAAGTTGCTTACTGCGATTCTCTAGATAATGCGCAATATCCCCTTTGATATAGAAGGTGTCACCTTTTCTTACAACAACACCCTTCTTATGACCATCTCTACAAAGATAGATTTTCCCACTCAACACATATCCAAATTCTTGGCCTTGATGAGGTTCAACACGTTTAGACTTCGTACCAGAAGACAACTCGAGTAGAATTGGTTCCATATCATTCTTCTGTGCATTCGGTACAATCCAGTGTGTGATAACACCATCTTGTTCATCATCAAAGGCATCCTCTGGTGTAAAGACAATTTTCTCCTCATGTTCTTCCGCAAAAAAGCGGGACATATCTACCCCTAACGCTTCCGCAATATCATCCAAAGTTTGAATGGATGGAGAAGTTAAATTTCTTTCCAGTTGTGATAAAAATCCCTTTGTAAGTTCGGTTCTAGACGCAAGTTCTTCTAGAGTTAAATCATTCTTGATTCGCAGTTGTTTTATCCTTTGTCCAATATCAATCATATATACCTCATTTGTTTAGTTTTACTAAACTATTTTTTAACAGTAATAAAACAATAATAATTATATGAAATTCATCATGAATTGCAATAGTATTTTTAAACTTTTTGTTTAGAAATTATAAACAAAATTTTAGCCTGAGTTTTATGTATTCCAAGACTACATTTATATAAAATATGACCATCAAAAAACACTAGCTTAGATAGCTAGTGCTCTTTTGAATCTATCATGACTTCGTTTCAAAGTTAAATGTATGAGATTTATTCAAATTCAATTTCATTACGATCTCTTAACATATACTTATGTAATGGTGTCATGGCCGCAATCCAATAAAGTAGACCACCCATAATTGCAGTGAATCCGCTGCCTGTTGTTATCATAAAGATATCACTCTTAATGACACCGGTAGCTGGGTTATAGACAAATAATATCGCTGTTATGAATGTGATTAAAATACATCCAAGACCAACTAGATTGAAACCATTTGTAAATTTGTATGCATGGTGTTCACCAATGTCATACAAACTACGGAATGATATCTTTCTCTTTTTAACAATCAAGTAGTCTACCACGATGATGCCAATAATTGGGCCTTGAATATATGCAGCACATGAAATGAATTTACCAAAGTTATCCATCACCCATCCCCATAGGGTCAAGAAGCTAACATAGAACATGGAGATAATAACTAATGTCTTATATTTGATTTGTGGTAAACCGCTCTTTACAATCATACAGTTGACATAAGAACCTGTACCCTGTGTTCCTATATTCGCAAAAGCTACCATGAGTAGACTTAAAAAGGAGAATGCAGGTCCAGCTAACATCGCTAGCATTGTTGTTGGATCACTTTCGTAATAGCCAAACTTAGCAAACATCGCAAGTGCCATAATACCACCAGCTGCTACGAAGAATGGTGCCACAAAACCATATGATAATGTTGTTGCCCAATAACCACTGCGCTCTGTCTTGGCAAGTCGTGGCATGACTAGTGCTTGTGTTGACCAAGAAAACGCAAAGGCAACGTTACCTTCTGCTGATAACATAAATCTTCCAAGGGCAGTATCATATAGACTTGTGTCTGGTTTAATCGCATTAATCACTGAGATAGGAACACTAGTCAAACTAATGATGACAACGATCACACCGACAATTAATAAAGATGTTACAAGGACACGATTTGTCCATTTGATAACTTCTGGTCCACCCAGTGCAATCAGTGTACCTAGTACAACACAAGCCACACCGAGTATCGGCTTCCAGATATTGGCATCCAATACCAATCCCAATCCATTTGCTAGATTAATCATAGAACTAGCAAATAAGTTCGCATCAACCGCATACCATCCAAAGTTTGCTAGACTGATGACAACCGCTAGGATCGCTACACCTTTAATACCTAAAACAGAACGCAACCAAATCCATAAATCAATTCCATAGCGAACAGCGAATAATACTGGCAAACATGAAATCAATACCCAAACAATGTTAAAGCAAAAGATATTGATTAACATCTGCTTAAAGCCAAGATATTGTGCAACATATGCACCTTGTGTATAGCACCACGTCGCAATCGCAAAACCACTGGTTGTCAAAAATAAATCTGTAAAAGAGTATTGTCTCTCTTTGTTTAACATTGGAACAGCACCAGTGACTGTCTCTTGTTTAATATAATCTAACTCTGCCATTACTGAATTGCTCCCATCATACATAAAACGATAAGTACTAAACAAATTACAATCAGTGAAATGATTGCGATGTAATCTTTCTGATTGATTCTTTCAGGAAAGACATAATCCTTATCGGACATAATTTTGATACGGTTTTCTGTTTCTTCTTTAATTAGTTCTTCGATTGATTTTTCACTCATAGTGATTGCTCCTTATATAGTTGAATTGTTCGTTTCGCATAGGCTTTTGTTGATTTATACCATAGGTATTGCCACTCGCCTACTGGTTTACCAACACAATCTTGATACAATGACCACACAAACCAGTAATATGAGGCAATCGATACATAGCCTAAGAAGTGTCTGACTTCCTCTTTGGATGGCGTATGTCCTAGATACCATGCAATGACTTGATCAGCTTGGTCCATCGTGTATGGAGAACAAGCGATGAATGTGCCAATATCCCCTGCTGGATCGCACATTCCTGAATACTCCCAATCGATTAAATACATGTTGTCATTATCATCGATTAAGAAGTTAGGATTATAACAATCGCAATGGCATAGACATTTCTCTGTCTGATCTTTCTCTACACAAGATTTCACTTGTGCCATCAGACTCTTTAAGTCATCAATTCCCTCGAAATCATCTCTTTGTGCCTCTTTGATTGAAGTATAGAATCCATCGATCTCTTTCCAGAAATCGAAAGTACAATTCGTCTTCATATTCGACGTATGTAATTTGTGTATCATCTGTAGAGCTTGCTTGACTTGATCTTCGTTTTCATAATCCAATAATCTTGCATTGTCGATATAACGTGAAATCTTCCAGCCCTCTTTGGCGTCGATATATACAAACGTATCATCTAAGTGCAATTCCTTAGCTACCTGCATAGATTCAGCTTCACTTGCACGGTTGATATACTTCTCAGTTCCCTGTCCTGGATGACGATACACGTAAGATTTACCATCTACCTCAAACTTGAATGAGACATTTGTTAAGCCTGACTTGATAGGAACGATACCAGTGATATCTTCATCTTTGCAATTAAGAATTTTGGAGATATTTTTTAGGATTTTAGAATCTCCATTTCTTAAATAGTTCTTATCAAAAACACGTAATTCTTCCAGTGAGTCAAACTCTTTAATCGCATCTTTTGGATACTTGTGGATATATAAATCAAGTTCCTTTAGATGTTTCATATATAGGTTTTCCCACAACTGTGTTTTGGTTTCCATTTCACCGTATGAGTCCACTAAAATCTTCTTAAACTTATCACTGAAATCATGGTTCCAATATACATGTCCACACATATACCAAGCATCTTCGCCACCAATCGTAACCTCTTTGATACGGCCGCTCTTCTCTGTTTTTAAGCAGTACTCTTCCGTTTTTCCTTCCGCATAGATAGCAGCGTAATATGAAGAGAATACATATTTTTCAAATACATTCTCTTTAAAGTAATTATCTGATGAACAGATATATGTGTTCTTTAAACGATCCAGTACACACATCAATGTTGACGTGTTGTTGTAACGATAGTAGTCTTCATTCACTACAATTTTTACATTAAATTTGTCTGCAAGATAATACAGTTTCTCTTTCATGTATCCAACAACAATCGTTATGTCATGAATCCCTGCTTCTTGGAGTTGTCTGATTTCTCTTTCGATCAGTACTTCTCCCTTAACATTGAGTAAAGCTTTTGGTTTCTCATACGATAATGGTGCAAAGCGACTACTCATTCCTGCCGCCATGATGATCGCATTATCAACCTGATATGGTTTTAAAGCGTCCAATCCAGCTGAGGTCATAATCCCAGCATCATCAATTAATCCATCTTTCTTCATATCCGTAACGATTGAATTAACAAGACCTAGTGACAAGTCTGTCTGATTCGCAACTTCTCTTTGTGTATGCTTATGTTGATCAACATAGGCAACTAGCACTTTAAAATTTGATTTGTTAATATCCATAAGATGTTCACCTTTTGTTCATTTTTTCAAATACCCATCTATTATTGAACATATGTGAGGATATTTCAACCAAAATTGGTAATTAGGAAAACGAAAAAAAGATGATATCCAATTGGAAATCATCCCCAGTTATTAATCACTAATGAAAAATTGTACCCCAAATAATAGCGACAAGAATTGCTGGTAACATATTACTGACACGTATCTTCTTGTCGAAAATCATATTTAAACCAACACAGAAAATCATAATTGATCCAACACAAGATAAGTCATCTAGGGCAGCTGGTACAATCAAACGATGGATAAAAATAGCTAGTAGCGTAATACTACCTTGAAATAAGCTGACTGGAATCGCAGAGAATACACAACCCTTTCCTAAGGAAGCGCTCATAATACAGACAATGATACAATCCACAATGCCCTTGGCAGTTAAGATAGTGATATCACCATGAACTCCATCTTGTATCGCTCCTATGATGGCCATCGCACCAATACATACAATACAACTTGTATTCACAAAAGCAGTTGTGAATTTTGTATTATTCTCGTTATTTGTCTTTTGGTTTATATATTCGGCAAAGTTGGTAATCTGATGATCAATGTCTATTTTCTCACCAACAATCGTACCGATTGATAAACAACAGATAATCATCATGAAATTTTGCACTTGTAGAGATGAATTCTCTATCACTAACATATGTTGTAGTGTACCAGCTATCCCTATAAACAAGATACAAACTCACGTCACAATAAATAAAGTCTCTTGGATTTTCTTCTGTATCCTATCGCTAAACATACAACCCAAGGTTCCACCCACAATAATGAGTGCCACATTAATAATTGTCCCAAGTCCCCTCATATATGCCTCTTAAGATTCATATTATTTCTTTAACATTTTCCTGCGGTATGCACGCATACCGTCCTTTAGGATGTAGTGTCCGAGTCCATTTTCATCCACATCATCCATAGCTTCCATCTCAAAGCCTTGTAGAATCGTCCTAACCCCAGAGTCACTGACTGCCTCCGCATAAGCAACACTGACATGATAACCTTCTTTTTCTCTCTCTTCTAACCATTGGGCAATACTTTGTCCAATGTACTTCATACAACCACTACCTTGGTATTCATCTTTCACATTGGCAGTATAGATGTAAAGGATATTATCCCCTTTATGCATACCGATATTCTTCAACAACATAAAATTGCCAGTGCGATAATACTCATCAAAGTTCTTTTTATCCACAAAGATGATTGTCTGATACCCCATCAGATTTCCATGATCATCCACCGCAAAAAACATCGCATCCTTCGTATCTTGATACAGTCCATACAGATATTCCGTTGAAAGATGTGTTTCTGATGAAGCAGGCCAAACTTGATGGTCTAACTCTATCATCTGTTGAAATAAATGATCATTAATTTCCTCATTCTTTACGACTTTCATAATAACCTCACTACATACATTGTATAAGAAACTCACAAAAATAAAAGCCCATCGCTGGGCTAAGAGTACTATGTAGTGCGGATAACAGGATTCGAACCTGCATGAGTCGCCTCACTGACACCTGAAATCAGCGTGTATACCAGTTTCACCATATCCGCATCGCAATAGTAATTATACACAAGGATATTCCAAAATGCACGAACTTCTTGTGCCTAAACAATATCAGAAAAGTGAATCTATCCTGTGTATTTCACCCCTATTTGAATCGCTCTTGTATAAGTTGTGAAACAAAATGAATTCCTAGGATACTAACTGCGATATACCCACATACAATTGGTATTAGATTGATTGTTAGATAAATTCCCAATAGTGGTTGTGTAAAATAATACACCAGGATAAACAGAATACTCATCGTAGCTAGTACATATTTTCGATATCGACTCAAAGGTTGATATAAACGATACAGTGTATATAAATAGATAAAACCACTGACAACAACCAGTATCCCATTCATTAATCCTTGTGGTAGGTTAAGAACCATCTTAGCTATCATCAAACTAATACTCACAAGGACAATCATGATTGCGGATGGCAATGCATGTTTAAAGGATTCCACTAAGAATCTACCCTTCACTTTCTCAAAACTTTCTTCAAACTGTAAGAACAACGTCGGTATTCCTACACAGATTGCACTGATCATCGTTAGATGCACTGGTATGAATGGATATTCTTGTTGAAGAAGGACAACAACGATCGTCAACAAGAACGAAAACAACGTCTTAACCAAATACATCGAGGAAGCTCTAGAGATATTGTTAATCACACGTCTTCCCTCGAATAAAATAGATGGTAAAGCATCAAAGTTATTATCCAAAAGTACAATATCAGCTGTATCTTTGGCAGCTGAAGCACCTGCAAGCATCGCAATGGAAACATCTGCTTGTTTTAAAGATGGTACATCATTAACCCCATCCCCTACCATTGCGACTGTATGATGATTTCTTTGTAGTGCTTTTAAAAGTTCTTTCTTCTGTTTTGGTAGCACTCTACCAAAAACAGTATATTGCTTTACAGCTTGATCATAATCAACATCTTCTTGTGACATATCTAGATACGCATCTGCATGCATGACACCCGCCTTCTTAGCGATTGCGGATACCGTAGCAGGATGATCACCAGAGATCACCTTAATATCAACATCATTTTGATAGAAGAATGATAGAGTACTCTGTACCTGTGGACGTATCACATCTTGTAGATATACAAACCCAAGTATCTTACATTCATTTTCCATATCCTTCTTTAAAGCAATTGTAAGTGTACGTAAACCATCATGTTTGATGTATCTCTGATATGCGCTACTTTCATCAGGTATGATAAATTCAAGCGCACCAACATGAAGAGTACCCACATCCTTTATATGTGCACTTGTATACTTACGCTCACTAGAGAAAGGATGATATTCATCTATCTCAATTTGTGTATCGCTACGAAAATATTGTTTCAGTGCCAGTCCTGTTTCATTTGGATTTTCTTCTTTGGATAAGTATGCTTGCATGTATGCACTGAGTTGTTCCTTTGAAATATCAGATATGATATTTAAATCAACCACTTGCATATCACCTTGTGTTAAAGTACCTGTTTTATCTAAGCATAGCGTATCTACTCTTGCCAGTGATTCAATTGCGTATAATTCTTGAACCAAAGCATTCTGTTTTAATAAACGTATTACAGATACCGCAAGAGCGACACTTGTTAGTACAACCAAACCCTCTGGTATCATACCAATCACTGCTGCACTGACTCTTAGTATCGCTTCTTTATGTGATATATGCATTAGCCCTGTATGCATGAAATAAAGCGATAATCCTACCGGAATAATCAATACCGAAACAATCTGTATTAATTTCTTTAAATCATTTTGAAGAGCGCTTTTTTGAAATCCAAAAACTTTCTTGCCAGATAGTATCTTCTCGGCTTGACGTTGTTTTCCTACAGCACTCACCTTCACATAGGCACTACCACTTAAAATATAGGTACCACTATATACTTGATTACCAACTGACTTATAAATTGTATCTGATTCACCAGTTAGTAAACTTTCATTTAACTCAAGACTTCCTTGTTGGATAAAGCCATCAATCGGTATTTGACTGCCAGCATTCAACCGCAATAAATCATCTTCAACGATATCTTTTACATCAATTTCAATCCATGCCTCATCACGACTTACCATCACTTTAGACGCAGTTAAAATACGCACTTTATCCAGTAACTTTTTCGCACGTAATTCTTGTATGATACCGATACACGTGTTTATGATGACAGCTCCCATAAACATCGCATTCTTATATTCACCAGTCGATATGACAAGAATAAACAATATTAAATTTAAAAGATTAAAGTAGGTAAATACATTCTCTTGAATGATTTCAAATGTACTCTTCGATAATTTGTTGATCTTTGAATTGACTTTACCTTCTTCAACTTTTCTCTTTACTTCTTGTGAAGTTAAACCCTTTATATTCATGATTTATTTAAGATGATATTTGCAAGCTTTTGCTTACCTTCTTCGAAGGTAAAATCATCCTGTTCCTTTTGTAATGTTTGTACAAAGTCATTGGTAAATAATAGACTATTCTTCGCATCGACACCTGCTAATTGTGCAAGGGTAAAAAGCGTAGCTTGTAATTCAATATTAATCTTACTTGGACATGGAACCATGAACTTCTCATCGCCATACCAATATGTACCTTCAGATTCTTTATTTACCATGACAGGTGCTTTGGTAAGTTCATGTAAATATTCAGCCGTCATCTTTAAATCATGGAATCTTTCACCAGTCAGATAAAAAGCATCAAATTCTGATAAAAGTAATGTTGGTTGTAGAGATATAAGTGCACGGAATACATCCTCATCCATTTGATCACCAAATTCACCTGGTACAAAATAGATAGGCTTTTCTAAATCATCCAAAGTATTTAAAAGGTCTACAATTCCCTCTTGACTTAGCATCTCACCAAACAACAAGACAGCATAAATATCATCTTTATCTAATGTTTGTGCATATGAAATATCAAAGTTATACTCTCCACCAGGAACACTAAAATAACTTTGATTTCCAGCTTGATCAATCATATGGTAAGTACAACCATTTACTTCTTCTACTCTTTGTTCAATCTCAATTCTTTGTTTACGGAATTGTTCTTCAACCATCTCACCATAAACACCAGTACCTACAGGTGCGTATAACGCATAAGAAAAACCAAAACGTTGAAAGATCGTAGCTGCTTGAAAGCCAGTACCTGATATTTTCTGTGTCTGACTCAGTATATTAAAATCTTCATTTCCTTGTGGTAGTTTATCTACATATGACACAAAATCAACATGTGCCGAACCAATCATCAATATCTTTTTCATACATCAAGTATAACAAAATTATCTCTATCACATTACGAATCATCATTTATTTTTGAATAAAAATGTATGTTTCAAATAAATTCGATGATCTGTAATAAAATAAAACCTGTACATCGATCAAATCGACAATACAGGTTTTTTCAGTGGCTCCAGCCAGAATCGAACTGGCGACACAAGGATTTTCAGTCCTTTGCTCTACCGACTGAGCTACAGAGCCAAATGGTTGCGAGGGCTGGATTTGAACCAACGGCCTCCGGGTTATGGGCCCGACGAGCTACCAGGCTGCTCTACCTCGCGATGTGGCGTTCATTTCTGAACATAAATTAAATGGCGGAGGAACTGGGATTCGAACCCAGGCGCCGATTTCTCGACCTACCGGTTTTCAAGACCGGACCCTTCAACCACTTGGGTATTCCTCCGTTTAGTGGACCCTGAAGGACTCGAACCTTCGACCAGTCGGTTATGAGCCGACAGCTCTGACCAACTGAGCTAAGGGTCCGAGATGTTTTTTTGCAAGATGAATTCAACATCTCGTTTTTTAATAAATGGTAGCGAGGGTGAGACTCGAACTCACGACCTACCGGGTATGAACCGATTGCTCTAGCCAACTAAGCTACCTCGCCAACATGGTCGGGATGGCAGGATTCGAACCTGTGACCCCTTGATCCCAAATCAAGTACACTACCAAGCTGTGCTACATCCCGAATGGCGCGCCGAGCAGGAGTCGAACCCGCAACCTTTTGATTCGTAGTCAAATGCTCTATCCAGTTGAGCTATCGGCGCAAAACACTTAAAAATTAGTGCTATATAAATATAGCAAGAAAAGAAGTGTTTGGCAAGTTCAAAGTTAGATTTTATTTCATAATTGAGATAATTTTTTAATTATTTCAATAATTAGCTCCAGATTAACCAAATAGCGATATATCCTGATAATACTGCTACAAGTGTAAATGGAATACCAATTCTAAAGAAGTCCTTGGATGATACTTTATATCCTGCTTTATTTAAGATACCGATACCTGCAATGTTTGCACTAGCTCCAACTGGAGTTAGATTACCACCTAATGTTGCGCCAATTAATAGTCCATAATAAAGAACATATGGCTCTACACCCATTGATAAGGCAATGCCCTGTACAACTGGTAACATGGTTGCTACATATGGTATATTGTCTACAAATGCAGAGATCAATACAGAAACAAATACCAATAACGTATACATTACAAATAGTGAATTACCACCAACTGCGATAAAAATACCTGCAATCGCATCAATAACACCTGCTTCTGTAATACCTTGAATCACAATAAACAAACCAATCAATAATAAGAGTGTTTGAAAGTCTATAGACTTGATTACACGTTTGGCAACATCCGTAGACTTTCGGCGAATGCTTTCATATATGATGCCAAATATTGCAAATCCTAAGCAGATATAACCATTTGTTAATTCTGGCTTTGTCTCAAACTGTGATGCGAATATCAACGCTGCGATAACACCCACCATTAAGAAGCTTGGTAAGTAATCTGTAACTTCCGTTGTAATTTCCGCATGTACTGGATCTTTTGATTTTCTAAATAGGAACAACATCACAGGAATCGTCATGATCGCACCTAACTCTACTGAAAAGGCAATACCAGGTCTACCCATGAACCAGAAGAAATCATTGAAGCTCATATTGGCATAGCCACCTAAAAGGATACTTGTGGTATCCCCAACCAATGTCGCAGCACCTTGTAAATTACTAGATACCGCAATCGATATAATTACTGGTATCGGATTTGTATTCAACTTCTTTGAAACTGCAAGTCCAATTGGAGCTACCATCAATACAGTCGCTACATTATCCACAAACGCTGAGATAACACCAGCGAATACGCTCAGGATGACAACTGCCCATTGGATATTTGGCACAATTTTCAAAAGTCCCTCTGCCATCAGTGATGGCATATGACTTTCGATAAATAGTTCTACAACCATCATTGTACCCGCAAGCATCATGATGATGTTCCAGTTTACCGCACCAATTACCTGATCAAGCGGTAAGATTCTAAAGATGATAAATAGTACCGCAAAAATCAATGCGGTATACGGTCTTTTCTCAGGCAACACCAAAAGAAAAATATACATAATAATGAATAAAGCCAATGCAAGTATCATAAATCTCCTCCACAAACAATTAAATGAATTATAACAGATAGATACCAAAATACTAGCTACCATCATTCCTTTTCGATTTATTTTCATGTAAACTATGCTTATGGAAATTAATCGAACAGACCAAATTGAAGCTTTCTTTAAACGTTGTATCACGAATATCCAAAATGATAGAAAAAATGAATTCATTGGTATGCATGTTACCAAGAAAAGTGAGAAGAAAGTACAGAAGATGCTAGCAGATGCAGGGATACCTGAGTTTAACAACCAAGATATCCCACCTTCCCTGTTCATCTCTGCAGATGAATGGGAAAATACCCCATACCACAAGAATATTCATCTCGATTGGATTAAAGATGCCAACTTCACTTTTGAAAAAGGTAAAATTGCAGGCTATGAATTATTTAATTCTGATGTTATACAAAAGGATCCCAATCGAGAATTAAACGACTGGATGAAATTACGTGCGATGGATCGTAATTTTGAAGCTCTATATCTATATCAAGGAGATATGGACTGGATGTTCGATGCACCAAGTGAGGCTGCCACAAATAATGTTCCTGCAAGCCATGCACATGGTCATGTATTAACTTATGGCTTGGGAATTGGATACTTCTTATATATGGCACTAGCTAATCCTAACGTTACGGAAGTGACTGTAGTAGAGAAATCTATAGAAGTCATCGCAATGTTCAAGAATTTCATTTTCCCTCAATTTATAACTGATAAACCTGTACATTTCATTGAGGCAGATGCGTTTGATTATTTCAATAAAGACAATCATAAAAACTACGATTATATCTATGTAGATATTTGGCAATCTTCTCAAGATGGACTACCTATCATTACGAAGCTATTAGAACAATGTTATGAACCGGTATCCAAAGCTGATTTCTGGATTGAAGATTCTTGTTTAGAGATTATGTGGACACTGATTCTTCTATACTTTGAAGCGATCTCTAACAACAGAAAAATTGAAGTAAATCCGATGTACGATATCTACATGCGAAAGATAGATCAATACTTCCAGACAATTGATAAAACAATTTCCGATGTAGATACCTTAAAGTTCTATATGTATGATACTGATATATCTCGTCGAATCCTATCAATAAAAGTGGGCTAATGCCCACTTTTATAGTAATAATGGTAAGAATAGATTTGCTAAACCTAGGAAGATAAAGAAACCCAATACATCTGTGGCTGTCGTTACAAAGATTGATGAAGATACTGCAGGATCTGCACCAAGCTTACGTAATACCACTGGCACTAAGAAGCCAAAGATACCTGCCACAACAAGATTTCCAATCATTGCAATGACTGTAATGACACCTAAGAAGAAGTTATGATAGATCACTGCCACAATCACTGCTGTAATCAATCCATTGATTGCACCATTGATGACACCCAAGAATATTTCTTTCACAAAGGATGGCCAGTCTTTCTTAAAATTTACATCATTGGTCGCAATCTCACGAACAAGGATAGATTGTGTCTGAGATCCAGCATTACCACCCATACCTGAGATGATTGTCATAATTGAACTCAATGCGACAACCTGAGCGATGGTACCTTCAAAAGCCTTAACAGTTAAGGATGCCATAAAAGCAGTTAGCAAGTTAATCAATAACCAAGGTAAACGTAACTTAATTGATTGGACTAATGTTGTATCTAGACTTTCTTCCTTTGATACACCACCCATCTCCAAGATATCTTCGTTGTACTCTTCAACAATAACATCGATGATATCATCAACCGTAATAATACCTAGAATTGCCTTGCGATGATTGACTACAGGAATTGCATTCAAGTCATACTTCGATACTAACTTAGCAACTTCTTCCTGGTCTACCTCTGGCTGAACGCTAATTACATTTTCTTTCATGATATCGGCAATCATTGCATCTTTCCCAGATGAAAGTATGTCTCTTAAGTCAACTGTTCCGATTAATTGTCCTCTTGTATCAACAACAAATATTGTTTCAATAACCTCAATCTTTGGCGCAATATCTCGTATCTTTTCTAAAGCTTGTGATACTTTTAGATCGTCTTTAATTGCGATATATGCGGTGGTCATGATACCACCCGCACTCTCTTCTGGATATTCTAGCAGTGTTTTAATCACTGCTTTTTCATTATCCATCATCATATTAAAGATTGATTTTCTTCTGCCGATGGATAAATCTCCGATAATATCCGCTATATCATCTTGTGCCATATTATGGAAGATTTCGACAAGTTCATTGTTCGTTAACGTATCTGCTAAGCGTACACGAAGGTCATCATCTGCCTGTTCCATAACAGAAGCGATATCTTCCGACGGTAACAAGCTACACATCTTCCAAAGTTCATCATCATCTAAATCTTCAGCAGCTTGTGCTACATCAATTGGATTGTTTTCCGTAATATACTCAGAGAGTTCCGCTGCCTCTCTGTCTTCTATCATTTGGCGAAGTCTTTCTTCATTCATCACTTCTTCTCTTTGTAATTCTTTTGACATATTCAGACCTCCAACCCAATTACTTTATAGTTTCATCTGATTTAATTCAACAAAACAGTTTAGGCAATCTTTTCCAGTGCATCTTCCAATCCGCTAACTGGGATATTAAAATCGATGAAACCTTCTCTGCATTTTTGTATGTATTTCTCTGATGGTTTTTGATATGTATATCCTTTTTGCATCACATAGATAAAACTATCATGCGTTTCAATTTTATCACTATCAAACAGTTTTACAGAAGTTGAAATTTCAATTTTGTTATACAAGTTTGGGTAATCTTCATAATCATCCAAACTTGGAATATCTTGTTCGTCAACTTGCCATACACCTGCTTTTACTACAGCGTTTTCTTTATCTTTGATTGTTAGGTATCCTTTGTTTCTACCTTTGATGGATAAAGAAAAGTTATGTAGGACAGTTGTGCCATATGTTTGATATTTAAGTTACTGCCATATGCGATGTAATATCTCATTTAGGCTTCGTCCTTTGCGTCTATGACGAGCACTTCAAATTCCAGATTTGGCATGCATTCCTTTAAGTCGCTTTCAATGCGATGCAAAGCTTCAACTCTTGGCTCAACAGGAGTATTCTCATTTCCTTGAATGATAAAGATGGCATTTTTTGTATTGTCATCAAATTTGTAATTTTCTCCATCTCTTACACCAATCCATGCCATGATACCATTCTTATCACGGTAGATGTAATCTGTTTCTGCCACATGCTTTGGTGTAGATGATATCGGTAAGAATGTATCTTCCTTTTGACTGACAGTAAATACCAATGGTTCTACAATCTTATCTAAGTCATGACCACCAATCGCAAGATATGATTGTAATGATTCTACATTATAGATGTCCACGATACTGTTGATGTGTGGAATAGAACCACGATGTTGAATGTTGCGAATAAAGGCTGGGATAGTTGGTGGATTCTTCTTCACACTGCGCTTTGCCTTCATCATTAACGCTACATAGCCCTGTGTATATGGATGATTGAGCACTTCATCAATATCGCATTGTAATGCCCACTCTTCCATCTTCTTTTGTTTGGTTAGAAAGTTTTCTGATAATTCGGCGTTTGGATCGACGTTTTTTGCGATGCCAATAACAACATGTTTAATTCCTAATGATGCTAAACTTTGATCAATTTTTATCTCCATAAAAATACCCTCACTAATAGCCATATTATATCATTTCACTTATGTACTACACACAGAAACTAATCCATGTGTAGTACATATTCATCCGTTTTTATCGCCAATAATATGATGCGTTTAGAAGAATAAGAATCTTTGCATGTCTGGATTGTAATATATGAATCCTGGTATCTTGGATTCAAACTGTCATCGTATACAATAGATGTTTCTCGTGCATTTTGAATCCAAGAATAAAATTCACTAGTGTTATGAAATTCTTTCTGTTGATAATCCCATGTACCCTTTTCACCAACCAACAATAATGTATATTCTTCGACTTTCTTTTCTAGACATAAGTAGAATTTCTGATGTTCATAAAATTGATTCTTGTCGATCAGATTGGCTAAGTTTGTAAATACAGAATCACTTGTTCCATATCCGACATGATGCCCGTATATCACTTTATTTTTCGCTTCGATATCGAAGATGAAAGGTGTTCCACTCAGCGATTTTTCTTGTTTGAAACTTAGGTGTAGATATTGTTGTCCACCTGTATCTATCACAATTGGTTGTGATACAAGATTATCTTCCCATTGTATCCAAGCCCAAAAGTCCGGATTCTGATTTTTTAATTCTTTCCATGCATGCAAGTTGAAATGCATTTTATCTTTCTGTTTCTTTAACTGCAGTTGTTCTTTCAGATACAAGACATGAACTGTCTCCTCATTTATCACTTTCCAATTCCTTGCGTAAAGACAAGTATTCAACAAGCTAAATAATAGAAATAGAATACAACGTAGTATTTTTATCCTATTCATGGTGCTTTGTTTTTCTTGGCTTGAATATGACCCATACAAAACCAAATATACCAATTAAGCATGCGATCATGATTCCATAATGCAAACCAACTCCTGTAGGTATATCTTTTTCTTTGTAGTCTGCGACTGTTAGATGTGTTGGTGTCTCTTGTTTAAAGTTATTTTCCACAAGATGTTTTAATTCATATTTATCATAGGATATCTCATATCCAACAGGTGCGTTCGTCTCTAGGACATAGAAGATTTCAGCTGCGTATGGTACAACAAAATCCATCATGCCATTTTGATTTGTATATCCTCGTAAATCATTACCAAAGATATCCTTGGCAACAGATCCATCTTGATGATAGACTGTGAACTCTGTATTCTCTAAAGCTATCGTATGATCTTCTGCATCTACTTTTTTCACCTGTAGATAGATCTTCTTCTTTTGATCGATGCCTTGAATGATCTGTGGATGTTGTTTTGTGCCTTTGGCAGTAAAGATGATATCCTCCATCTTCTCATATCCAAAAGGTGCTTTCTTTTCATGCAAGATATATGTAGATCCACCCTTTAGATATGCACTTACGTTATAGATTCCTGTATTGTCTGTTGTGAATTCATGAATTAAGGTTTGTTGTTGGGTGTCTTCGTCCAATTGGTAAATTTCTAACTCTGCATTTTCTACAGGTTTTCCTTCGTCATCAATCTTTTCGATTCCAATTTCAACTTGTAAGTCTACCATCTTGATGATCATTGGATCGGATGAGCTTGGATTGTACTTTGGTACTGTAAATTGGATACTGGCTGCTAGGTGAACACCTTCTACATGCTCTAACTCTTCTAGTTCATACTCATTATCCGCTAATAAACCATTCAATAGCATTGGTTCATCTTGTGTGATGCCATCATTTGGTAATGGTACGATTTGATCTGCTGTTAGATTCTTTAGTTGTAGATGTGCACCCTCAACGAATTGATTTTCATCATCCACCTTTTCAATGAGATATTGAACTGGTTTATCCTTCATCTCTACTTGTTGTACACTACCATCCGCATTGACTGTAAACTGGATATCCTCAGAATAGTAATAGCCATCTACTGTCATTTCTTCGTGTAGTGTATATGCCTTTGTTGGATGTAGTCCAGCTATCTTATGTGCAATATTGTTTGTGGATATCCATTCATCAATTTGATTACCTTGTGCATCAGATATTACCAACTTGGCCCCTGTGACTTCACTATTTCCTCCAATCATCACTTTTGTAATTTCTGTTTTGGTGATTGGATTTGTTAGTTCTAGTTTTTGTATTACTGGAGTGACTGTATCATCCTGGCTTATAAACTCCAGCAGATACTGGGTATGATCCAGGATTAGTCCATCTAGGGTATGAACTTCCTGTAAGTAATATCTACCAAGTGGGATATGATCTAGTTGTGCGTTTCCTTCTTCATCTGTTGTGATCTTTGAAAAGACTGTATTTGCTGGAAGCTCAACCGTTCCATGGATAGGCTCAATGATGTCCTCTAACGATACAAGTTCAAATTCAATTCCTGATAAGTTGTTTTTATCTACAAGTGATGTATCACATTCATAGTCTTCAACATTTTTCTTTAGTTGAAGTCTACCGTAGATTCTCTCATTAACGACTTCAACTGTAATGTATTGGTTATCCAACTCATCTACACTGACTACATTTGTCTGTTTTAATTCAAATGGAATTTCCTGCTGGATACGTACAAATCCATCTGGATTCACAACTTCTTCCAATGTGTATTTTCCTGGTGCTAGCTTTAGTGGAGTTGTGATTGTACCTAGTTGATCAGATATACAGAATGTTCCCTTTGGATACTGTGTATCCAACTTAGAAGATGTTTGAAAAGTATCATATACTTGATCACCGACTCGTTGGCTTACATAATTACCCATTTCGTCTTTGATCTTAAAGCCTGCAGAGTGATAGTCTATGATTTGGTTTGTTTCAGCATCCTTCTTTACAAGTCGAAGATAGTACTCTTTGGGTAGATTACTGATTTCATACTTTACAATTGGTTGGTTTTCTTGATTGACTTCAAAGATAAAGTCCTCCTTTAAAAGTTCAATCTCACTATCTTTTGCATTTGTTTGACGTACAATATACTTCCCATACGCTAGTGGTCTAGATTCCGCATTTCCATCTTGATCTGTTGTTAGGAATGCATATTCCTTTTCTGTAAATTCATATAGATGATTACTCGCCTCTTCAAAGGAGCCATAGCGATTGATATGCTTTTGTAGGATTGCTAGAAACTCTGCACCCTCTTCATTTTCAGCTAAGGCTGAATGCTGTCGATCCGCAAACAACTTATGAATTTTAAACTTACCAGTTATGACATCATCATTTACATCGACATGTAATGTATTCTCATTCTTACTTAACAAATTAAAATCACACATGATTTTAGTTGTATCTAGATGATAGCCGAGTGGTGACGTCACTTCTTTGAGTGAGTATTGATGATGGTAATGAAGTCCTCTGATAGTATTTGATGTACCATCTTGTTGGATACTCAACATACCAATGGATTGTTTTTGGGTTTCATCAAACAACTCATAACTAGCTCCTTCAAATGTTTCAGCCTCACCTTGAGGTGTTAGCTTTCCAGTATCGATATCGTGTTTGTTAATAGAGATACTAGTGCCTATCGCACTTAAACTGACTTCTGCACTGTTTACATGCAGTTGACCCGCCTTAATCACATCCTGATTGATTGGTGATCGATATATGATTTGGTTAACACCACCTACAGGATTTTTATCTAAAGTAAGATTCACAAAACGAATCTTTGCGGTTTGTCCCATCGCAACTTTGACATAGAAATCACTGCTCGTTTTATAAGATGATAGATTTCCGTATTGGTCAACCATACTTCCATTTTCAATTATGACTGTATAGTTATCTAAAGAATTGTTTGTATCGACAATATGGATTGGTTGATTTCCATCAACTTCCGCATGATAAAAGTTACCCTCTTTAACAGCACCGTTATATTCCATCATTTGAATATTTGGTGTTTTACGCAGTTGAGCAACAAGGGATAATATCTCATTCTTCTTATTTGTAGTATCGATTGTAGCACGTGTGATATTGGTTGTACCTAAGTGTTCCCAGATTAAATCCTGTGCCGCAAGGTATCTCTCATTACTTCTATCTCCTGCATATCCATAGCCAAAGTATGCATATGCAAGCATGATATTTCTATCAATGTCTGATATCTTATCCCATCCAGGATCTTCACTATAGTATCCGATAGGATTAAAAATATCTGGTATCTTTGGTTGTATACAGTATGCCGGAATACCATCCGCATGTAGGAAATGTGATTCAGGTGTATCATACTTAATTCCATCGACATAGTATATTTGTCTGCCTGGTATGTATGTACAAGTGATTGTTGTGCTTTCCGCATTTACATGCCAGCATGGTGTTGTTATTAACATCAAGAAAGATATTAATAAATTGATGAATGTATTTCTTATCTTCTCTATATTCATGTAAGTTCCTCCCCTTCTCACTTACATATATAGAAAAAAGAGGCACATTCCTGCGCCATCTTTACGACAATCTACATTTCTTCATACTCAACCGAAACAATATCATCAAATTGAATATACGATTGATCCATAAATAGAATACGTTGCTTGATTTCATCAATTTTCTTTAAAGGCTTTGCTATCGTCTGATAATATCCACCTTGTTTGTGTGCATCCTGTATAAAATATTGAACAGTTACCAGTGGTTTGTTTTTGATCTGTGTTTGTAAGTAATCTAGCTTACGTTTGATTTCTTCTTTATCTGTATCAGATAAGTCTTTCTTCTCTTGTGTGAGTCGTGAAGCTTCACGAATTAAATCATTATATCCTACAAGAGCCGCAAACGGCATAAACTGTGCAGCCCGATCAGAAATTTCCATTTGGCGATGTCTTTTTGAGACTGGACGAGACCGATAGAGGATATCTTCATATTGATCACTCATGCTTTATGTCCTCCAATCTGGTTATTTCTTTCCATCATTGTCGCTTCTTCTTGTAGATCTCTGCCCTTTACCAGTTTATTCTTACCGAATTTATTTTTGATGGAAAGAATTGCTTTCTGGAGTTCATATTCCTTATCATCTTCCTCTTCCATCACTTCATCATGATCTGACATAAATAGATTTAATTGGATAGCTTCTGTGCGTTTCTTTGCCTCTTGGCTACTTAGGATACTCATGAAGGTGATATTCACTCTACGCACTAACATATTGTGGTTAACAAGTTTATCATAAAGTTCTTCCACTGCTTTCAGGATTAGTTTTGTGGAGGATGTATGATGTGTTAAACGGATAGAACCATTGACAGGTTTAGGTACAACTCTTCCATACCAATCTCGTGCTAAGTCCATCGAATCGATGGAATCAGAGATATTTTTTAAGCTATCTGTATCGTAGCCTATCATGATACCGATCTGTTTGGTTGTCATGCCTTTGGCAACCAAGTCCAATGTTAATTGATCTGCCATTTCTTTGGCGATTAACTTCGCTTCTGTAAATGTATATCCTCTCACCAAAACTTGTCCTGATGAGAAGCTATGATTTGTAGGTTGATAGTGCTTAATCGCATCCATTGTGCAGGATTCATACCCCCAAGCATGATCAATTAACAGCTCAGCATTAATACCAAACAACTTATACAATAACTCTTCATTGTGCATTGCATCATCGCTACCAATGGAACACCTAGCGACATCCCCCATGGTATACATCCCATTCTTTTCAAGCTTATTGGCATAACCTCTACCAATACGCCAAAAGTCAGTGAGTGGACGATGATTCCATAGTTGTTTACGATAGGACAGCTCATCAAGCTCACCGATACGTACACCATACTCATCCGCTGGTAAGTACTTGGCAATAATATCCATCGCAACCTTTGCTAGATATAGATTTGTGCCAATGCCAGCAGTTGCGGTAATACCCGTTTCCTTTAAGACATCCTGTATCATCTTCTGTGCAAGTTGGCGTGCACTCATTTGGTACGTACGCAGGTATTCTGTCACATCCATCATAACCTCGTCAATGGAATAGACATGGATATCCTCAGCTGCGATATATCGCAGGTATATCTGATGGATTCTAGCACTGTATTCTAAGTATTTCGCCATGCGAGGCTTGGCGATTACGTATGTAATCTTATAATCTGGATGTTGTTCTAAAACATCACTGTTCCAATCCTCATTTGTGAACGTCTTTGTTTTTAAATTGCTTAGACGATTGCGGTTTAATTCTGCGATCTTCTGTTTTACTTCAAATAGACGTGGTCTACCAGGAATTCCCAGTTTCTTTAAAGAAGGTGAAACTGCTAGGCAGATTGTCTTACTCGTACGTGATAAATCCGCCACAACAAGATTTGCGGTTAGTGGATTTAATTTACGATCTTGGCACTCTACAGAGGCATAGAATGATTTTAAGTCAATTGCGATATAAGTTCTATTTTCTGCCATACTCACCTCAACGCTATCTATTATAGCGTAAAAAAGACAAGCATACGCTCGTCTTAACAACCACTTCCATCAATGTTACAAGCAGCACCAGAAGTTGGTTTCGCTGTAAGAGAATATCCATGGTTTTGTAACCATTCCTCATAGTCTAGGATGATCTTACCATCATCAATTAATGTTGGAATACCAACATAGCCACCCTCTTTTACTTCTTTATACTCTTCAGAATTGTCTCGTATCTTTAGAAATTCCTTTAAATTACGCATCGATTCTGTGATATTGATGTACTCAAATTCTACTTGATTACTATCCAAGGCTGACTTACAAGCAACACACTCTGGACAAAGTGGACTACCATATACTTTTAACATAAATACCTCCTGTTATTATCATAATGCATGTATGTTCCATTCTCAAAGAGAATGCACAGAAAAGCGAACCATAGATGACTACAGTTCGCTAATATACTATTGGATATTCTTACGATATTCTTCTAATTCTTCATTGTTTGCCCATACAAAGTGTCCAGGCGTAATCTCATGGAAAGCTGGTTTATCAACATCATAATGATGGCTATCCAAGGAATATGGTTTAACAACCTTAGCCTTTTCAATCTGTGGATCTGGAATTGGGACAGCCCCCAATAAGGACTGTGTATATGGGTGTAGTGGATTACGGAATAATTCATTTGTTTCCGCAAGCTCTACGATTCTTCCCAAGTGAATAACTGCGATACGATCAGAAATGAAACGCACTACAGATAAGTCATGGGCGATGAAGATACATGTTAATCCACGCTCGCGTTGTAGACCTTTTAATAGGTTTAATACCTGGGCACGAATCGACACGTCCAAAGCTGAGATTGGCTCATCAGCAATCAATAGCTCTGGTTCCATGATAATTGCTCTAGCGATACCAATACGTTGACGCTGACCACCTGAGAATTCATGTGGGTAACGTGACATATGTTCTTCTAGAAGACCTACTTCATTTAAAGCAGCTGCTACCTTATTATGTCTATCCTGTTCATTCTTATATAGCTTGAAGTTTACAAGACCCTCAGAAACAATATAATCAATTGTTGCACGCTCATTTAATGAAGCTGCAGGATCCTGGAAAACCATCTGAATCTTACGGATGACTTCTTTATCCAATTCACGTGAGATCTTACCAGAGATACGCTTACCTTCAAATAAAATTTCACCATTACTAATTGGATTGATACGGTTAATTGCACGAGCAATTGTTGTCTTACCTGAGCCAGACTCACCTACCAAGGCAAATGTTTCACCACGGTATACTTGGAAGTTCGCATCGTGTACCGCAACAAACTTATTCTTACCATTAGTGAAGGTTACTTCAAGGTTTTTAACTTCAACAATAACATCATTTTGGTTATCAGCCATGATATGTACCTCCTTCTCCTAATGTCTTTAATAATCTTTCATGTAAGTTACGGATAATCTCAGGTTTTTCAACCTCAGGTGCACGAGGATCCAACAACCAAGTCTTTGCAAGGTGCGTATTACTTACCGCAAACATTGGTGGTTCCTCTTCAAAGTCAATCTTCATCGCGTATGGATTACGAGGAGCGAAAGCATCACCCTTCACCTCTTCAAATAGACTTGGAGGTGTACCTGTAATCGCATATAAGTCTTGTCCCTTAACACCTAACTGAGGCATAGAACTTAATAGTGCCCATGTGTAAGGATGCTTAGGATCATAGAAGACCTCTTCAACTGTTCCATATTCTACAATCTGACCAGCATACATAACCGCAACCTTATCCGCTACGTTAGCTACGACACCTAAGTCATGGGTAATATAAACAGTTGTGAAGTGATATTCTTCCTGTAAGTCTTTAATCAACTTGATAATCTGTGCCTGAATTGTAACGTCAAGAGCTGTTGTAGGCTCATCACAAATCAGAATTCGAGGACGGCAAGCCAAGGCAATCGCAATAACGATACGTTGACGCATACCTCCGGAATACATGAATGGATATTCATCAAAACGATTCTCAGCGTTGTTAATACCTACACGCTTCATCAAATCAACCGCAATCTTACGAGCTTCAATTAAATCCTTACCCTGATGCTTGACGATAACCTCAGTAATCTGAGAACCGATTGTACGGATAGGATTTAAAGATGTCATAGGATCCTGGAAGATTGTCGCAATCTTTTTACCACGAATATTTTCCCATTCTTTATCTGTCTTAAAGTCTAATAGGTTTTTGCCTTCAAAGATGATCTTTCCCTGTGGGATACTACCATTCTTATCAAGCATACCTGTAAATGTCTTTGTAAATACGGATTTACCTGAACCAGATTCACCAACGATTGCGAGTGTTTCCCCATCATATAAATCAAGGGAAACATTACGAATCGCTGTTAGAATACGATTACGAACCGTAAATTTAACAATAATATCACGTGCTGAAAGCACAGCTTCCTTTTCTGCATTTTCGAAGGTGATATCTAGATTTTTCGCTAATGTTTCTTCTGCCATGATACCCTCCTTACATATGTGTTCTTGGATCGGAAGCGTCCGCCAATGTCTGTCCAACGATATAGAGTGAAATCGAAATTACAGCAGATACCGCAACTGGAATCCAGAATAGATATGGAGCAGATGTCATATATGCTGAGTAACTGGAAATCAAACGACCAAGCGATACATCGTTCTCAGTCAAACCAATTCCTAAGTATGACAAGAATACC
Organism: Erysipelotrichaceae bacterium; assembly: GCA_022767445.1. GTDB lineage: Bacteria > Bacillota_I > Bacilli_A > Erysipelotrichales > Erysipelotrichaceae > Bulleidia. Next base: position 10,710 of record JALENJ010000060.1, on the reverse strand, counting down.
TCATAAGAGATAAAGCTTGGTACATCTCTAGCTACCGAAGTAACGATAATTGGAATCATAAATGGTAATACATTGTGTTGAATAATCTTAGCTGTTGGAGTACCTAAGCATCTAGAAGCTAGATTGTATTCACGGTCACGAATCATCATAACCTGAATACGAATACTATATGCAACACCTAACCATGAAGTGATACATAAGCAGAATACCAACTGCCAGAAACCAGGACCAATAACATAAGACAACACGATAACAACAAGTGTAAATGGTACGTTAGCGATGATGTTATAGATTTCAATCATGATAACATCCATTCTGCGAGAATAACCCCAGAATGCGCCGACAATAACACCAATGACATTTGTAATCAATGTAGCAATCATCGCAAGACTTAATGAAGTTCTAGCACCTGCCCAAACAACATCAAATAATGAATCACCAACAGGGTTTGTACCAAACCAGAATGTCATATTTGGTGCAATAAAACGACGTGTAAAGTCATTGATATGAACTTGTTCCGTAGGATCATATCCGCTAATTAGCGGAAGCACGAAGGATAAAAACAACGTCAAAGCCGCTAATACTAAGAAGAAGATTGCACTCTTACTGCTGAAGAACTTCTTGAATACACTCTTCCAGTAAGAATACTTAGGACTATTAATCTTCTCAGATGCAAAATCATCTAACTCAACGAATGTAAAACGTTCATCTCTAATTTCTGTCATTATCTTGCATCTCCTTTCGCTTGAAGTTGGATACGAGGATCTACAACCGTAACAAGTAAGTCACCTAGTAATAATGCAAAGATACTAACTGCCGTAAAGATAAATGTTAAACCAATTACCATTGGGTTATTGTATGCCTTAATACTATCTGGCAACATCTTACCCATACCAGGAATTGCGAATACAGTCTCTGTAATAACCGCACCAGAAATCGTTAAGATAACTGCTGATGGGAATCCATTAACAAACGGAATAATCGCATTACGTAAGATATGTGTACGGAAAATCTCATTGTTAGATAATCCCTTTGCACGCGCAAATTTAACATAGTCAGCACTTGATTGGTCAACCATGTAACGTCTAATCCACAACATCTGTCCACCAGTACTCAATAGACCTAGAATCAATACAGGCATGATATATGAGCGAACATCATGTGCACCATATACTGGGAACTTATCTGGAAGACCAGCAAACATACCAATTGATCTTACAAAGTAGATAAATGCTAGAGATGGGACGGCACTCATAATGTTGATGTATACAGTTCCAAGCTTATCTTGCCACTTGTCCTTATTTGCAGCCATTACCATACCGGCAGGAATACCAATTAGGTATGTCAAGATCAATGCAATAATACCCTGAATCGCTGATGTAGAAATCATAGATGGATCTGCTAGATTCGAAGAACAGTTCGCATAGTTATCACTAAATCTACTTGTATCGATGTTATCTAATAGCTCAGTATACTTATATTCACACGAATGTAAGTTAACAGCTGTTGAAGAAGTCTTTCCTGTTTCAAATGTAACTTCTTGGCTAACCGCATTACCCTGTGATTGTGTGATGACTGTAGCTACATCAACACCACTAAATGTTGGATATGAAATACCAAAATCAAGACTTACAATATTCTGATGCACAAATGGGAATGTACCATCCATGTAAATTAAGTACTTGTGTTCACAACCAGAGCACTTAATAGCTGGTAATCCGTTGTAGTCATTTTCGATGTAAATTTTTCTAGCAAGACCTTCATTGTTGCTATCATACATCTTGAATGGATGATCTACTTTAATCAATCTTCCAAACCAGTTAATAACTAACTCAGGAACAGAATAATCCTTATGTGCATAGTATCTACCATCAGAATATTTCTCAACAGTATAACCATCTGCTTCATACTTAGCTGCTTGTTTCTTTGCTAAATCAGAGCCAACAACCATACATGCATCATAATCATCTGTTTTTGCACACATGTCCTTTTGCTCATCAAAGCGTAAATATCCAAGACTCTCCCAAGTATTGAACTTATATCTATTTTTGTCATCCGCAGCTTTTAACTTCTGGTAAGTTGTATCTGTAATAAAGATACTATCGCGCGGTGTTAGCGTATAGACCAAAATCAATGCGATTGTAACTACCGCAAATATCGAAAAGATCGATCTGATTACACGGCCTAGAATGTAACGCTTCATATTACTCACCCCTACCTTTTCATAGTAGTTATGATACCATAGACGCTTAAGTATTTCACTAAAATTAAATTTTTTTCAAACTCTATTTCAGTATATTTTTCATTTTCAGATAAAATGAATCATTTATTTTATACATATTGTTTACTATGATAAATCAGTCTACTTTTCATCATAATCATTTGTATAAAAAGAATAGATACCACAGTACCTATCCTTTTATTATGGTATTGTAAATATTTGTAGGGTGGCACCCCCCACCTGTAAATAATTGTAGAGTTTTCGAAATTTCGCTGTAAATATTTGTAGAGTACCACATACAAATAGAACGCCTCCCTTCTTAGAATGGACTTAAATCACATTTTAAGAAAGGAGGCTTTTTACTATGAATGATTACGTGTTCATTACATCCTTATAGAACAGATAGATCACTTAATTTTACATTCTAAAACGATCAATAGCAATCAGTGTATCTTTAACGATATTGCTGTCGTTATCATAAAAACAGTCATCTCTATACCCTTACACTACTTAAGAGTTTTAGGTAATTATGACATGGTTTTTAATCAATATAATGACACTACTCATTTAGTGTTATGTCTATTAAACAATTGCTATCAATATAAAGTACAGGGACTCTTTAAAGGTTCAAAAAATGGATAGCAGCTTATCACTACTACCCACCTTTAATCGGAAAGCCCTACAATTGTTTACAATACCGATATTATTTCACTTCTGCAGTTGTTCTCTTATATAGAGTGAAGAATAAACCTGCTAATGATAATGCAATCATACCTATGTACATAGCGATATTTGAACTATCACTTGTCTTAAGAGTAGCCTCTACAGGTAAGTACTTCAATGTATATGTAATATCTGTTGAAGTAGGATTGATGAAATCTGATGATGCAGGATTTTGAATGACATCCCATGTCAGTGAGAATAATAAGTCTGGCATTGTAGGTACAATTGTTGCACTTGCATTCATGTAACCACTTAGCTCACCTGTAATGGTGTAGTTTGTATTAACTTGAGAATCACTTGTGAATACAACACCAGATACATTTACATTGAGTTCATTATTCGCAATCATCAACATATTTCTTAAATCTTCATATGTGCTAGGCGCATGATCTGTAGATAGGATGACTTCCATTTTATGATCATCATTCGATGTGCTTACGATTCTAAAGCTACCATTATCACCCGTTAGATTTACTGTAGGATTTTGATACTTCATTCCTTGAGGTAGTGTTAATACAGCCTTCATTTGGAAATCATAATCACTGCCAATATGAACCTGATTTGCAAGAGCTGCATTTAAAGTAGTTGATTCAATATCAGCTAACTCATTCTTAACAGGAGTGATATCAAGTACACCCGTCACTGTTAAGTTTGATTCTCTTCGAGCAATGAACACAGCATCATGTTCTGTGTTATCACCAATACGGATATCACCTAATAATGTTTCATTACGTGTGATTGGTGTTGGCGGAACAGTATAGTTCATTGTAAAGGAGATACCTTGTGAACCTGCAGGTGCTGTCGCATCCAAACCACTTGCGGACTGTACAGCATTCCATACAAGATTAAACTTCTGATTGAATCCTCCGACTGATGCGATAGCAGAGAAATTACCATTGAATCCACCAGTGATTGTGTAATTTGTAGATGGAGTTGCTGTAGAGGAGAACTGTACACCACTAAAGTCAACCTGTAATGTATCCGCAACAGTATTTAATGCGTTGGATAATAAATCATAGTTTGTATATTGACCAGGATTTACAAGAGCTAAGTTCACTTCAACAGTGTTTCCACTTACAACAGGTGTTCCACTTACCTCAAAGATACCATTGCCACCGATTAAAGTTGCAGATAGTGGACTTGCAAATTCAACACCAGCAGGAAGATTCAATGTAGCCTTGAATCCAGAAGAAATATTATTTAACAGAATATTCGTTGCTGGGAAAGATGGTCCAAATGTATTCTTAATGGAAACCAACTGATCCTTAACAGTCTTAAAGTTCAATGTACCAGATAAAGGAACAACATCCGTTGGTACAGTCTGTGTTGGGGAGGCGATTGTATATACACTTGTATTCTGTGTATCACCATTTGTCGCAATATCTCCATCTAAGTTCGCTGTGATTGTATTGTTTGCAGGACATGCATCCACAATATTTGGGAAAGCATTCATAGAAGCAGTATCAGAGCTATATACATTTGGATTCCTGCCAAAAATCGCATCAAAACTACTCAAGTAGAATGTAAAATCACCACTAGAAGTTACATTTGATAATGTTGACGCATTATCACAATCTACTGTGTAAGAGTAAGGAATATCAACTGTAATATTACGTGACGCGAAACCAGCAGCTTTATCATTGTTATAGTTTGTATATGTAGTAGCCCAGTTTACATCCGCAAGTTTGAATTTTAAACCAACTGAGTTACCACTTACAGTACTGGAAATACCACTTGCCGGAAACATCGCAGATGCACTACTTGTTGAAACAGCACCAACTGTTACACCACTTGGAAAGTTAACATTATAGCGAATATACGCAATATGATTTCTTCCATCTAATCCATGTGGATAAGCACCAGTAGCGCCTAATGTTGCCATTTGTGTTTCATATGGCTGCATCACTGCACCAATTGGAATATCCGCATGCCATGTACCAGTATACGTAACAGTATCTGTAATTGGATCATACGTAGATGAATCATTTATAATACTTACATACTGTGCAATTGAAAGTGTACCACCTGCTGCGGATACACGAGTTGTTGTTAACCCTAACATTAAGGCTAACGAAGATAAAACCATCAATAATCTTTTTCCCATATTTTTCTCCCATTCGTTTCATATGTCAATATTGATAATTACAACGTCTAATATATGACTAAAACGTTGCCATTTTTACATATTAGATTATTTAAATCAATCAAATTGCCTCAAATTATCCAATACATAATCAATTCTTAAGAAAGTCGCTTTTTAAGCCTATTTATCGCAATAAATGCCATAGTTGCAACACCAAACATTAAGCCAAAAATCGCAATATTATGTTGATCTGCAGTTGCTGGTGTAGATGGTCTTGGTGTAACTGTTGGATGTGTTGGTTCATCATAAATGTTGGTAAATACAACATCATTCACAACTGTTCCATCCTGCTTTTGAATATCTGTTGTTGCCACTAGTTGTCCACTGACATCGAGTACGGTATATGTCAGTGAATAGATTGTTGAATCATATGTGTAATTGGCAATACCGTCATTGATTTCTACAACTTTATACTGATATGTTCCAGGTTGGGTAAATGTGATGTTGCCAAATACTGTTTGTCCACTACCAGATATTGTTACCAGTTTTCTTCCAGCCATACTACCCGTTGGCATAGGTTGGCCAGCAACATCAGCGATCAGTTCAAAGTTAAAGTTAGAACTTGTACTTGGTGTTCCTGATATCTTCTTTTTCACTGGTAAATTTACATCTGCAGGTAGTGGTGTATATGTATTCGTGATTGTAAACCCACTATCTGCACTACCAGTCACATCAGCCTTAAACCAAAGTCCTGCATGTTGTACATTTCCATCCACATCCGCACCTGCTTCTTTGACTGTGTAAATGTAATTGACTCCAGTTGCTGGATTTACCTGTTCAATATTGGTAAATGTAACTGTCCAGTTATCTGTATCTACTACATTTTTCACATCTAGTAATGTGCCATCACGATAAAGTTCAACACCCACCTGATGTACTGGGGCTGTATACGCAATACCATCCATGTCTTTCCATTCTTTAGTGACAGTGACGGAATGTGTAATAAAACTTAAGGCAACAGGTCTTAGTGACAATGTTGATTTATTACCATTGAGGTCGTAATCAAGAGCTGGTGTAATCACATCAACCTTGTTGTTATAAGTCATTGTTAAATCATTGCTTGCTTTGTATGTGATATCGATTCTTCCACCATCTCCATTGCCTAAAGATGTTGTAGCTGTAATCATCAACATATTTGCATCGTTTGGATCAGTTACTTCATCATAGTCACCTACTTGAGGAACATGATTCACTGCATAAGTCTTTCCATCTCTTACCTTGATGTACTTAACGGTAAAGTTAGAAGTTACTGATACACCATCTAATGCAAGAGGAAGCTTGTTTTCACCCTCTGGCATAAAACCAGTACCGAAGTTTGATCCCTCTTTGAGTAAAGGCACAAATAATGTAGTGTGATCAATCGGATTAGGCTCGTTATTTCTAACGCGAATATGCATCGTCGCTGTTTCATTGTTGGTAAGCACAACAGTTGAATCTACTTTTGTTGTGGAAGATGTATTGTCATAGACATAGTGATTAGCTGTCTTGTTATCTATGAGGTGATCATCTGCACTAACAGCAGGTGCCTGGTTAATCTTGATGCCTGGCCCTTCGGATAAAGAAACCATCGTATTACCACCATTGACCGCATTTCCAAACGCGGCTGTATATTTACTTGTATTCCAGTTGCTATGATCCCAATGCTCAGACTTAATCACCGCATTGATATCCACAAAGTCCTTTGTAGTAAAACCAAAGAAATCACTGATATGATACGTACCGACCTTAGCTGTTTCATTTGTCTGTACGTCAAAATTGATATTCATACTCTTGCTGGTAAAGTCTGGCTGATATTGTCCACGTGTTTCATTCCCAACATCAACTGTGTATTTCCACACTTGGACTAATTCACCATTGTTGTCAAACTCACCAACATACTCAGGCGTACCTAAGTTACCATTGGTTAAAGTTAAATTCGAATAGCTAAATCCCTCAGGCATCATCATGTATAGAACAGGTTCCTGCAGAGGATTCCAATCCCAGTTGGTATCGTTAATACGACCTTGAACACTGAATGTATCGCCACCAACGATCTGAGTCTTGTTGATGGTACCTACACCATTCTTGACCTCAGGTACTTTGGATTTACCGATTAATTGATATGTTTCACTATCAGTTGGAGTTTGTCCTGTCGTATAGAGTTTGACAGTCGATACAACATCTCCATCACTTCCCTGTTTCCAAGATCCAAACACACCATTGGAGATATAAGACCAGCCATAGAACTCACCATCATCGATATGCTTATTCGCAGGATTCCAAGTATCTAATAAATCTTGGTGAGGACGAATACCATCATAGCTTGCAGGAATAGGACCCAAGTCTACTTTGATAGACTTGATGGAATCATTGATATCCAAACCTAATGCTGTATTGGTAATCAGTGCAGAAACTTTCCTACTAGTTTGAATTATGCTTGCAGGTGCACTACCACTAGCACCGCTGGCTGCAGTCCACTCAATATTTCCATAGGTCATGCTAGGTGTATAAGGAATTGTGACACCACGGATAATTGCTGTATTGTTTTCATCAATTGTCATCTCTAAAGTCTTAGGCTTGGTAGGAATTACCAACTCATTCTTAATCAGAAGAGAGCCAAGTCGGACATTGTATGTATCGTATTTCTTCAAAGCCCAGTTACTAGAAGTATCCACAAGACCATGTAAAGTCATAATTTCAGGATCCAGTCCATCGATAATCTGCACCGTAAATGTTGCGACATTCGATGATGTACGATCCACATTTGGGTTATCGTCTAGAATAGTCTTCTTGAAATTTTGAAGTGTGATGTTAAAAGTTGAACCATTTGCTCTAGCACTGGTTGTAGGAACTTTAAAGTGAGGCATAAAGGTAACACCACCCGAATAAGAACCAGGTTCATTCCATTCCACAACTGCAGTTGTCATACCACCACTTGTCGAGCTAGAGACAACAGTACCATTTGTGTGATATAGATTTGTCTCTTCCAAAGATACAAGCTCAACATCACTTGGATAAACAACTTCCACACTGGTCTTACTACCTGCTTCACTCAAAGACTTATTACCAGTAACAGTCGTCGTCAGAGTAGCTGTAGTTCCACCCTTAGAAACAATCTCCGTAGCCTGATTCAACCAGAAGTTATATCTGAGTTCATCCACTGCTTTTGCGTTATAAGATTTGGCATCGACAGATGGAGTCGCATCTGTCGATAAATGAAATTGAAACAAATTCGAAAGAATCTGATTTGGGTCCTGGTTCACATACTCCTCAGTCAACACAAAACTAATCTCATTATTGGATGCCACATTTAACAATGAACTCTTAGACTGATAGATTAGTTCACCACCCTTAGATTCTGGAGAACCTGGCGTGATGTAGTTATACACAGAACTAGTAATCTCAGGTGTCTTGATAAGATTTGAGAACCCTGTTGATGTGATTGGTCCCTGTGTAAATGTTGATCCTGGTAAGGTCGTAAAATGCGCACCATTACCAAGTGTCATATGAAAATAAGTATTTGAAAACTGCAATGAAGATGGTACAGAATATTCCACATTCAAGGAATAATCCACATTCGCATGTAGATTTGGTACATCCCCATTCAAAAGATCCGCTATCTGCGCACCCGTTGTTGAGTCTTTGATGATTAATTTATTGAATTGTAGTCCTGTCGTATCTTCGGCATGAACGATAGATGTGTTGGGGATCATCCCGGCCAGCACAACAAATACCGAAATTACGCACGAAACAATCATATTTAGTAGCCTTTTCATCCAAGATCCTCCCACGATATTTCAACCAAAGTTATTTGGACAAAAGCCATGTATGATGGCATACCATTCATTTATAAATAGTGTCCAATAAAGCTATCTCAAGTTGTTGTAAATAGCTACTATTTATACTGGAGCTGAAGATTTCATTGGTATTATACCATAACCACGGGAGTTTTACAGTTGTAATTTAACAAGATAATGCGTAAGTTCTTTATTGACCTCAATTATTTTTGAAAGTTCCTCTTCGCACTATTTTCTTAGTAAAAGTTCCTTCTTATGATAATGGTACAAGGGATACGTGCCAGGAAAGTGGAGAAAAGAAGGAATATTTTATGACTAGCACATACAAACAGCTTTCTTTTGACGAACGACTCATTATTCAAAATCTATTGTCTGATCCTAATATCACGCTCAAGATGATTGCCCTTACTCTTAACAGGAGTCCCAAGTCCATTCGCTATGAGATAACACACCATCTTAGAATTGTCGTCCGTGTCAATACCCATAATCAGTGTGGTAGACAAAATCAATGTGATCGTACAAGGTTATGTACTCACTGTCTACAAGGTCATTGTAAGTTCTGCAAACATGATAACTGCAATGATCTATGTCCTGATTTCATCTCTACACCGATATGCAAGCATACATCTCGTTTCCCCTATGTCTGCAACAATTGCCCAGATGCCAAAACCTGCAAGTTGCCTAAAGTATTCTATATGGCAGACGTTGCCCAAAAACAAAGGGATGACAATGTCAGTGGTTGGAAGGAAGGACCGAAGAAATCAAAAGCAGAAATGGAGACTATTGTCGATGCCTTTGAGAAAGGTGTCAAACAGAACCTTCCAGCAAACATGTCGTGATACCAATCAACTACGATTGGCTCGAAGGCAGAAGATACGAAGACTATATCGAACGCATCGAGAATGAAGATATTTCCATCAACATATGGCAAATGGACACGATACTCGGCAAGCGAGGCAATGATGAGAACTGTGTCCTTTCACTCTTGCATACAAGATCGAATCTTCAGCTATATTATCTGTTAAAGGAGAAAAGCATGTTGGCTGTCCAGCGTGTCTTCGAAATAATCAAGGATGTCCTTGGTCCAGAACTATTTTTCTATGACCTTTCCAATCATTCTTACCGACAATGGCTCTGAGTTCCATGATCCTCTAAGTCTAGAGACCGATGCAAGTACGGGAAAAAATCTAATATCCATCTACTACTGCAAGGCCAGAAGAAGTGATCAGAAAGGTAAATGCGAGAAGAACCATGAACACTTTAGAGAATGTGTTCCAAAGGGAAAGAGTATGCATGCATTGACCCAGAAGGACATCAACTATGTGTCTGGCATGATAAACAACTATCCTCGTAGATCCTTAAACTACAATTCACCTATCGATATCGCTGCTCTATCACTAAATAAAAAGGTGTTAAGTCTTAACAAGTTGAAACATCTCAACATTAAACAAGTCAAGCTTACACCTATCACCCACTAGCCGATTTGGCACATATCCCTGACCTACAAAAAAGGAACTATCATTAAAAATTGAGCACCAGTACGTAAGGATAACCATCTTCATGTTATGTAATACTTAAAAATAAACATCCTACTTGTCCTTATTGTGGTGACCCTTCTATCTCCAAGGGATATATTAACAAAACGTATAATCACCTTCCTTTAGGTGATGCTGCTTCTTCTATCCATTGGAAACGTATGCGCTATACCTGTAAGGATTGTCTTAAAACATTCTGCGAGGATAATCCTTTTGGACCAGAGTATTTCCATCAAACCTATGCTGTTATTTATAAGATTGCTGCTGACTTTCAGAATCTACATCTGTCTTATAAAGACATTGCCGAAAGGT
>JALENJ010000055.1 GCA_022767445.1 Erysipelotrichaceae bacterium | reverse complement strand
CCATGTTCAATTCAATCTTTATTTGTTCTGAAGATTTTCTTCCACTTAAATAATCTTCACAAGCCTGTACCTTTTGTTCTTTTGTATATTTAGCTTTTCTTCCCATATAAAAATCCCACCTTTGTAGTTTCACATCGATGGAATAATTTTAATTATTTCGTGTGTCTACCTCGGTGGGATTATATCATACACCCTTCTTATGCAAATTCATTGAGATTGAGTGGTTTAATACTTGTCGCAAAAGCTTGTTCAACTGTAGTGATATCTCTTCCGACAAGTTTTGAGAATAACTTTGCGTCGTTGAGTCTTGCCATTGTGGAGCCATAGACTTCTTTCTTGGCATCTTGGAAGATCAGTGATAAGTCTTCTGCTTGTGAAACATGTACTTGTACAACATCTTTTTCAAAGAGAGCTGCGTTACATAGTTTCATAAGTGCAGTGGAATCTAGGTAGATGAACTCTTCAATTTCTAGTACCTCTCCCTTTGGCAACATGGTTGCGTATCCTCTGATTTGGTCTTTGCCGTTGTAATAGGCTACGATTTTTCCGCCTTGGGCGTTGATCTCTTTTTTATACTTTACAAAGTATTCTAGGTCACGTGCATAATATCCGTTGAAGCGGCGAATGAATGCAGAGTATACCTTCAGTAGATCAATCGCTGTTGGTTCATAGGAACAACCAAAGTTTGTGGTACGCTTTACTTGGGTGCGTGTTAGTTCGTAGGATGCGCGATTGTAGATATTTCTAAAACCATATGGTGTATATAGGTTTTGATCATATGCCTGTATAAGTGTAATCAGTTCTGTATGTTCACAGGCATCGAGCACAATCTCCATCAAGCGTTTCATGTATCCGCGTTTGCGATACTCTGGTAGGGTAGCTACACCAAGTATCATACTAGTACGCAATACTTTATCATTAAACATGATTGCATGTGGTGCTTTAATCATTGCGGATACTACCTTGCCATCCTCGACATAGATAAAGCAGTTTTCTGGCACAAATAGATTCTTGAAGTAATAGTCAATGTATCCTTCATCTTCTTGTGGGAAGCATATCTTCCATAGATTTTTTATTTCCGCAGTATTTTCTTTGGTTGCTTTTGTAATCATGGTTTATACACCTTTCTTAATACGATATTTCTCAATAATATTAACTGGGTGATAGGAAAGTTTCGCTGCACGTAGGTTTTCTCTGCCAGTATCGTCTTCGCGGTTAACAAGTTCAATGCCTGGAAATTCATGTGACAACATCTCTTTCATGATGCATTGATATAAACCGCGTACATCATCATCTGCTTTTTCAATGTTCTCTTGGCACATACGGTCTGACAACATTGAGCCAATCGCAAAGGCACGTACTTTTCCATCAATGCGTATCAATCCACCCTTACAGGGTAATTCGTTATATAAATCTAGGATGCGGAATGTACCGATTCTTTCGCTCTGTAGAAAGTCATCGGGATCTTCCGACTTCCATGTACGCAGGTAGCCAATACAATCATCAATGTTTTCTTCACTGAGTGATTCATATTGCCATCTACCTTCAAATTCTTTATAGAAGGCATTGAGATGGTTGCGTTTCTTTTGCATCTTTTTGCCTGCGTAGGTACGTAGTCTTTCTCCATCATATACATAATCATCTGCCCAAGCTTCATGGACACCTATATATTCAGGATATAGATTAACTACTTCATCCACCATGTCTTTTGTAAAACAACTCAATGTAAAATCATGTCCATAGTGGTCAAAGATTGCTTTTCCTTTTTGGATGGCTTCCGCAAAGTATTGTCTTTGACATAGTGGCATATACATGAAGAATTTACCTTCATGGATACCTAGTAGTAATAAATATGTTTCTGTTTTGTAATAGAACAATGGATAGGATTGTAACCACATAATCATATTGATGATGTTGTGGTTGGATTCTTCGTATTTACATCGCTGTAAATAGGATTCTACCATTGGCCAATCCATCACTTGTAATGGTGTAAAGTCATTTTCTAATATATCAGTGGTTATATTCTCCATGTTGTTCCTCACTTTTTATCTCATGTTCTTGATATTCAACATCAATAATATCATCTTGTCTGTTCTTATTTGTTGAATATGACTGATGGATCGTGCGGTCAACATCGATGTAATCTTGAGTGTCATTCATGAGCTGATCACGATAGCTTCTTGTTCTAAAGTATGCATAGATAATCAAAGCGATGATAGCTAGTAGGACTAATAGTATTACCCACCATAGGTAACGGAATATAAATGCGATGATAATGCATGTTACAATCGCTGTTAAGATACGCCTGATTTCATAAGAATTCATTACTCTTTCACCTCTTTCATGGCTAAATCATGAATCTTCACGAATCTGTGTTTCATTCCTGATTTAGAGACGATTTCTCCCGTCTGTCTTTCATAGATACCACAGAGTTCCATTAGCGAAGCTTCAGGGTTTTCTTTTCGCAAGGAGATAATATCCTGTAGTTTTCTATCTAGATATTCTACACGATTATTTTCTTCTAGGATACGGATATCTTCAAGTTGTCCACTTGCGGCCGCAACTGCTTTGACCTCGTTTGCTAAATCCATGTTATTCATTCGTTGGAGTGAATTGCTAAAATCGCGTGATATGCGTATATTTTCGTATTTTAATACTGCTTGGTCTGCTTCGATAAGGCGTAAAAAGTCTGCGTTTTTCTCAGCAGATTTGACATAGAGAATATACTTCTTACGTCTGGTTGTAATCTTTGCATGTATATCAAAGCGCTCTAGTAAAGATGCCATAAATTCTGCGTGTTCTTCACTGGTGGCAGTAATCTCAAAGTGGTAGGATGACTTCTCTGGTGAGTTGATCGATCCCGATGCCATAAAGGCACCTGCTAGATACGCTCTTGCGTTGTTGTTGGTCTGTACAATCTTGGATAGTGGTTTATCCAACAAACCACGACTGCTATAAATACCCAAATCTTCTAGTATCTTTGGGGCTGCACTCATAATACGCATACCATAGATACGATTCTTGCGAAGATTCATCTTTCGTTTTACGAACAGACTGATTTCTACGCCATATCTTTCTTTGACCAAACGATAGATTGTCCGTGATACTGCCGCATTTTCTAAGCTCACTAACAGCGTCATTCCACGGTTAGAAAAAGAGAGTGAAGATGTCATTTGTATCAAAGCGGATAATTCCGCTCGTGCATCATTACCTTCCATGATCTTTTGGGCTACTTCTTGTTTTACTTCTGATGCAAATGACATTATAAGCCCTCCATTAACTCTTCTATGACATTCTTAATCTTCTGTGGATTATGATGAATAAATCCATTGCGGAAGTTTAGTAAATCTCTTTGTTCAATCTGGTAGGAATGAGTATCATTCTTTAATAATACCTGTGCACTACCATGTTCAATATATCTTTGTAAGATTTTATCCGGAATTTTGTTATCCGCCACAATCACTTTATCCACAGGCGCATGATGATATAACAATGCGTCCACATGGTCTTCTACACTGTATCCATCTGTTTCACCTGGTTGACTCATCGCATTACAAAAGTAGATATGCTTTGCATGTGTACTACATAGTGCTTCCTGTATTTCAGGAATAATGATATTCGGTAAGATACTTGTATATACCGAACCAATTCCATAAATGACAATATCTGCTTGTTCGATCGCTTCAACCGCTTCCTTGCATGCATGTACTGATTCTTGGTAAAAGACTTGTGTAATGTGATGGTCATGACTTGGAATATTCGCTTCCCCACGTACTATAACACCATCTTCCATGCGTGCATATAGTGTAATCACATCCGTACTTGCAGGGATAATTGTTCCCTTCACATTGAGGATGTGACTTACCTCTTGAATCGCTGTCATAAAGGAACCAGTCTGTTGTGTTAATGCGGTTAGGATTAAATTCCCTAGATTATGTCCTAGGATATCATCCTCTTTACCATCTGGATCATCAAAGCGATAATCCATCAAGGAACTCAACATATTTTCACTTTCTGCCATACTGATCATGACATTGCGAATATCTCCCATTGCGGGTATATGAAAGTTCTTACGCAAGCGGCCTGTACTTCCACCATCATCCGCTACCGTAACGATTGCCTTTAAGTCTATGTCTTTGATCGTCTTCAGTCCACGACAAATCAATGATTGTCCATGACCTCCACCAATCACAACCACCTTACGCTTTGTCATTGGTTAACCATTCTTTCTGATCTCGATGATCTAGGTAACAATTGTATTGATCCTTGTAGATACTATATAGATAGTTGGCAATGGTAACAGAACGATGTTGTCCACCTGTACAACCGATCGCAACTGTAAAGTGATTCTTTCCTTCTTTGGTATACTGTTCGAATGCATAATCTGTAAAGGATACTAAACGTTGGATAAACTCTTTCGTTGCTGGTTTATCCATCACATAGTTATAAACTTCTGCATCATTTCCTGAGAAATAACGTAGTTTCTCATCCCAGAACGGATTTGGTAAGAAACGTACATCAATCATCAAATCCGCATCTAAAGGAACACCATACTTATATCCAAAGGATATAAACGAAATTGAGAATGAAGGAATCTTTCGTTTCGCAAAATACTGCTCTAGCTTCTTCTTAAACTCCTTTTCTGAAGTAAATGAAGTATCGATTGTAATCACAGTGTTATCCAGATTCTGTGTAAACATCGTTCTTTCTTCTGTGATGGCTTCTTCTAATGTATTGACTGTATTGCTTAACAATAGCGGATGAATGCGTCTTGTACTCTTGTATCGATGTAATAGCACACTATCACTGGCATCGATAAACAACACATTGACCAGTACATTGATACCATTGAGCTTACGCAAGAAAACAGAGAAGTCCTCTGCTGAAGTACTTAGCGCAATATAACTAAACTTAGGATCTGTGGAAGCCTCGATTAAATCTACAAGCTGATCCACTAACACAACAGGATAATTATCAATGATGTGATAACCCATATCTTCTAATACACGTGTCGCAGTACTCTTACCTGCTCCACTCATTCCACTAACAAGGATGATACGTTTATTGATTTCCATAACCATTTCTCCCCCTCTATTTTATCATCAGGATTTTGGTGAAACAACGTCACAATCCCTAGACTCTCTTTTGTCATTCATTTCTATTTCCATTATACTATTGATATTGTAAATTAAGGAGTCTAGCTATGAATCCAACTGTCAGTATT
This sequence comes from Erysipelotrichaceae bacterium, assembly GCA_022767445.1. GTDB lineage: Bacteria > Bacillota_I > Bacilli_A > Erysipelotrichales > Erysipelotrichaceae > Bulleidia. The sequence continues at coordinate 40,138 of JALENJ010000055.1, read as the reverse complement.
ATCGTCCCTGTCTATAACGCAGCCAAACCTTTCACTGAAGGGAAGACAACATTACATCGTTGTATCGATAGTATCCTCAATCAAGAGTATACCGATTTTGAATTAATCTTACTGGATGACGGTAGTAAGGATGATTCCCCGAAGATTTTAGATGATTATGCAAATGTGGATCATCGCATCAAGGTCATCCACAAACCAAATACTGGTGTATCAAATACGCGCAATCTTGGTATGTCATCCGCAAAGGGAAAATACATACAGTTTTTAGATGCGGATGATTGGATGACAACAGATGCGACCAAAACACTAGTGCGCTCCATCGAAGAAGCAGAGGCCGATATGGTTATCGCAGACTTCTACCGCGTTGTTGGAAACAACACCTCCCACAAAGGACGCATTGATACCGATAAAGTACTAACTAAAGAAGAATTTGCGGAATACATGATACAAAGTCCAGCAGACTACTACTATGGCGTCCTTTGGAATAAACTCTATAAGAAAGACATCATTGATACATATCATATTCAGATGGATGAAAATCTATCCTGGGCAGAAGACTTCATCTTCAACCTAGAATATCTACTACATGTAAATAAGATTATCCCTCTACAACTTCCTATCTATTACTATGTAAAGACAGAGGGATCCCTCGTATCCCAAAACGTAGATATTCGCAGTACTGTTGATATGAAACTATCTGTCATCAAATACTATGATCAATTCTATAAGTCCATCTACGATGAAAAGGAATATAGTCGCAAACGTGCTGAAATTCTTGGTTTCTTGTTAAATTTCGCCTCTGATGAATCTGCCTTCTCCTTCTCTCCAGTCACAAAGAAACTAGGAGAAGAGATTCTTCCCCTAGCGAAACTAACATCACCTACAAACGATATTCTTGTACAAAACTACTACACAACGAAGTTGTTGGAACGTTTATTACAACGTATTGCGACAGCTAGTAATATCAGTTTCAATGAACTACGTATTATCCACTACTTTTATCGTTTCCCAAATACATCCGTGGATAAACAAATGTCTTTGTTTACAGATATCAACTCCATTGTGCTTGTTACTACAGTTGAACGTTTAACACTCAATGGATACCTAACACGTACAACTGTAAAAACATCGCCTGCTATATATACCGTATCTTCCAAGGCAGATCAGATTGTAAAGTATCTTGAAAGTTTGGATAACGACTTCAATGCAATCCGCTTCCAAAACATAGACCTTAGCACCCAGGAACAATTCCTCTCCATCGAAGATACAATCTTCCTGAACATTTATCATAAGTTATTCTAATCGTTTAAAAAACGGAAGTTGCTCATTATCTGAGTGACTTCCGTTATACTTTGTATTACATCTTTTCGTAGGTCCATCCATGTGTTTCTTTTAGGATATCTAGTAATTCTGTTAGATCTCCGATGATTGCGTTTGGTTTTGCGGCTTCAAGTTCGCCAAGCTTCAACTTATCGCGTTCATCTGCTGTTGGATCGTTGCGTTTTGGATAGAATCCTATCGCATAACATCCTGCGTTCTTCGCTGCTTCGATATCTGACTTACTATCTCCGATATAGATGCAGTTATCATGTCCTTGTTTGAGTCTTTGACATGCATACAGGATTCCTTCTGATGAAGGTTTTCCACGTTTATATTGGTCACGTCCAATCACAACATCGAAGTATGTCAATCTAAATTGTCTCAACCATGAATCGCATGATTCTGTAAGACGTGAAGATACGATACCAAGTTTGTATCCATCTTCCCATAGTTCGTGTAGTACTTGTTCTGTATGTGGGAATAGTGTTACATCATTAGACCATGAGAAGGATGCTTGATATGTACGATATTCTTCTGCTAGTTTTTCATCATCCTGCTCAGGGAAGAACTCCTTGAAGGATGTTCGTAGTGGTTGAATAAATACTTTACGTTGTTTATCGATTGTAAAGTTGCGGATGTTGCTGTATTTCTTGAAGAAATATCCAAAACACAACAATACCATGCGTCGACTATCCATCAGTGTTCCATCTAAGTCGAATAGAATAACAGGTCGATCCAATGGATGTGTATGTAGGTAGATGTATCCAATTAGGGCAATCACAACACATAGTCCAGCCATGATGACATCATGTGTACTACGCATATCCCATTTCATAATATTGGTTAAGAACGTAACTAGACCAAACCACATAAATGTTGTGGCTGCTGTCTCACCACGTCTTCTTCCCTCGCGGTAGCGATGGATTTCAAACCAGATTATGATGAATCCAAGAAAGTCGAGTGCGATGACAAACCAGAGTGTATCCTCACGCATCACTCGTCCAACTCTAGCAATTGTGATTAACAACAATGTTAGTGGAGCTGTCATATCGAGGGCTCTTCGCCAACTCATGTGATGTCCTCTGGTATATAACCATGTTCCTAACGCAACACCAATTAATCCACCAGTCGCATCATATCCTCCATCCGTAACCAGGAAGATATATGGGGTATAACGCATGTACTCTGCTAGGTTTCCTAATACCCAGAATAGACGGCTAAATAGGAAGCCTGTAATCATACAAACGATAAATAGTTCTAATGTGTCTATCTTTCGATAGCCGTGTTTCTTGTTTTCTTTTGTGAGTATCAATAGGGAAATGACTAATCCTACTAGTACTGCGACTACGTAGCTTGGTACACGGAAACTCCCTATCGCAAATAGCGTAAAATCATCGGGGAAAAATGTCATACTTATTCATCCTTTCCTGCTAAGCGACTGAATCGTTCGCGAATTTCCGCAGCTCCGTTATATCCAGCTTCTTGTAATTTGAAGTTTGTGACTGCAGACTCTACCAGTACATAGGTATTTCTACCAGCACTGACTGGAATGATAATCGTTGGCACAAGTACACCGAGTATCTTTGTATAACGCTGGGTTTCATCCCCTATACGATTGTATTCAGCATCTCTTTCAAATGGCACAAGGCGTATTACGAGATTGACTTCTGAGCGGTCTGCGACTGCTGAGGCTCCAAACATCTTCTCTACGTTAATGACACCGATACCACGTATCTCTAGTAGTCCTTTGGTAATGGCTGGGGCATGTCCATAGATACTGTTGTGAATGTGTTGTACATCCACACGATCATCTGAGACTAATACCTGTCCATCACGGATTAGGTCTAAGGCTGTTTCTGATTTACCCATTCCGCTTTCACCAAGGATCATGACACCCTTACCATATACTGACATCAGTACGCCCGACATGGTATCTGCAGGTGCGAGTTTTTCATCGAGGTATGTAATTAAATCCGCAGTAATACGATATGTTTCATTCTTTGTACGCAATACTGGGAAGTTATTCTTCATCGCAATTTCTTTTAGAATTGGCGGTATTTCGTTATTGCTGGTGATGATGATACAAGGCGTTAATCCATCCATCAGGAATGGAAATCTCGCGCTTTGGTTCTCCTCACTCATTGTTTTTATATATTCACTCTCTTTATTACCGATTAGGATAATACGTCGAGGTTCAGCACTCTTAAATACACCGGCAAGCTCAAAGCCTGGGCGGTTCAAATCCTGTACGACTGTCCATCTATCTAATGAAGCATCGTTCCCTGTTAACTGTTCTAAATTGAAGAACTTTACCAGTTCACGGATACCCACTTTCTTTTCATATCTTTGTTCCGGCATTTCTTTCCTCCGTTAGCGTCTATTATTATATCATGACTTGTAAATAGCTAAGAAACACAAATGTAAATCATCAGATATTTTTCACACAGAAAAAGCATCCCTAAGGATGCTTGATGTTAGTGTTGATGTTGCTTGGTCCAATCGATAACCTTCTTGAGGTATTGCCCTGTCCAGCTTTCTTTGACTTTGATGATGTCTTCTGGTGTGCCTTGGGCAACCACTGTTCCACCACCATCGCCTCCTTCTGGGCCAAGGTCAATAATCCAGTCTGCACATTTAATCACATCGAGATTGTGTTCAATGATGATGACTGTATCACCGTTATCTACAATTCTTTGTAATACGGAGATTAAGCGATTAACATCGTCCGTATGTAATCCTGTTGTTGGTTCATCGAGGATGTAGATTGTTTTACCTGTAGGTCGTTTTTGGAGTTCACTTGCGAGTTTAACGCGTTGCGCCTCTCCGCCAGATAATGTCGTAGAGGATTGTCCGAGCTTGATATAATTGAGACCTACATCAGAGAGTGTCTGTAGTTTGTTTTTGATCTTTGGATGATTTGTAAAGAAGGCAAGTGAGTCTTCTACCGGCATTTCTAGAACATCGTAGATGTTTTTGCCTTTGTAGGTACACTGTAATGTTTCATCATTGTAGCGTTTGCCATGGCATACATCACATGGTACATAGACATCTGGTAAGAAGTTCATTGAGATAACCTTTACACCATCGCCCTGGCAAGCTTCGCAGCGTCCTCCCTTAACGTTGAAGGAGAATCTTCCCTTCTCATATCCACGTAATCTAGCTTCTGGTGTCTTGGCGAAGATATCACGAATATCATCAAATACACCCGTATAAGTCGCTGGATTGGAACGTGGTGTACGTCCGATAGGATCCTGGTCAATCTGTACGAGTTTATCGACATTCTCAAGTCCCTTGATAGATTTATACTTACCTGGATTGGCTTTCTTACTACCTAGGTTTTGTTGTACTGCCTTCATGAATACATCGTTGACGAGTGTACTCTTACCTGAACCAGATACACCTGTTACCAATACCATCTTTCCCAGTGGGAATTTCACGTTGATATTCTTGAGGTTGTGTTCGCTAACACCTTTGAGTTCTACAAACTTACCGCTGCCCTTACGCCGTTTCTGTGGCATTGGTATGACTTTTCTACCTGATAGATATTGTCCTGTGATGGAGTCTTTGTTGTTTTTGACTTCCTCTGGAGTTCCATTGGCGATCACCTGACCACCATGGATACCAGCACCTGGTCCAATATCGACAATCCAATCAGAGCTTAGCATTGTCTCTTCATCATGTTCAACAATGAGTAATGAGTTTCCTAAGTCTCTCATGTTTTGAAGTGTCTTGATTAATTTACTGTTGTCTCTTTGATGTAGACCGATACTAGGTTCATCTAAGACATACAGTACGCCTGAAAGGCGAGAACCTATCTGTGTAGCTAGACGGATACGCTGTGCCTCTCCGCCAGACAATGTTCCAGCTAGTCGATCAAGAGAGAGATACTCAAGACCTACATCTTTTAAGAAAGATAGACGATTGTGGATTTCTTTGAGTACAAGTTCCGCAATCTTTGTCTTTTCAGCATCTAGCTTTAATGCGTTCATCCAATCCAGTGCTTTTCCTACGGATAGTTCTGTAAACTCATAGATATTCTTATCACCTACACGTACACTGAGGGCTGCCTCATTGAGGCGGTGCCCCTTACACTTAGGACATACCGACTCAACCATGAATGAGTGATACCATTCCTTACTCATTGAACTTGTAGTCTCTACATAACGACGTTCAATGAGGTTCTTAATACCTTCAATAAAGTCATTACGTTGATAACTGTTTCCACCTGTTGATGTGATGGAGTACTTAATTGGTTCATCACTACCATAGAGGATGACTTTGAGTTGTTTCTTGGTTAAATCCTTGATTGGTGTATCTTCGGATATCTTGTAGTGTTGTAATAATTTAGAGAAAGTCTGCCATTCGATATTCTCTGTATCGACGATATTCTTGTAGTAACGAATACCACCTTCGCGGATAGTCTTTGTGCGATCTGGAATAAGGTTATCTATATCTACCTCTTCTGTGATACCCAAACCATGACATACATCACACGCACCTACAGGTGCGTTAAATGAGAACAGTCTTGGCTCAAGTTTTGGTACTGTAAAGCCACAGATATTACAGGAGAAGTGTGTGGAGAAACTCATTTCCTCTTCATCATTCAATACAATTGCACGTCCATCTGCTAGATTGAGGGCTGTCTCCAGTGAGTCATATACACGTGAACGTGAATCCTCTGTCTTAACGATACGGTCAATCACGACATCGATGTCGTGTCTTTTGTTTTTCTCTAGTTCTGGTTCATCTTCCAGCATGTGTATTTCGCCATCGATGCGTACACGAATGTAGCCATCTTTTAATAACTTAGCGAATACATCTTTGAATGTTCCTTTTTTATTTCTGACGGTTGGTGCTAGGATCGTCAGTTTACTTCTATCTTCTAGTGCCATCACGCTATCCACCATTTCAGTGATTGTCTGCCCTGTGATTGGGATATTGTGGTTTGGGCAATATGGAACACCAGTTCTTGCATATAACAAACGTAGATAATCATAAATTTCTGTCACTGTACCTACGGTAGAACGTGGGTTATTTGATGTTGTCTTTTGATCAATGGAAATCGCTGGTGATAAACCTTCAATCAACTCTACATTTGGTTTTTCAACACCACCTAGAAATTGCCTGGCATATGCTGAAAGGGATTCAACATAACGACGTTGTCCTTCTGCATAGATCGTATCAAAGGCAAGTGATGTCTTACCACTTCCTGATAGACCCGTCATAACAACCATTTTATTTCGCGGTATTTCCAGAGAAATATTCTTTAGATTATTCTCTTTGGCACCTTTTATCGTAATCTTGTCTAATTCCATTACTTTCCTGCCTCCTTACACAAGTCGCTCAACATCTCCCATGCTTGACGTGGAGATAGATCATCTAGATCAACTTGTTGAAGTTTTTCAATCACCGCTTCTGCCTTTGGATCTTCTTTCTTCATTTCAATCAGTTGATAGTTTTGTTGAACCACTCGTTTGGTTGATTCTAATTCTTTTTGTAAGTCTTTTGCACGCTTGAGCACTGTCTCTGGCAGTCCTGCAAGTCTGGCTACGTTAATACCGTAGGAATGACCTGCTGGTCCCTCTGCCATCTTATATAGGAATGTGACTTCATCATTGTTTTCTTTAACAACAACATGCATGTTTCTAACATTAGGGATGTTATCAGATATCACTGTCAATTCATGATAGTGTGTGCTGAACATAGTCTTAGCATGTATGCATGTTGCGATGTACTCAATCATTGCCTGGGCAAGTGCCATACCATCATATGTGGATGTACCTCTGCCAATCTCATCAAATAAGATCAGTGAGTTTTCAGTCGCTTCTTGTAGTGCAAGGTTGGCTTCAGACATCTCCACCATGAAGGTTGATTGTCCACTTAGGATATCATCCGAAGCTCCAATGCGTGTAAAGATCTTATCAAAGATAGGCATTGTACAGCTCTTAGCTGGCACAAAGCAACCAATCTGCGCCATAATCACAATTAGTGCTGTTTGACGCATGTAGGTAGATTTACCACCCATGTTTGGTCCTGTGATTAACAGGATATCCTGGTCTTTATGCATATACACAGAGTTGGATACATACTTTGGATTCTTCATCATCTCATCCAAGATAGGATGTTTTCCATCGATGATGGACATTTCATCATCGCTAAAGATTGGTCTTACATATCCATACTTCGCAGATACTTCTGCCAAAGCTACGTGAGCATCAATATCTGCTAAGAATTGACTTAACTTTTGTAGCTTTGGTAAATACGTATGTATTTCATCCAGTATCATTTGGAATAGTTGTTTCTCAATGCGAATGGCATTTTCCTCAGCGTGGAGAATTGCGTCTTCTTTCTCCTTTAATTCAGGTGAGATGAAACGCTCATTGTTGGTAAGGGTCTGACGACGGATATATCCCCATTCATCTTTGACAGATTGGGCTGCGACTTTGGATATTTCAATATAGTATCCATAGACTTTGTTGTATCCGATTTTTAAAGTTTTAATACCAGTTCTTTCGCGTTCCTTCGCCTCTAATTCAGCGATGAATTGCTTACCGCTATGTTGAATACGACGTGCTTCGTCCAACTCTGCGTTGTATCCATCCCTAAACATTCCACCATCATTGATCTGTACTGGTGGATTCTCCACAAAAGCATCTTTTAGCTTTTGATATAAAACCTGTAACGTATCAATTCTTGATTTCTCAACAAAGATAGTATCATCCAATGCATGCATGATACTAGGTACTTCAGCTAGTGTCTTTGTTAAACGTACACAGTCAATCGCATTGGCAGTATTCATCGCACATCTAGCAATCAAACGCTGTAAATCATAGATATTCGCAAAAGCATCACGCAACTGTTGTCTTTGCATGAAGTTTTGAATCAACCACTCAGTCTTATCAAAACGTGATTCAATCTTAGACTTTGATACAAGTGGCTTTTCTATCCACTTACGTAATTGTCTTGAACCCATCGCAGACTTACACACATCCAAAAATGACCAAAGTGTAATGGCTTTTCCATTATCATGTAGAGGTTGCACAAGCTCTAGATTCTGACGTGTCGCATAATCCATGTAGAGGATCTCATCCTCATTTTCAATACGTGCAACCTGTAGATGACCAAGCATATGTTTCTGCGTATTCTCAAGATAGTTAAGCATACGACCATATGCACGCATGTCATACTCCTTGAGGATACCTTCAGTTAATGGTAAGTACTCCTCCTTGATGCGTGTTTCATCACAATAGGAAATGACAATCTGCAATTCCCTTAAACTCTTAATTGTCTTTTCCCCAAACTCACTATCCACAACCACTTCACGCACATTAGAGCGTAACAGCGTCTGTAACAACAAGACATCCTTATGTTCAATATCCTGTACATAGTTTTCACCAGTACTCATCTCAACAATCGCAAGAGAATATCCATATCCATAATCCGTAATCGCAGCTAAATAGACAGAAGCCTTCTCATCTGCGATTTCATCCATGACAGTACCCGGAGTAATCACACGAATCACATCACGTGTTACCAAACCCACAGCTTCCTTAGGATCCTGTGTCTGTTCACATATGGCAACCTTATATCCTCTCGATACCAAACGAGGAATGTAGGAACTCGCCGCATGATGAGGAATCCCGCACATCGGAACACGATCCTCTACACCAGCATTCTTACCAGTCAGTACAAGATCCAACTCCTTAGAAGCAATCTTCGCATCATCAAAGAACATCTCGTAAAAATCGCCAATGCGATAGAACAAGATTGCGTCCTCATATTCCTGTTTCACTTTTAAATATTGTTGCATCATCGGTGTATAATTTTCTGCCATATTTGCCTCACAAAAACATATGTATTATAGCATAATTACCCCAATATTTTTGTTTACATAAATACATGTATTTCGACTATAATCGAAATGCATGTTGATTTTAATATTCATTTCGATTATAATCGAAATGAATAAAGGAGGCCCAATGGAATACATTCGACGGCAAAGCTATTTAGATGAAATACTAAAATTCATTGATAAACCTATCATCAAAATACTCACTGGTATGCGCAGAGTTGGAAAATCAACAATCCTCAAGATGATCAATGAAGATATACTAAAAGATATTCCATCCGAAGATAAAATCTATATCAACTTTGAAAATCTAGACTTCTTATCTATCCGCTCCTCTATCTCATTTGCGGAATATCTAAAGCCGTTCTTACAAACAAACCATAAGCTTTACTTCTTCTTTGATGAGATTCAAGTTGTTTCCCACTGGGAAGAGGTAGTCAATGGTCTTCAAGCTGACTATCATTGCGATATCTATATAACTGGCTCTAATTCCAGTATGTTATCCGGCAATTTATCAACGTTATTAGCTGGAAGATATGTTAACTTTACGATATTGCCATTCACATTTAGTGAATTTATCGAATGTTATAAAAACCTATCCTTAAGTAAACAAGAATATTTTCAGAAATTCATTACACTTGGTGGAATTCCAGCTGTTCGCCACCTTGAACTTGATGAAAACCCTACTCTTAAATATCTAGAGGATATTTACAATACTGTTTTAGTAAAAGACGTTCTAGAATATCACAAGATACGTGATATTGATATTTACAACCGTATTCTTTTATATGCATGTGAAAATATCGGTCATACATTCTCCGCTCTAAGTATTCGCAACTATCTAAAAAGCGAAGGAAGAAATGTATCCGTCGATTCCATCTTAAACTATCTTAACTATTGTCAGGACGCATACATTATAAAGAAAGTTCCTCGTTACGACTTCCTAGGAAAAAAGATTCTTAAAGTCGAAGAAAAGTATTTTCTCAACGATCACGGCTTTCGCCAAGCAAAAGGATTCTCTAACAGTAAAGATATCGAAAGAGTGCTTGAAAATATTGTATATGTTGAATTACTAAAACGTGGATACTCCGTATACATTGGTAAAGTTAACGATAAAGAAATCGACTTTATCGCCTCTAAGAACGGCGAATATGCATACTACCAAGTTTGTTATCTTCTAGCTAACGAGGTAACACGTCAAAGAGAATTTGATGTTTATCACAACATCAACGATAATTATCCAAAGTATGTTTTATCTATGGATGATATCGACTTTAGCCAAAATGGTTATATCCATAAAAACATCATTCAGTGGCTATTAGAAAAATAGTATCCTCATATACTTTGTAAAGAGTTAATTGATTCCTACCCTCCTTCCAGGAGGGTATTTCTATATATTCTTATTTCTAAAAAGAAATGACAGAAGTTTTGAATACTTCCGTCATTTCTATAACAATTCTATTCGTTACTTTTCTGTGCTGGTTTAGGATGTTTTGGATTATAGAAATGTGAATAGGTATTAAATCTAATAAATAGATATAAACCGACATTCAAAATCATGATTGAAACGAATATACCATAGAAATTAATCCCGGCAGCACTTATATCAACCAAACATATTTTTAATATTGCAATAGGTATTGTAATTAGTAATAAATATGTATATTTGTTTGTAACATTTATCCATTTTTTCTTCATATGATACTCCTATTTTATATGCTTTATACTGTGGACCAGCTCCATTCGGGATAAAGTTAGAACACTGGAAATAACCCGATAATACACAATATAACGGTTACATATTTCTTTTGTAAAAATTATAGATTATAACTATCTTAATCAATTAGTGACTTTTCATTTCTGGCGCCACTTCATATAGCTGTTCCTGACAAGCTCTTCTCCCAAAGAAAGTTCACTAGTATTCTATACTCTGGTCTTGTTATTAAGTAGACACACCTACTAAATATCATTGATGTAGTTGTTTTTTCAACCTAAATACCGGTCTTATACCTTGCTACACACATATACATTAACCTTTCTATCTATATCGTCTATACCAATTTCAGTATTGATTTTGTAATACGTGCAAACTACGTTTCATTCGGCTTTATATCTAAGCTAAATATAATATATATATTATTTTCAAGACATCTTCCTATTTGATTGACAAATATATTGTTTGAAAAAACTTATCATTAAAAATATATAAAATCAGTACACTTGCATGCATGGATTATTCTCGTATTGAATTCTTTATGTTTTTTCGTAAGATATATGACTTAGCACCATAGTATAATCCATAAGTATTATCCTGCTTTTGGATTTGTATGGTACCTATATCTTTTAAGACAACTTCATTTACAGTATTTTTATCATAGACAGTAATATATAGACTTGTTATATCTGCTTCAACGTTCTTGATGTTCTCTTGTCCACCAACGCCCTTGATAATTAACATCGCATCTTTCTTCGCTTCATCATGCATAATTAAGTCTGACGCTCCATAGTGGAAGTACAATCTTGTAACGATGTAATATACAACAGCTGAAACAATTCCTATCACAGCGATAATAATCAAATTTCGATATAGAGTAGGATTGTTCATATAAGATATGAACTCTGGTAATGTTCCTGGCATTGCACTCATCGTATGTACATCAACAGTTTGATAACCAAGATTTACATTGATTGTCGCAAATAATCCGTATAAGAATCCGTTATAAATCATATGGAATAAGAATAATACTGGACATACCAACAATAACATCATTTGCAGTGGATAAGTTGTTCCTGAAATAAATGAGATCAGAGTTGCCATAATACATAACACTCTCATCTTTCCTCTTTGTTTAGGGGATGTCCCTACGCCATACATTGCCCATATCATGGCAGGCATCGCAAAGATATTCATAACATAGTATGGCGCAAAGAATCTGCCAGTAGATGTTGTCAATGCATTAGAAGCTACTTGTGCTGTCCAAATATTCGCATCACCAAGGATGGTTGTTCCGGCAATATTTGTCCAACTTCCACCAGCTGCTGTATACCATAATGGTTGTCGTATCAGTGCACTTAAGTGAAATGTCTGTAAGAATCTATCCGCAATTCCATATAGAACCATATTCAATGGGCTCGATAGATCCGAAGAGATGTAGTTTACTAAACGTACAACAAACAATATAAAGTATGGCCACACAAAACCAAATGCGACACCTGCAATCAAACAGTACACAAACGTCTTCAGCACTGCGTGTGTCATGGAGGCCTGTGTAATCATTTGATTTTTATTTTTATCTAGTGAATTACAACCAGCATATGTTAATGCGGTTACGATGATGATACCAACCATTCCACTTAGTAGTGGATAATGCGCCGCACCAGCTAAATAGCTTATGGATGAAGTCGTAGAGCCCAAGCTAAACATCGCACTATATGCATATGCTGGTAGTGGGGCTGAAGGCACAAAGATTGTCGCTGCTAAAAAGGTGATGTATCCAAGTAGACCTGCACCTACCATAACACTACCTTTTTCACGTTGTGTTGTTAATCTTATCAACATGAGTAATGGTACGTAGTTGATCACTGCTCGTGATATCATACCCATAGCTTCTCCTACGATATAGATTCCGTCTCCTGTAACGACGGAAACGATTCCGTAGGAATTATTGACAATTAGATTTGAGATTCCACCTAGGAAACATGCGAATAATAGAATCACAAATGGGAGTTTTAGTATTTGAAAATAGGAATGTAAATAACGCATGACTACCTCCTAGAATAATGTACTTAACTTCTTAAAGTAAGAGATGCTCTTACCCTTAATCATGCGTACATGTTTACAATCACATACTTTTATCTTTAGTTCTTGTTCTTGATCAAGTGTATACGTATTTGCGTCTACTCCAAGGATTGCTTTACAGAAGCTCTCTGATTTCAATACTACCTCTGTTTCTTTCTTCAATATTAAAGGTGCATATAAGGAACGATACTTACTGTGATGAATACCCGCAATCTCCGTTAGCTCAATCAAATCTAATCCATCCTGAATAACCGCACCACCAAGGGAACGATTATAGGCGGTGGATCCTAACTGTGTACAAACACACATACCTGTTCCTCTAAATCTTTCAAGGTATTCTCCACTTAGATATACATCTAAGACTTGTGTGCGTGATACATTCTCTACACGGACTTCATTCACTGCGTGATAAACTTTATCCCCAGCCTGTACTGCAAGGAGTGGGAACTCTAAGACTTTGTATTCATTCGACATATACATCTGTAGTAAATCATCTAATTCATTATCTTGGTATTCGGTAAAAAAGCCTAATGTTCCTGTATGTAATCCTAGGAATTTTACATTAGGGATTAAATCCAGGTATTGATGAATCGCTTCAATGTAGGTTCCATCTCCACCTACCACAAATACAGTTTCAGGACTTTCTTCACTGAATACATAACCTTTTTGTGTGAGTGTTTCTTTTATTTTTTCACCAATACTTTTGGATGTTTCATCATATCTTGTGACAATCGCAAACTTTTCCATAACTTACCTCATCTGTATTATACATCACTGTATTCTACTATTTGTGATGTTTAACATATAAATTTTAGTTAAATTGTATACAATTAAATTTATTGATGTATAATAGGTGTGTGTCAGGAGAACATCAATTATGAACATGATTACTAAAATATTAGCTACACTAGTAGCCCTAGAGTTCCTATACATCTTATATATAGAGACTTTCATTACAACATCAGAAAAGACCTCTAAAGTCTTCTCTATTCCAGTTGAAGAATTAAAGCAAAAGACAGTGAACACACTACTTAAGAATCAAGGTGTATATAACGGCCTAATCGCTGTATTGATTCTATTAGCAGTATTTGTATTCGCCAGCAAGGCAGCGACATTACTCTTAATGGGATATGTTATCCTAGTAGCCATCTATGGTGGTATTACAAGTAATCCTAAGATTATCCTTATGCAAGGTGGTCTAGCAATTCTTGCGCTAATATCTGCAATATTCTAGTAAAAAGAAATCTCTGAGTTCTTATCAATGGATAAGTTCTCAGAGATTTTTTATTGTATCTTGTGATTCAAAACTAATAGAGCACTTCAACTTTACCTTGAATACCTAAAGTATTAGTTGGTACTGCATCAGATTGTTTGTTTTCAACAAACCGCTCTAAGGTTGTTGCAGAAATAATTTCTAGCTTGTTGTTTCCCTTTCTAAGAGCATTTGATAAATCATAAATATATGTTGGTTGTATCTGTATTCCTAAATGAATACCATTTAGAATTACTTCAACACCTTCTAACAATCCATCAATCTTCAATATTGCTGACTGTGTATCAAGCACAAACTCAGTATAGTAACGGATATATCCACCAAACTTCGGATAATCATTCTCCACGATATCCGGTAAAGTGACCTCTTTTTCCTCTTTGAAATGTGGATATCCCTTTCCGGTGCATACGGATCGTTTAAATGTTGTTAATAACATATTTTCTTTGAATACAGGATTGATTCCAAATTTCTCAATTGGTTTTTTGTAGTTACCATCAACTATAATCAAAGACTTACGACTTTCTAATTCGATTGGAATATTCATAGTAATTTCATCTGTAGTAAACTCAAATGTATATAATTTATTTTGCCATGCATCATAAATCACAGGGTTTTTCACGTACGGAATCGTCAAAGTGCCTTTATAAGTATCTTTCCCCTCGTTAACAAAATAGAATACAGATTGACTTCCTTCATAGTGAAGGTGTTTTATCATTGTCGATTCACCAGTCAATCTAACTTCTTGCAAGCCAGATAGATTCGATAACATTTCATCTAATGTTACCTTAGTTGCCTGTAGATTTTCTTTTTGATCACCACCTATTATGAATTGAGGTAACTTATCAACAGCGTATACGAGTCCACCTTCTTTTACAAACTGATTTAATGCATGTACTACAGTCTCTCTTATTACTGGGTAAGTCGGCAGAACAATAGCATCATATTCTCCCAGTGAAATATACAATTTAGCATTTTTGATTTCATACTCATAATCCTTATCAGTAAATACGTCTGATGGGATAATATCAAAATCAATATGAGCTTCCGTTAATGCTCGAGTTACTACATCTTCGCTCATATATGGTAAACCTGTCCAGTCTGCTTCACCATGGTATAACACTGCAACCTTACGTATCATTTTGCCATTAGAGATTAGTTCGCAAATACGGTTTGTATATTTCATCAATTCACCAAAATGTCTGTATTGCGGATTATTCCCATGTGCATAAAAATGTGGTGGACAATCCGGATCAGGGAATGGAGCAGGCGAAAAGGCATGTGGAACAAAGTGATTGATTCCATTTACCATAAGATGATCCACTAGATATTTTTCGAGATATACACCTTCTTGCCATCCATATGCACCAAATACTTCGCACATACTATTACCCTTTTTTAGTGTGTCGATACTCGCAGCGCTAGATGCGAGTTTCCCTAATGTGAAGTGATAGAATACTCCGTCACGTATACTTCCTGTAAATTTCGAACGAATTATCGCATCTTCCATATGAGGGATAAGCTGCCCTCCAATATCATCGATACCCGCATAGCTTTGACCTTTTAGGCTACGAAAGTAATGTCCAAGCGATGAACCTGTTCGTGAATGCTCATTATTATCTTCGATAATATGTCCAATATATTTCACATTATGATTTCGACACCAATCTCCTATTTGATAGGAGAAATCACGTTCAACAGCTTTTGTGATGACGTCCATATATTGAATACGAGCTTCTATTAAGCGTTGTTGATCTTCTATATTTATAAATAGCAGAGAAAGATTTTCTAGATACGTATCTCCCCAGAGACCACGTAGTTCATCCTCCACTTCATCAGAAAACGGATAATCATCCATCTCATTGATTCTCTTTCCTTTTTCATAAAGATGTCCATTGCCAAATTCCGGTTCGTCAGAGAAGAATCCTTCTAAAACATTTCCAAAATATTTTTTATAATGTGCATAATGTGACTCATATACTGTATCAATAAATAGTTTTACAGATTTTTGATCACACATGTTGATATAGTCACGATGAGGGCCTCTATTATATGTTTCATAAATACCATATATTGTCCATTCACCATTTAAGTACTCTTGATCTGAAACTTTTCTTACCGTTTTTGCATCTTTAGAAACAGCTACGAATCCTTTACATATATCCCCTGGTAGGAGTTCATAATCTTCCATCATAAACTCTTCTACTTTGGTTTTTTTGTGTGGTGGAACTGCCTTGTATTCATCATAAGCTTCAAACTTAGAATCTTTTATATTCGTTACTTCTTTATAAGTGATAAATTTTCTATGCAAATTTGGATATTTACCTTTTAACTCTCCATTACTAAAACCGGATGGAAAGTGTGAATCATCAAGAATCCACACTTTCATATCTCGTTTGGTTGCTTCGTCAAATATAATATCCAGGTCATGCCACCAGCCATCTCCGCAGAAATCTGGATGAGGTCTGGATTCGATACATACAGCTTTTATATTTGCCTCATCAATTACTTTCATGTATTCACGTAATGTTTTTTCATCTTCATGATGTTGCCAAAAGAATGGCAGAATGTAATTTTTCATTTCGCGATATGTTACTGCATGTATTTCTTGCATCATAATATCTCCTAATTAGTGATTAGATTATTTCTCCATCACTTTCAATTACCTGTTTGTACCAATAAAAGGAATCTTTCTTCTTTCTCTCTAATGTACCGGAGCCATCAACTTGTTTATCAACATAAATGGTTCCGTATCTCTTCTTGATTTCTCCTGTTGATGCAGAGATTAAATCAATAATACCCCAAAATGTGCATCCTAGTAATGGTAATCCATCTTCATTAATAACTGCATCCATTGCTTTAATATGTTCTTTCATATATGCAATTCGATAGCTATCATGAATACCATCCTCTTCAACTGCATCATTTGCTCCAAGACCATTTTCAACTATGAATAGTGGTTTTTGGTAACGATCATATAACATGTTGCATGTAATTCTTAGTCCTAGAGGATCAATCTGCCAACCCCATTCTGAAGCATCCAAGTATGGGTTCTTAACCGCCGCAAATACCGCATTTCCTTTTGCAGCTTCCTTATTAATCTCTTCATCAGCAGATACACATCTAGATGCATAATAAGAGAATGAGATAAAATCAACGATTCCATCTTTGAGTGCTTGTGTATCTTCATCAGTTATATCAAGTTTTACACCAACTCTTTCCATTCTCTTGAGTGCCCAAACTGGGTAATAACCTCTTGCCTGTACATCAATAAAGAAGTAATTGTCTCTGTCACTCTCCATACCTTTGTACACATCCTTTGGGTTGCATGAATATGGATAGAATTGTCCTGCTGCCAGCATACAACCCACCATTGCATTTGGCATTATCTCATGTGCTAATTTCACTGCCTTAGCAGAAGCGACAAGTTCATGATGGGCTGCAGTATAAAGTACCTGGTTTTTATCTTCTCCATCCTCAAACAAAATGCCCGCTCCCATAAATGGTAAGTGCAATAACATGTTGATTTCATTGAATGTTAGCCAATATTTAACTTTCCCATTCAATCTTGTAAAAAGTGCTTTACAAAGATTCAAAAACGCATCGATCATACGGCGATCTTTCCAACCACCAAACTTCTTTATCAAAGCGATTGGAGCGTCAAAATGGCAAATTGTAATAAGTGGTTCAATACCATACTTAAGGCATTCATCTACAACAGCTTCATAGAATGCTAAGCCTTTTTCATTCGGTGTTTCATCATCTCCGTTTGGATATATTCTTGTCCAAGCAATTGAGAAACGATAACACTTCATTCCCATTTCAGCGAATAGTTTAAT
This sequence comes from Erysipelotrichaceae bacterium, assembly GCA_022767445.1. Taxonomy (GTDB): domain Bacteria; phylum Bacillota_I; class Bacilli_A; order Erysipelotrichales; family Erysipelotrichaceae; genus Bulleidia. The sequence goes on along the minus strand of JALENJ010000055.1, from coordinate 22,061 downwards.
ATCCTCTTTATAATGATGATAGAAATCAATCGCTTCGTGTGATGGATAAAAATGATTTTCATCGCATTCTAGCATTTTCTTCTGACCAGACATAACTGGAAATCTATCATCTCCATATGGAATTACATCTACATTTGCTAAACCTCTCCCATTTTCTTGATATGCACCTTCGCATTGATTTGCAGCTGTAGCACCACCCCATAAAAATCCCTTTGGAAAACTCATATATACCTCCTACGGTTAAATAAGATTCTGATTTTCATCATTATCCCAAATACGATTCAAATAATAACATACAGTACAATTATTTTTCTTTAATTGACGATCAAATATCCCATCTGGTGTTAGTTTTCTCAATAAATTAAAGCATGCTTTACCATCATTTAATTCCAGGTCATATGCAAAGCCTGCGTTCTTGAGAGGTTCAACCAGAGTTCTAAAATGTGGCGCTCTACGTGCATATACAGGCTTTCCATCCAACTCATCTATCGAAGCAAATCGATCATTATATGGGATATAGTGTTCTATGCCTTCATGTGCATGCCCTTCAAGAATATATTTAAGCGTATCGTAATAGCGATCCACATATACTGCATCATGCATACCATTACCAGCAGCTAATACATCATATGCATCCCGGAATGATTTCCACCTAGCTATATTTCTAAAGGATGTTTCTACTGATATTCTTGAGTCGAAAAAGTTTCCATTTAGCTCATCACCACAGAACAAAGTCCTTGTCTTACGATCTAGGAATTGGAGTGAACCAATCGCATGCTCAGCAATATTCAATACCTCTAGTTTTCTGTCACCCAAATCTATTACATCTCCATCCTTGATAAATACAACTGGATAGTCATCTGGGAATTGCATTCCTCGTTCCAAGAATTCTCCCATTGGTTGATTTCTTCGAGCATATGATTCTTTTGACATGTATACACAATCAAATAAATATGCATTTGCAGTATGATCGAAATGGCAGTGTGTTAACAACATTCTGTAAATTGGTTTATCGGTTAATGTTTGACAAAATTCCCGAATATTACCTGCACCCATACCGGCATCAATCACTATAGTTTCTTGACTTCCTTCGATTACATAGGAATAGTCTCCATCAGATAATACTTGCCAAGTTCCTTCTGCGATTTTCTTTGCCTTAAAATAAGGTTGTGACATCGGACGAATATCGCCCTCCTCATCCTCTATTAAGATATCTGAAAATCTAGACCAATCTAGTGGTTCCATATCCTTTTTCCACCACATATGTTCTCCTTTTATTCGTTATGATTCTTTTGGATCAGATGGATAGCTTCATTCCATCTATCTATGATTTCTCTCCAATCAGACTTACTTAAATGATATTTACTTACTTCATACCTGTTTTGTTTAAACAATTCCTCTTGTTTATATAATCCAAGAGAAATTCCAGACATATAGGCAACGCCAATTGCGGATAATTCTTCTACCGAGCTCACATACACTGATTTTCGTGAAGTCTCTGCTAGGAATTGCATAAGATATTTGTTCCTACTTGGGCCACCATCTGTTTTAACTTCTTTAATTGATATACCAGTATCACTTACCATTGCATTAAGTACATCTGTGATTTGATAAGCAATGGATTCTACAGATGCTTTCACTAGTTCTTTCCATGTAGTAGTACGTGACATACCATAGAACATAGCCTTTGCCTGTGCATTCCAATAAGGAGCACCTAATCCTGTAAATGCCGGTACCAGTACGGTTTTATCATTTTTATTACTATCTTTTATGATCTCTTCTGTTTCATTTGCATTTTTAATTAACTGCAAATCATTTTGTAGCCAAGTAATAACTGCTCCTGCATAGTTAACATTTCCTTCAATTGCAAATGTGCGAATACCATCCATACTATATGCAACAGAAGTTACCAACCCATTAGAAGAATGCTTCACTTCAGTACCAATATTCATCATAATTGATGATCCTGTTCCAAGTGTTGTTTTCACTTGTCCTTCATGTATGCAACCATGACCAAATAATGCAGCATGGGAATCACCCATAACACCAGTGATTGGTATTGCAATTGGTAATATTCCTTCAATATCTGTATAACCAAATATTGCATTGCAATCATTAATTTCCGCAAGATGACTTTTTTCTATACCAAACAAGTCACATAGCTCATCCGACCATACACCTGCATGAATGTCATATAGCTGCGTACGTGATGCATTTGTTGTATCAGTTTTAAAGCTTCTTCCTTTTGTTAATTTATATATCAACCATGAATCAATAGTACCCATACAATAATCAGTTTTAGGTTTTACATGATCTATCAACCATCGCATCTTACATGCTGGAAAATACGGTGATAGTTGTAATCCAGTTATATCCTTGATGCGATTACTGAATGCGGCATATTTTTCGGCGATATCCTTTGCTCGTGAGCATTGCCAAACAACTGCATCTGCTAATGGCTGCCCATTTTTGTCCCACATCACGGTAGTCTCTCGCTGATTCGCAATTGCTAGAGCAACTATGTATTCGGTTTGTATCTTCGTGGTAGTAATTAACTCACCAATTAGTGCAACAACATTCTGATAAATCTCATTTGGATTATGCGATACATATCCCTCCTCAGAGATGATTTGTCTATGTTTTCTATCAACTCGCTTTATGAATTTACCTGTTCCATCAAACAAAATGGCTTTCGTTGCTTGTGTGGATTGATCAATACTGATGATGTATTTCATTGTTATAATACTTCTTCAATTGACTTTACAATGCCCTTATCATCCAATCCATAATAAGCAAACATTTCTTTATTTGTGCCTGTCATTAAATGTTCATCTGGTAAATTTAATGTTAATAGTTTTTTAGGTAAATGAGTTGATAGTTCTTTCGCAGTAATTGCTCCTAGTCCTCCATATGGACCATGTTCTTCTACAGTTACTACCAAACTTACATTTTTTGCTTTTTCCAAAAGAGATTCTGTATCAAATGGTTTAATGCAATACATATCTAATAATCCTGTGGAAATTCCTCTTTCGTTTAGAATTTCTGCAGCTCTTTTTGCATATACCAGTAATTCTCCACAAGATACAATCAACACTTGATTTCCCTCAAAGATACTATTTGCTTTATTTAGTTTGAAATCTAAATACTCATCATAGATATCCTCTGTTGCATTTCTAGATACTCTAATATATGCAGGTTCTTTATCCTTCAGTAGACATTCAATTAACTTAGTTGTTTGGAAACGATCACATGGATCATATACGCGCATACCTGTTAAAGAAGACATTGCCGCAAAATCCTGAGTAGAGTGATGTGTCATGCCCAATGCTCCATAAGAAACTCCACCAGAGATTCCAACTAATTTAACATTTGTGCTTGAGTATGCTACATCTACTTTTGCTTGCTCATATGATCTTGTTGTCAAGAATGCCGCAGGTGATGCACAGAATACTTTCTTTCCACAAGAAGCTAACCCTGCAGATACTCCCACTAGATTTTGTTCAGCAATTCCAACTTCCACAAACTGATCAGGATATGCATCTGCAAATGGTATTAATGATGCAGAGCCTCTTGAATCTGAACATGCCACCACAATATCTTTATCATTTTTTGCATGTTCCATTAAGACATCGCAAATTGCCTGGCGATTACTAATTTTATTCATGTGCTAGCACCTCATCAATTTCTTTAATTGCTTGTAAATATTGTGTTTCATCCAATACACCGTGATGCCACTTTGCTTGATTTTCCATAAATGAAACACCCTTACCTTTCGTTGTATGCGCTAATATTACAGTCGGTTTATCTGTACACTTCTTAGCTAATTCATAAGCTTCCTTTAATGCCATACAATGATTGCCATCTTGTACCTCTATTACATTCCATTTGAATGATTTAAACTTTTCAGCTAAATCCGATGATGACATTACATCTTCTGTAGAGCCTGATATCTGAAGACCGTTTAAATCAACTGTTGCACATAAATTATTTAGCTTATAATGACCAGCTGCCATCATAGCTTCATAGTTGGAACCTTCCGCCATTTCTCCATCACCAATAACGACATATGTACGATAATCTTTTTTATCCATCTTTGCGGCAAGTGACATACCTACAGCGATTGATAAGCCATGTCCTAATGAACCTGAATTAATTTCAATTCCGTTAATTTCTGTATTAGGATGTCCGATAAATTTTGATCCATATTTAGAAAATGTTGTAATAGCCTCCTGCTTTGGATAAAATCCTTTTTCACCTAAAACGCAGAATAGCGCATCTGCACAATGACCTTTCGATAGTAGAAAACGATCACGATTTGAGTCTTTGAAGTTCTCTGGCGATACATTCATCTGATCGAAATATAATACTGTCAAAATATCAATAACAGATAAGTCACCACCGACATGTCCTGCTTTCGATTTATAGATCATCTCGATAATATCTTTTCTTAATTCATATGCTTTTCTAGTTAACTTATCCATACTTACTCCCCACGAATATATGCTTTCACTTTTTCTTCGACATCATCATATAAATCTGGTTGAACATCGATATACTTACATGCTTCATACAGTACAGGGACAACATCTTTATGTATTCCAACACAATGATGAATATACGGTCCTTCCACAATCTTAGCCTCTAGTCGTTTTAGATTTTCGACTTCAACCCATAGATATGTACCTTTGGTATATGGTCCTTCTACGCCTTTTGCATTTCCTAGAAGTAGTGAGTATTCTCCATTATCGCCGTCAAATCTACATAATGTAAGTTCACCCTTTTTTGCTTCTGCCTCAACTGCACCAGGATGATCGAATGCTAGTGGATATCCAATTGTTGGTTTGCATGAAGCACATGAAATCGGCCATGGACCACAGTGCTGCAACAGCTCTCCATTTTCGTTATCTGGATGGCGTACCGTCCAATCCGCAAAGAATGTTCTAGCTGTATCCATGCCAGCAGCTTCCATCATGATGGCCGTAATAGCACCATGAATATCTGTTTCACATACAACTGGGAAACCCTCTTCATTTAATAATGAATTCGCAGCACAAGGCATAATTCCAATCTCTGTTTGTAATGCATTCCAGCATTGAATAGCTCCTGCATTACAACCATACTTGTCCGCTAATCGGCGAATTGCAATTTTGAGAGTAGCGATTGTCTCAAGTTGCTCACTTGTAACTCTAATATTGAATTTTTCTTTGCAATAGTTAACAACTTCATCAACTTCCTTTTGATTTTCTCTTACTGTTTTCATTTCTGATACCATCTCAGAAATTGGGATTGGAGACAGTTGTATATTGAACTTTTCTAATAATTCTCCCTCATTGCACATTGTGGACCAGAAGTCGAATGGACGTGGGCCAATTTGTAAGATTCTAGTATTTCTAAATGCTTTAACTACATTGCATACTGCCAAGAAATTTTTTATTCCTCTTTCAAATTCCGAATCTGTTAAGCGACAATTACATAAATATGTAAATGGGACTTTAAATCTTCTTAACACCTTTCCTGTAGCGAATAATCCGCACTGTGAATCGCGCAAGCGAATTCCATTTTCATCTGGTCTTTCATCGCGAGGCCCCCAAAGTAATACCGGAACATTTAGTTCCTTTGCTAATCTTGCAACTTCATATTCTGTCCCAAAATTCCCGTGGGGAAAAAATAATCCATCCACTTTATTTGCCTTAAATTTTTCAGCAATCTTAATCCGATCAGAGTCTTCATGTAGTAAACCATCAGCAGCAATATCATCGATATCGATGAATGCGACTCCCAACTCTTCTAATCTTTTTCTTGTTAAGTTCGCATACTTAACAGCATCTGGTGCTGAAAAAATACTTCTTCTTGTTGGAGCAAATCCAATTACTATTCTTTCCATCTTTTCTCCTTTTTTCTTCTACCTTGTTTTATCGTTCTGTATAATACTATTGAGGTGATTGTTTATGTCTGTAACAGCAAAAGATATTGCGAAAGCATTAAATATATCAGCAGCTGCTGTATCAATGGCGCTTAATAATAAGCCTGGTGTTTCTGATGAGCTACGCGCTAAGATATTTTCAACTGCAAATGAAATGGGATTTAAATATTCTAAGAAGATGCTTAGAAAAAACCATAAAATGATTGCAGTGATGTTCATGCATAAAAACTTTATATTCGATTCTGCTTTTTTCTCTGAAGTTGGCAACTCTATTGAATATCGACTAAAGGAACATGGTTATCGATTGAATGCATATCATATACATGAACACAGCGACATTCAGAAAGAAATTGAGAAAGTTATCAATGATGATCCGGATGGAATCATACTTTTCGGAACCCTTATGATGTCTTCTGATATTCATTATTTCAATCATTTATCAATACCTGTCCTATTGCTGGATGCATACTTTTCTTCCTTTGATGGTGATAGTGTTGTTATTAACAACATGGAAGGTGCACGTTCAGCAACCGAATACTTAATTGATCATTGCAACTGCTGTCCTGGCTATATCCGCTCCTCTAATGCATTTCCAAACACACTAGAACGTGCAGATGGTTTCTTTAAAGCTATTCGTAATGCAGGTTATCATTCAAATCAAGTCATCATGCATGAAGTTATCGCTTCAAGCGAAAATTCATATGCAGATATGATCGAAATCATAGATTCTAAAGAACCACTAGCTAATGCATATTTCTGTGATAACGATGAAATTGCAATAGGTGCAATCCGTGCATTTAAAGATAGAGGCTATAGAATTCCAGAAGATATTTCTATCATAGGTTTTGATAACATGAATTATTCCGCATATGTAACTCCACCCTTAACTTCAATCAATGTTCCTAAGGTGTATATGGGAAAAATTGCTGCAGATCGCTTGATGGAAACTATACAATCTGAAGTTCACTATCCAATCAAAATTGCTATTAACACAAATCTTGTTATCAGAAAATCTGTAAAATGAGTATATGAAAGGGCTCAAGCTAATCTTGAACCCTTTTTTGGTTTATGCGTTAGCTTTCTTTGTTTTTGGTTTGTAATTTTGTAAGCCATCTGCCTTGTCACCAAAGCCAATGATAAGTCCTACTACAAGTGAAATTACAAATCCAGTCGCACATGCAATTGTTCCCCAGATGAATGATGAGCTTGGGCCACCAGCATATGTTAAGAAGCATAAGATATTTGAAGAACCACCAAGAATGTAAATAGCAGCACCTGATATACCTACAATCAAACCAGCAATCAATCCACCAACTGTATATGAAATCATTGCACGTTTGTTTCTAATTAAAACCGAGAAGATTGTTGGCTCAGATATACCACCTAGTACTAATGTAACTGCATTCGTTGCGGCAAGCTGTTTTTCTTCGCCTTTTGTACGAATAAAGTATGCAATTGCCATTCCCATTAATGCACAGTTAGCAGCTTGAGCACCAGCTAATACTACCGGATCATAACCAAGTGTTGTGATATTCAACAATGCGATTTGAATGATTGCACCATGCATGCCAGTTGCTACTAAATACATCCAGAATCCACCAATTAAAGCAACTGCTAGTGGTCCTGCAACAGAATACAATGTTGAGAAGAATGCAGATAATGCTACACCAATCCAGTTACCAATAGGGGCAAGAACACAGAACATTAATGGCAACATGATGCCAATTGTACCTAGTGGAATTCCAATAATCTTAAACCAGTTAGGCATAATCTTATTCATGAAATCATAGACATACTTCATCGCCCATACAGAAAGTAAGATAGGAATTAAAGACTGGGTATAGTTATTTAATGGCATTGGAATCAATCCATAAATCTTAAATGGAATTCCATCTGTCGCAATCTGAATGATATTTGGATCAACCAACATTAATCCAAGGAATACTGATAAAACAACGTTTGTCTTAAGTTTTAATGCCGCACCATATGCAAGGAATACTGGCATAAAGTAGAAACCTGCTTGCCCAACAATATACAACAAGCGCATAAAGTCACTTGTTTCAGATGCTACATTTAATAAATTTGGTCCTAATAATGAATAAAATAATTTAAACCAACCAACGCCAATCATAATTGGTAACATTGGTGTAATAGAACCAGAGACATATTCAAGTACCTTGGATGGAACTTTCTTGATATCAAAAGGTTCTTTCTTATCTAGATTCTCATCAATTGCGGCTCCTTGTGCAATTCCTGCCATTTGACAGAACTCTGGATAGACTTCTGAAACATGTTGTCCAATAATTACTTGGAACTGTTCTCCAGAAAATTGTGCGCCTAGAACTCCCTTAATTCCTTTAATCGCATCAACATTAATTTTCTCTTTATCCTTAAAATTAATTCTTAATCGCGTCATGCAGTGAAGAGCACTAGAAACATTCTCTTTACCTCCAACATTCTCTAATATCTGACTACATAGATCAGCGTACTTTGCCATTTTCTTTCTCCTCTCTGAATTATCTGAATAGATAAATCCTCACTCATGGCATCCCCTACTTTGTATCGGGTGATTTGCATTATTTATTTTATCCATTAATGTAACCGATTTCAATCATATATTAAGTCAATTTGATTAATAATCTATCTTAATTTAAGTATTATTGCTATTTATTAAGTTATTTAACTTAATAAACTCTTATAATTACAGTTCCATAAGATATCATTGGTGTTTTATTTACATCTGTAGCTTTCAATATTAATACAAAATAGTCACCACTTTTTGCATCCTCAGGAACTGTAAAAACCGTATTCACTTCCTCTGGACGCCAGACTTTTAGTCCTATTGCTTTACCACTATAGCGGTTATAATGCGGATAAATTTCCCAAACTGTTTTTACATCATCACCATCTGGATCCTGTACATCGGCTGTTAGTTGTACATGCTCTAAAGGTTTTGCATCAATTAAATTGTTATTTATTCTGACAATTGGAGAATGGTTAGCTTCTGAATAGCTTTGATAACACCATCTAGCTCTAGCAGCCCAATCTTCTTGATAACCTCTTATAAATGGATTATAAGCTTCATATCTACCTGTTTGGGGATTGTATGGTACTTCAGATTCCTCATTATTAACATGCATGCATCCTAATAGCCCTGGATATTTTGGATTTTGATTTCCTAACAAGCCAAATGATAGTAATGGTATATATGTATTTGAATCACCTTCACCAATAAAATCATATTGATTAAAGTGCTTTGCAGCTACATTAGGGAAACCAAAGTCCAAAGTTGCATTGACACCGAACTGGTATACTTCTGCTTCTCCATCAATTCTTCTACCATCTCCCATTAGATGATATTCATCCATAAGTTCTGCTTTTCCGTTATGAATATATTTTGTCATCCACTCAGCACTAAACATATCAGACACATCCGGTTGTAGTGGTGTCATACCGCTATATGTACCATAGAGATTCTCAGGCCATAATGTTTGAATACCTGGATAAAGTTCTGGGATGTGATTATCCAACCAAGAATTATCTTGCCCAACTCCTTTATTAACACCAAGAACTCTTATTTTACTTACTACATTTGCTTGAACAGTTGTCCAATTATCCTTATTTCCATATTCCTCATAGATGGATAATAGTGCACGCACAATCGTATTTACACCACCCCATGATTGCAAATATAAAATTTCTTTATTTTTATCTAAAATATATTTTTTGATTAGATTAGATCCTTCTGTATCAAAGCGAACATCACCTTCAAACTCAATGTTTCCTACTTTTGTAATTGACAACAATTCTTCAGGTGTTGGATAGCCTTCGGCATTCTGACTCAGATATGGATATGCTTTCTTATACGCACCGTCCCAGATTTTCTCTATCCATCCCATAGGGAAAGGTCTAAACGATTTTAATGACTTACCTTCTGGATCTGGTCCAAATTTAGTACGCGGTCTTTCTAAGCCTGCAAGGCCTGAAGTACGATAATTTGGCGTAATTTCTCCCAATGTATGTATTCCATCTCCATTAAAATGGAATTGACTTGATGTATATACTACTCCTAATAAATTTATCTCATTTAAATATAGGCATAAGTGTATCAATGAATTCATATCATCGACTTCACCATCTGTTGTTATTATTGTGTTTACTCTTACCATATATAATCTCCTTCACAGTACTATTCTATATAAAACTTCAGATTATGGTTAAGTGTTATATGCTTAATTTTACTCATAATTTATGTATAGTTTTTTATTTATTAAGTATAAAAACTTAATAAATAAAAATCTCCAAGTACATATCAATGTGATAAGTTCTCAGAGATTTTTTGCTTATTGTACCTTAGTACCAGGAGTTAGACCATTGACTTCAACCAAACCAATTGTCTTTTCTTCCTTACCTGCTAACAACATACCTTGTGATTCTACGCCACGAATGACGGTAGGCTGTAGGTTAGCGATCATAACGATATTCTTGCCGATTACCTGACCTGGTGTGTAGCTTTGTGCAAGACCTGAAACAATCTGTCTTACCTCACCATCACCAAGATCTACCTTCAATATGAAGAGTTTATCCGCATCAGGATGTCTTTCACATGATAGGACTTTACCAACTCTTAGGTCGAGTTTCTTAAAGTCGTCGATTGTGATGGTTGCTTTCTTTTCGACTTCCTTCTTACGTGCTGCGCTGTTGATTTCATCAATCATCTCAATCTTGGATTGGATTGCTTTTTCATCAATACGAGCAAATAAGATTTCTGGTTTCTCAGCAACATGCATACCTGTCTCTAATAAACCGAATGTTTCGATTGTAGAGAAGTCTCTTTGTTGTGTATTTAAGTCATCAAGAATCTTCTTGGATGTCTCTGGGAAGAATGGTTCCATCAATACAGCCGCAATACGTACGGATTCTAGTAAGTTATATAGTACTGTTGCTAGACGTTCAATCTTTTCAGAGTCCTTAGCCAGTGTCCATGGTGTTGTCTCATCGATATATTTGTTACATCTTGAGAATAGGTCTAGGATTTCTTGAATCGCATCTGCGACACGTAACTCATCCATCTTTGCCTTTACATGCTTTACAGTTTCTAATGCAAATGTCTTTAGTTCCTCATCCACTGGTTCACTGACATTTGGATTGGCAACCACACCACCGAAGTATTTATTCTGCATGGAGATTGTACGATTCACTAGGTTTCCCAGGTTATTTGCTAGGTCGCTGTTGATGCGTTCAATCATTAGGTCATATGTTACATGTCCATCTTGTGCAAATGGCATCTCATGTAACATGATGAATCTAACTGCATCGACACCGAATAGTTTTACTAAGTCATCCGCATAGATAACGTTTCCATGGGATTTTGACATCTTGGAATCTCCAATTAGTAACCATGGATGACCAAATACTTGTTTTGGTAATGGCTCACCCAATGCCATCAACATGATTGGCCAATAAATAGTATGAAAACGGATAATATCCTTACCAATTAAGTGTAGATCTGCTGGCCAGTACTTTTTATATAATGCATCGCTATTTCCATCTACGTCATACCCTAGGCCTGTAATATAGTTGGATAATGCATCCATCCATACATATACAACGTGACCTGGATCAAAGTCTACTGGAATTCCCCACTTAAAGGATGTACGTGATACACATAGATCTTGTAGTCCTGGTTTCAGGAAGTTGTTAACCATTTCATTCTTACGACTCTCTGGTTGAATGAAATGTGGATGCTCATCAATATACTTCATCAATTGATCAGCGTACTTACTCATCTTAAAGAAGTAAGCATCTTCCTTCATAGGGACAACTTCGCCACCACATACAGGACATTTTCCATCTTCTGTTAATTGGCTCTTTGTATAGAAGGCTTCATCCTCTTTACAATAGAGTCCTTCATAATATCCTTTGTAGATATCACCTTGATCATAGAACTTCTTGAAGATTTTCTGTACTTGTCTTTCGTGTGGTGCATCTGTTGTACGAATGAAGTGATCGTATGAAATATTCATAACATCGAACTGTTGTTTGACGACTGCTGATAATTCATCAACGAACTGTTTTGGTGTTTTGTTTGCAGCTTTAGCTCGATCTTCTATCTTTTGTCCATGCTCATCTGTACCTGTTTGGAAGCGCACATCAAAGCCTTCCTTGCGTTTAAATCTAGCGATTGCGTCTGCTAGTACAATCTCATATACGTTTCCAATATGCGGTTTTCCTGATGTATATGCGATTGCGGTTGTAATGTAATATGGTGTTTTGTTTTCCATTTGGCGTACCTCCTCAAAATAAAAGACATCCCGAATGAAAGGACGTCTTGCACGCGTTACCACCTTTATCTTGCCAACTATGTTGACCACTCAGCGTTGTAACGGACGTATCCGGACTATACTCTTCGTATAGTCAGCTCCAAGACCATTTTCTATCTTCCCTTCATGCATGTTTCCACCTAGCACATGCTCTCTATATTTCTTTGGAAAATATACTCTTCTTTTCATTGCTTTCTATCGGTATTATTATACGTTGAAAGTCCCTTTTTGCAAAGACTCATAATTGTGGATAAATCGTCATAAATTGCGATAAAACCTTTATTTATGCACGGTTAGTTTAAAAAATATATCTTGTATTTTCAAGATGTACAGTATATCATTAAGGAGTATACAGGATTTACTTCCGTATCATAGAATAGGAGATTCAAAGGCACAATGGCAACAGGCAAGGTAAAATGGTTTAATGCTGAAAAGGGCTACGGATTCATCACAACTGATGATGGTAAGGACGTTTTCGTTCATTACTCAGCAATTCAGAGTGAAGGATTCAAGACACTTGATGAAGGCGCTACAGTAAGCTTCGACATCACAGAGTCTAATCGTGGACCACAGGCTTCCAACGTAACAAAGCTCTAATTAGAACATTGTACGAATCAAGAACGGTTATGCCGTTCTTTTTTGTGTGAAAAAGCTCTTCTATTAAGAAGAACTTATTCACTTATGATTGCATTGTTGGTATCATCAACAATTGTTTTTAGACTAACGGATTTTAATGAGGTTTCCATCGCTTCTTGTGCATCTATCAAATGTGGATCAACTGCCACATGGATATTTCTGCCTACTGGACAGTTCGCATTTGGATTTTCATGGAAGCGAAATAACCCGGTTTCCTCAATGTTTTCCACTGCGTGGTAGATATCATATAAACTGATGTCTTCGACATCTTTGGCAAGTTTAATTCCGCTTTGGCCTTGGCTGACGTGGATAATACCTGCCTCTTTTAATTTTCCCATGACATTGCGTACAATCACTGGATTTGCGCCGATACTACCAGCCAAGGAACTACTCGTTTCTTTCTGCGTATCTTTGAAGTATGCAATCGCTGTTAGGATATGTATCGCAATTGTAAACTTACTACTTACCTGCATGATTATTCGCCTACAACACTAATACGTTGTTGGATGTGATTACCTTTCTCAATTTCATCTACCATAGCGATTGCATAATCTGCATAGCTGATTACACTTTCTCCTTTGGAGTTTAAAGTTAGCTCTTCCCCTGCAAGAATGTATTTTCCACTTCTTGGTAGTTCTGGATCAAAATCCGCTGCAGGTGATACGAATGTCCACTTTATATCATTACGCTTGCGAATTTCTGCTAATTCATCTGCTTGTGCTGTAGCTAATGTTACAAATTCTTCTGGGAACTCTGGTGTATCTTTGAGTTGTACTGTATGTTCTGGATTGACATATAGACTACCTGCACCACCTACAATGAGTAGACGTGTATCACTGCCTGATAAGATATCTGCTAAATGTTGGGATGTCTTTACATGTAATGGTAACTCTTCTGGATTGAATACCCCAAATCCATCTACGACAACATCAAATCCAGCAAGGTCTTCCTTTGTAAGATCTAAGATATCTTTTTGGATGTATGTCTTTGCGCCAGATTTATTTACGCTACCGCGTGAGATACCAGTTACTTCTAGTCCTCTATTCTGTGCTTCCTTTACGATTTCTGTGGATGCTTTTCCGTTTGATGCGATGACTGCTATTTTCATATGTTATTCTCCTTAACATGTAATATTTAATATTACATGTATATCTTATTCTTTTATCATAAACTTGTCAACATATGTGTTACATGTTGGTGATAAAAAATACCCTCCTAGTATCTACTAGGAGGGATAAGCATTACTTAAAGCTATCAAATGAGTATTGGTCATACACTTGAGAAACAGGTGTATGATTTTCAATTGCTTCGAAGGTATTCGCTAACATCTTCGCAACTGTTAGTACACGAATCTTTGTTGTCTTGGCTTTCTTCTCTGGAGTTAATGGAATTGTATCTGTAATTACCATCTCTTTGATTGGAGAGTTTTCAATCTTTTCAATCGCATCACGTGAGAATACACCGTGTGTAATTCCTGTATAGATTTCCTTAGCTCCGTGTCTCTTTAGGATTTCACATCCAGCAACAAGTGATCCTGCTGTATCGCAGATATCATCAATCACGATACATGTCTTACCTTCCACATCACCGATGATGTTTTGTGCCTCTACCATGTTTGGCTTCGGACGACGTTTATCGATGATTGCGATTGGCGCATCAAGTAAGTCAGCGACTCTTCTTGCTCGTGTTACTCCACCATGATCTGGTGATACAACAACTAGTTCATCACTTGGAATATGTAATCCCTTGAAGTAGCTTGCTAGCATTGGTACTGCAGTAATATCATCGATTGGAATATCGAAGTATCCTTGAATCTGAGCAGCGTGTAAATCAAATGTGATAATTCGATTAGCTCCTGCTACCTGCAATAGATTCGCAACTAGCTTTGAGGTAATTGGCTGACGTGGTTTTGCTTTACGATCTTGTCTGGCATAGCCATAGTATGGCATGATGACGTTGATTTCTCCTGCACTTGCACGTTTACATGCGTCGATGCATACGAGAACTTCCATCAAGTGTTCAGTGACTGGTGTGCATGTCGATTGTACGATGAATACAGAACGTCCTCGAACGGATTCTTGTGGTTCGACTAAAATCTCACCATCCGCAAAGTGCTCTACTTTTATTTTACCGAGTGGTAATCCTAAGTCAGCACAGATTGCGGCTGCTAAATCTGTACTTGATGTCAGAGCGAATACAACAGTTTCCTTAACCATATTTTCCTCTTTTCTTATATATGTATGTATTTATCCGTATTTATTAAAAATGTTTTGTGGCTGTTCGTCAACCCTTACGGCGGATAAATGGCCCAACTATTTCACCTTTTGAAACAGTTGTATCTTCTAACCATGTCCCTGGCATGATTTCTACAAAATCTTCGATTTTTGTATTTCCATATAAATACGTATTTGGATGGATGATAACATCTGTACCAAAGCTTACATTAGGTCCAATATATGTACTCTTTGGATCGTAGATCGTGACACCCTTTTCCATCCATTCACGATTGATTCTTGTCTGCATGTATTCAGAAGCTTCCGCTAGTTGTACATTGCCATTGATACCCTGTACTTCTTGGCTATCGTCTGTTTGGATTGCGATGACTTTCTTTCCTTGCTTGATAAAGATCTCCACTAAATCTGTTAGATAGTATTCATGTTGGGCATTATCGTTATTGAGTAGTTTTAATCCAGCAAAGAGTGCCTTGTTGTTAAAGACATAAATTCCTGTGTTGATTTCTTTGACTGCTCTTTCCTGTTCATTAGCGTCTTTGTATTCAACAATTTTCTTAACTGTATTATCTTGGTTGCGGATGACTCTACCATAGGCTCCGTTATCTTCTGGAATTGTTGTTAAGATAGCCATGTCCGCATCACCGATTTCATCAAACATCTTCTTGTATGTCTCTGGTTTGACACATGGTGCATCGCCACTGGCGACCAGCGTAATGCCATCTTCATTCTCTAGTTGTCTTGCCTGCATGACCGCATGACCTGTACCAAGTTGTGGTTCTTGTACAGAGAATTCACATGCGCCATGTAAAGTATTTTCAACATCCTCATGCTTATAACCAACGATACATACAATACGATCTGTACCTGCTTGCTTGAGGGTGTTGATAACCATCTCCAACATTGGTACTTCTAGTATCTTGTGTAAGACCTTTGGTAATTCTGATTTCATGCGGGTGCCTTTTCCACCTGCCATTATGATTGCGTTTTTCATAAGCTACCTCTTTTCTTTATGCTTGCATGTTAGCGAATAAAGATGTTTGTCTTTCTAACAAAGTATTTTTTCGCTTTTAGTATAGTTGCACTGCGATTGACTAAATCGATATCTTTGGTAATGCCAAATACGGTTGAACCACTACCTGACATTAAGACTCCATCGAAGCCTAGTTCTAATAGATCTTGTTTTGCGTTTTTAATTTCACTTACCAAGGACATCGCTGCACTTTCCATCGTATTGCCTAGATTGTTGATAATTCCATCATAGTCATTATCGATAAGTGCCTGTTTCATCGCATCACAATTTGGATGGATTCCTTCTGTACTATCCACAACACGGAAAGCTTCAGCAGTCGAAACACCCTTCTTTGGTTTAATCAAAAGTAATTCAAAGTTTGGATGACACTTGAACGTGTTTATTTTATCACCGATTCCACTGACCATCGCCGGTTTATTTAGAATACAGAACGGTACGTCTGCACCAACTTCTCTGCCAATCTCTATCATTTCATCCTGTGTTAAATAGAGATTACACATACGATTGATCATACGTATCGCCGCTGCCGCATCCGCACTACCTCCTGCAAGACCTGCTCGAGTTGGAATATGTTTCTCTAGATTACAACAGAATTCATCCTGTAGATTGAATCTTTCCTGCATAATATGAATTGCCTTGATGATTGTATTCTTATCATTGACAGGTAGATAGTCACGATTGAGTGTGAGTGATGTTTGATCAGCGAAGTGCATCTCTAAAACATCATAGAAGTTGATTGGAACCATTATCATTCTTAAATCATGGTATCCATTTTCTCTTTTGCCAACAACATCTAAGCATAGATTGATTTTTGCGTAGGCTCTTTCTTTCATTGAAGCACCTCGAACAATCTTTCTAGTTCTTCAATGGATAGTTGTTGTGCACGTTTATTGGATGGTATCTCTGCTTTCTCAAGTGCTTGTGTAGCTAACTGACCATCTTGTAGGTATTCCTTAAGGTTGTTATAGATTGTCTTTCTTCTCTGTTTAAAACACGCACGCACAAGTGTAAAGAAGTTTTGTATCTCTTGGTTTGACTTATCATTCTCTTTGCGGGAAAATTGAATGATGACACTATCCACAGCAGGAGATGGATTAAATGATCTTCCTGGTACCGTAAATAGTTTCTTGATATCAAATAGGTATTGTCCCTCCACGGATAAGGCACTGTATTCTGTATCGTTTGGTTTCGCCGCAAAGCGATCTCCTACTTCTTTTTGTACCATAACTGTGATATAGGAGATATCTAGATTTTCAAATATCTTAAAGAGTACTGGTGTAGTGATGTAGTATGGTAAGTTTGCACATACGGATACACTACCGTATTGTTGTTTTAAGTCTGTTACAACTTGTTCTAAATCGCATTCCAAAAAGTCTTGAAGAATGACCTCAACATTATCATAGTCACTTAATGTATCTGCTAATACATTCATCAAGTCTTTGTCTACTTCGAATGCGATTACCTTCTTGGCATGCATACATAAAGCTTCGGTTAAACTACCAATACCAGGACCGATTTCAATGACTGCACTTTCAGCATGGGCCATGGATGCACACTTTTCAACAATGACAGGATCCACTAAAAAGTTTTGACCAAAACCCTTCTTCGCTCTCAAGTTAAATTGATCTAGGATTTTTTTGGTTCTAGATGGAGTTGATATTAACTTCTTCATTGGTTTGTTACCTCGTGTAGTTCTTCATAACTGATATTTAAACTGTTCAGTCTTGCAAGCATGGTTTTCGCATTCCCATCTCCTAGATGGTAATGTTCACCAACTTTTTGTCTTAGGGCTGCACTGTCTTTCCCACCAGTAAGTCCTAAGTCAAATAAGTCATGCATGGTAAGACTGCCTTGTTTTACATCTTTGATTGTAACAAGATTCTGTAATGCTTGCCACAGCACTTCCTTATCCGCATGTTCAATGCCAACTTTCTTATCCGTTCTTGCGTTGTGCTTATCAACGAAGGCATGTTTGCAACCAGGTACTTTCTGGTTGATGATATGACGAATCTGATTGCCAGGTGTATCAGGATCTGTAAAGATGATGACACCCTTTGTTTGTGCAGCTCTTTGAATCTTTTCAATCACTACATCACCAATACTACTACCACCCGTTTCAATTGTCTCACACGCAAAGAACTGTTTTAGACGTTGGCTATCATGTTTACCTTCTACGACAATAACTTCCTGTATTTTATCCATTGCATTCTCCCAAGAATCTCTCCCAGTTATCATCGATGATTTTAGCCATCTGTTGTACTGGTAGATTTCTTAGATTCGCCATCTTTTCTACGATGTATGGAATGTTGGATGGCTCATTGCGCGTACCTCTTACAGGCACCGGTGCCATATATGGCGAATCTGTTTCACTAAGCAGATAATTTAAATCGATGTTTTCTACAACATCTACGGAGTGTCTAGCATTCTTGAAAGTTAATGCACCACCAAGAGCGATATAGTATCCCAGTTTCGTAAACTCTTTTGCCATCTCTTTGGATCCAGGGAAACAATGTAATAAACCCTTCCAATGATGTTCCTTCATGATATTAAATGTATCCTGCATCGCATCACGTGAGTGAACTAAGAATGGTTTATTTAAAGATCTTGCAAGTTCTATCTGTTTGATGAAGAACTCTCTTTGTAGAGCTCTTTCATTTTCATCACTGACCCAGTGATACTCTAAACCAATTTCTCCTATCGCCGTTACTGCAGGGTCACTAGCGACCTGAGTGAACGCTTTCCAATAAGCATCGTCTACTTTCGTTACATCCTCAGGAAAGATACCCGCAGCTACCTTATAGTTTTGTGGGTTTCTTTTTACAAATTCAATTGCTCGTTTGGTCTCATCGATGGAAAGAGTAATCAACATGAGTTTATCCACGTGTTTCTCTTTGCATCGACTTAACACTTCTTCTATATCATCTTTATACTCATCGCCCATCAAATGACAATGCGTATCTACAAAACATATATCTTCCATTTTATTTCCCTAAGCAGAAACGTGAGAATATCTCATCGAGTAAGTCTTCTTTTCCTGCTTTTCCTGTTATTTCTTTTAAGGCAGTCCATGCCTTTTCTAAATCAATTGTGACTAAATCTAATTCCATGCCTGCATGGAGTGAGTCAATCGCATCTTTCATCGCTTGTTGTGCTTGTAAAGCATAACCGATTTGTCTTTCATTGTTGAGTGTATCTGTATTCGCTGCTAGATATTCACTTTGGTATTTTTCGATAATTGCGTCTGTTAACTCTTGGATATCATTTTGTATCGCACTAATAGAGATTCCTGTGTGTATGCTTTCTTTATCTTTCTTGTTATAGACAACAATGCGATTGTAGTCTTTTGTCTTCTCCAGTAGCTCTTCATCCTCTTTAGTTAGTGCTTGTGATCCATCTAATACCACGATGACTAGCTGTGCTTTTTCAAGTGCTTGTAGTGACTTTGTGATACCGATTTGTTCAATCGCATCTGCACTTTCACGGATACCTGCAGTATCGATAAGGTTGAGTGTAATACCATGCAAGCGTACAGTGCCTTCAACCAGATCTCTTGTCGTACCAGCAACATCAGTCACGATTGCCTTGTCTTCTTCTAGTAATGCATTGAGTAAAGAAGATTTACCAACATTTGGTCTTCCTAAGATGACTGTATTAATTCCATCTTTTAACACAGCGGATTGTTGTGCGGTAGTGATGACTTTTTGAATATCATCCAACCACTTTTCTGCCTTTGGTAGAATCTCTTCCTCTGTAAGTTGGTGAACGTCGTCATATTCTGGATAGTCGATATTCACTTCGATATTAGCGATAATCTGTGTTAAATCTTCCTCCAAAGGTTTCATAATCTTTGCGACAGATCCTTTAAGGGAATGAATTGCGCTCTTGGCATTCATCTCATCTTTTGCCCAGATTAAATCATTGATCCCCTCAGCTTGGGCAAGGTCCATCTTTCCATTGAGGAAGGCACGTTCTGTAAATTCTCCACGTCTTGCCATACGTGCACCAGCTCCCAATAACAATGACAATACTTTTCTTGTGAGATACACACCACCATGGCAAGATATTTCTACAACGTCTTCTCCTGTATATGACTTTGGGGATTTAAATAAACTGACGAGTACTTCATCGATCGCTTCTGTGCCTTCATATATGGTTGCGTAGTGGATTGTATATCCACCTTTATCCGCAAAGGTTTTGCCTGTTAGTTTTTCTACGATATGAATGGAATCTGTACCTGATAGTCGAATTACAGATATCGCACCCATCGCATCTGCAGTCGCAATCGCAGCGATTGTATCTTGAAACATCCTATCCCTCCCATCATTCTACATATATTGTACTAGTTTTATCCATCCTCTGCATGTCTACCTCACTGTTTTTTAGGATATGTTAAAATGAAGACATGAAAATCTCACAAAACGTACAAAAAGCTTTAGATGAAATGGGATATCATGACCTTTTACCCATTCAGAATAAAGTCATACCTTTGATTCAGAATGGGGAGAATCTCTATGTTCTTGCCAAGACGGGTAGCGGTAAGACAGCCTCGTATCTCATACCTGCAATTGATCGTATTCAAAGTATCGATTCTTTTACATCCGTCTTGGTGATTGCGCCAACTCGTGAATTGGCGATTCAGATATCACTAGAGGCTAACTTCATCTCCACATATGCCAAAGTTCATGTCGTTACTTTAATTGGTGGTATGGACACCAACAAGCAAATCAACGCTTTACGTCATAAACCACACATCATTATCGCGACCCCTGGTCGTCTATTAGATTTATATAACCAAGAGAAGATTGATTTATCTCATCTATCATTATTGATCATAGACGAGGCAGATCAGATTTATTCCACCGGACAATCTGAGGATGTCCGTACTATCAGAAGTTATATTCCTCATGTACAGACTGTTTGTCTATCTGCCACAAGTAGTGAACTTGTTGCGTCTTATTTTGATGATGACTATTCTGTAATTCAACAAGATGAAATTGCGGTTAGTAATCGTGTATCTTCTTTCTTTATACAAACAGATGATAAGAAAGATACATTACTACAACTATTACATTCATTACCAATCACAACAGCGATTGTATTTGTCAACCATCGATCAACCGCAATTTCATTAAGTGAATACCTAAGTCATCATCAAATACTCACCTCAGCTTTTTCAGGATACTTTGATGAAAGAAAACGTATCCTGATTATGAACGAATTCAAGAAAGGAAATATACGAGTACTTGTAGCGACAGATGCGGCTAGTAGAGGCCTGGATATTACAGAGTTATCCCATGTAATTCACCATGATATTCCAATCGATACAGAAACATTCATTCATCGCTCTGGACGTACAGGACACCAAGACAATGAAGGCGAAACCATCACTCTATTAACACCAGAAGATATGAAGAGTGATGTAGGAATGTATATACGCATGCATGGACAGGAATACACTCCACAGGATACAACTGGGAATGACTTATCTGTTCCTTATCATAAGGAACAGACCAAGAAACCTAATACACAAACACTATTAATACGTGCAGGTAAAAAGGATAAGATACGTCCCAAGGATGTAATCGGAGCACTGTGTTCTATCTTTCCTTTTGATGAAATCGGTACGTTAGAGATACAGGATACTTATAGTACCGTAACGATACTAAATACCGATGAAGATATATTTAGTAAACTTGATGACTTTTTCATCAAAGGAAAGAGAAGAAAAGTAGAGATATTAAAAGAGAAGCTATGATAGCTTCTCTTTTGAGTTATATAAAACAATGCGAATTCCTATCACAATACATAGGGATGAAATGAAGATAAATACCCATTGATTCATGGCAAATGTATCGGATGTTTGAACATTCTGTGGAGGTGTATACATGTTAGTAATTGTATACTCCCAACTTGTA
>JALENJ010000042.1 GCA_022767445.1 Erysipelotrichaceae bacterium | reverse complement strand
ACGATAACATTCATTAATCAGAGCAATTTAGGCTGAGAGTCTCTGGTCAAAAAAATCAGATATCCAATCTGATCTTTTCGTCGTGATTTGGCAGTTTTATCCAAATATTTAAAATAAGGCTTGACAGATATTAGCAGGTTTTACAGTGTAAAGAATATTATTTCATTGGTTGGAATTAAAATCTATCAGAAAAGTGATTGACACTTTATCTTGTGTGTAATAAAGTAAGTGTCATACAAAAGCAAAGAAGAGAAAAGTAGTTACACGGAATGCTTTCTAGAGAGTCTGGTAAGGTGGAAACAGACAGGTAATCGGGTGATGAAAATGGTCTTGGAGCTGCTGTGTCGATAAGTAGGCATAGTCGGGTATTCCCGTTATAGGATTAGAGTATGTTGGTACTCGATGAGGTTGTTTCAGTGATGAAATGACGAAACAAGGTGGTAACACGTGATGATATATCCCGTCCTTGCAGTATACGAAAGTGTATTGTAGTGACGGGATTTTTTGTATAGTGCTTTATGCCAACACGATAAAGCCAGGAGGGAAAAATGAAAAACGTATTAAAGAAATTGGCAGTATTTGTGACAAGTGTTTCTCTACTTGCTGGATGTGGTGGACAACAAGCAAGCACAAACACAGCTGAAACATCCGAAAAGAAAGTATTACGCTTTGGCCAAGCCAATGCTGGTACTGGCTTAGATATGCAGGTGAGTACTTCATCTGGTGCAGCTTCCATTGCGGATGAAGTAACTGAATCACTATTGCGATTCAATGATGAAAATGAAGAAGAACCAGTATTAATTGAGGACTTCCCAACAGTATCTGAAGATGGTACAGTGTACTCCTTTACTTTGAAGAAGGGTGTGTACTTCACAGATGGTACAGAGTTACATTCCTCTGATGTTAAGTTTACATTTGAGCGTATGTTTACACCTTCAACAGGGGCTAAGTCAACAGCTTACTTCTCAATGATCAAGGGTGCTAAGGACATGCTTGCAGGTACAGCGACTGAATTATCTGGCTTTGAGATTGTAGACGACTACAACTTCAATATCACACTCGATTATGCATTCGCTCCATTTGTTAAGAATCTTGGAACATCTTATGCAAACATCTTCCCAGAAAACGCAACAAAGGAAGCTGGTACTGCATGGGGTACAGGTACAAACCTCATCGGTACTGGTCCATATAAGATTGAATCAAACGATGATACAACAGAAGTTGTACTTGTAAAGAATGATAACTACCATGGTGGTGATGTAAATCTAGATGAATTACATATCCTCTACTATGATGATGCACAAACAAAGTTAATCGCTTATGAAAACGGTGATATCGACTTAGCAGATTTACCAGCAAGCTTACTTGCACAATATCAAGAAAGCAATGGCGATGAAATTAAGTCTTACTATCCTTTAGGAACAGCATTTATCTCACTCAACTTAAAGAGCGAATACATCTCTGATGTCAATGTTCGTAAAGCAATCTCACTTGCGATTAACCGTAAAGAATTAGTAGATACAATTCTAAATGGTGCTGGTATTCCTGCAACTTCATTCTTGAACAACCAGATTCCAGGTTACGATGATTCTCGTGATGTATTAGAATACAATCCAGAAGAGGCTAAGAAGTTACTAGCTGATGCAGGTTATGGCGATGGTATTTCCATCACAGCTGAAGTTCGTCAAGGTGATCAATCAGTATTCAATGCTTTACAAGGCTATCTAGCTGAAGTTGGTATCCAACTAACAATCAACGCAGTTGACAACGCAACATGGAACGCTGATAGAACATCTGGTAACCTAGCTCTTACAGGTATCACTTGGAATGCGCTATATCCAGATGGTGACTTCCAAATGTACAACTACTTCTATTCTTCTAACTCTGTAAATACTGGTGTATTCTATGACAACGCTGCTTATGATTCAGCACTAGATCAGGCTAGAGCTTCTACAGATGAACAAGAGCGTGCTGACTTATATAAAGAAGCAGATAAGATCTTAACATTCGATGATTATGCATGCATTCCTTTGTACTATCCACAAAGCCAATTCATCGCAAAACCTTATGTTAAAAACTTTACTGTAGGTAACTTAATCTATCACTTCTGGAATGTTGATGTAGACGCTGCAGAAGCTGCTGGTCAACAGTAGTAATTAAAAAAGTATCACATACAGCCTGTGTGAGTTCTATGCATGCAGGCTATTATTTTATGAAAGGGGTATGGCATGGGTAAATATATATTGAAACGAGCACTACTAGCGCTAGGAATTATCTTTGCGATTTCCTTGATTACGTTTTTTGTCTTAAATGTAATTCCAGGAGATGTTGTAGCAGCGATGCTGGGCGAGTTTGCCAGCAAGGATGCGATTGATGCGGCACGACATCAACTTGGCTTAGATGCTTCATTACCAGTACAGTATTTTCGCTGGTTAGTTGGTCTTTTAACAGGTAACTTAGGTACAAGTTACTTCCAGCGAAAAGCTGTATTAACACTGATATTACAAGCATTCCAGTACACATTTGTGATGGCGATTGCGGCTTATATTGTCGCAATCGTATTTGGACTACTACTAGGTGTTATTGCGGCTGTACAGCATGATACATGGATTGATCGTATCTTGATGTCTTTATCAATCTTTGGTATCTCTGCACCATCCTTTTGGGTAGCGATATTACTACAGATATTTGTTGGATTACGTCTTGGATGGTTCCCAGTATCTGGTGTGCGTTCTGCAGTATGGTGGGTTCTACCGGCGTTCTCACTTGGTATCCGATCAGCCGCTTCCATTGCGCGTGTAACCAGAACATCAATGTTGGAAGTATTAAAGCAGGATTATATTAAGACTGCATTAGCCAAGGGTGTATCCTATCCTCGTGTGATTATTTTCCATGCTTTCCGCAATGCTTTAATTCCTATTATGACAATCTTAGGAAATGACTTTGGCGCATTATTAACAGGTTCCATGATTACAGAGAATGTATTCAACATCCCTGGGATTGGTAAGTTGTTGATTGACGCAATCAATCGAAGAGATATCCCACTTGTACAAGGTGGTGTTATCTATGTAGCTACGATCTGTGTACTTGTGTACTTTATCGTGGATGTACTTTACGCTCTCGTCAATCCGAATATTCGTTTAGCAAAGGAGGTTAACTGATGAAACATAGAGGTTTTTATAGTGAATCTTTTCGTCACTTTGCTAAAAATAGGGTCGCATTATTCTCCGCGATAGTATTGTTGTTTTTGGTGATATTGTGTTTTGTCGCTCCTTGGATTACTCCTTATGATCCAAATAAGCAGGTATTAACGGAGCGATTACTAGCTCCTAGTAGTGCACATTGGTGGGGAACTGACCAGTATGGTCGTGATATCCTGACTCGTTGTATCTATGGATGTCGGATATCATTATCCGTTGGTATCGTTTCGCAGTTAATTGCCTCTGTGATCGGTTACTTTATGGGTGTTAGTTCAGGGTACTTTGGTGGAAAGGTCGATGATGTGATTTCCTTTATCATCCAAGTATTTTCATCCTTTCCATTCCTATTATTTGCGATGGCATTGATGTATACGCTTGGTCCTGGTATTACAAATCTGTATATCTCCTTGGGATTACTTAGTTGGGCAAGTACTGCTCGTTTGATTCGTGGTGAGGTTATGCAATTAAAGAATCAAGAATACATTCAAGCATGTAAGGTGGAAGGTGGTTCTACTTTACGTATCATCATCAAGCATCTATTACCAAACTGTATTCCTATGTTGATTGTATCGATTACTTTGGGTATTCCTAGTGCAATCCTATCGGAAGCTAGCTTAAGCTATCTTGGATTGGGTGTACCAGTTCCTACCGCAAGTTGGGGTACAATGATTGCGGAATCACAGAATTTTATCCGTACAAATACGTACTATAGCTTGTTTCCAGGATTATGCATTATCGTAACTGTGATGGCATTCAATATGATGGGTGATGGCTTAAGGGATGCTTTGGATCCTAAACTACATATGAGTGGAGGTAAGCTATGAGTCAAAAAACAATATTAGAAGTACAAGACTTACAAGTTGGTTTAATGACAGAAGGTGAACCTCTACCTGTATTGGATCATGTAAATCTAGAGCTTCATGAAGGTGAGATTGTCGGTGTTGTTGGAGAGAGTGGTTGTGGTAAGTCAATGCTTGCTTCATCGATTATGAGTTTGTTATCATCTCCTGCTAAGATTCTTGGTGGAAAGATTCTTTATGCAGGAGAAGATATTACTACTTTCTCTATGAAGCAGATGCAAACAATTCGTGGCAAAGAGATATCCATGATCTTCCAAGAGCCAATGACTTCATTAAATCCTTTGATGAAAGTTGGTAAACAAATCGAAGAAGCGATACGTGCACATGAGAAATTGCCTGCAAAGCAGGTAAAAGAAAGAGCGATACAGGCAATCAAAGATGTTGGTATCCCTCAAGCAGAGAAGGTATATGACGATGTTCCATCACGCCTATCTGGTGGTATGAGACAGCGTATTATGATTGCGATGGCATTGGTATGTCATCCACAGGTACTCATCTGTGATGAGCCTACAACTGCCTTAGATGTCACAATACAGGCGCAGATTCTTCGCTTGATAAAAAAGCTAAGAGATGAAACAAATACAGCAGTTATCTTTATCTCACATGATATGGGTGTAATCTACCAGATGGTGGATCGTGTTGTTGTCATGTATGCAGGTCAGGTCGTAGAGGCTGGTAAGTATGATGAACTATTCTCATCACCACTGCATCCATATACAATAGGCCTACAGAATGCGATACCACAGATTCATAAAAACCAAGAATCTCTGCATGATATACCAGGTTCAGTACCAATGTTGGATGATTTACCACAAGGCTGCTTGTTCTCACCAAGATGTCCATTTGCTAATGGCAATTGTTATGTACAACGACCAACCTTAAAACAATATGGGGATCATCAAGTCAGATGCTGGATGGTAGATGAAGGAGGACTACATCATGAGTGAAGTGATTCTTGAAGTAAAACATTTAAAGAAATACTATCAACGTGGTGGTCTTTTCCGTAAGAAAGAAAATATCAAAGCAGTTGATGATGTCAGCTTTACGCTACATCGTAAAGAGACTTTAGCGATCGTAGGTGAAAGTGGTTGTGGTAAGTCAACAACTGTAAAGTCAATCATGCGATTGACTGAACCAACGGAAGGTAGTGTTTTACTACTGGGGCAAGAGTTTACAAAGCTAGAGGGTGATAGCCTTAAAGAAGCACGTAAACATCTAAAGATTATCTTCCAGGATCCGTACTCTTCGCTTAATCCAAGAAAGACAGTACGCGATATCATTGGTGAACCATTAGATATCGAACATGCATACAAGACAAGAAAACAACGCGAAGAAAGAATCCTTGAAACAATGGAGTTAGTTGGACTTGATCCATCTTGGATTAAACGATATCCGCATGAATTTTCAGGCGGACAAAGACAGCGTATCGGTATCGCAAGAGCGATTATCCTAAGACCGGATATCGTCATCTGTGATGAACCAGTATCAGCATTGGATGTATCGATACAAGCAAAGATTATCAATCTATTAAAGCAATTACAGAAGGAATTAGATATTTCGTATATCTTTATTTCTCACGACTTAGGAGTCGTAAAACACATTGCTGATCGTATTCTAGTTATGTATCTTGGACATGTTGTTGAAGAGGGTAGCAGTGATGATATCTTCAATCATCCATCTCATCCATACACCAGAACGCTATTGAATTCGATTCCTGTAATTGGCAGTGAAATGAATGATATGAATGTATTGGATGGAGATTTACCTTCACCATCCAATCCACCAACAGGCTGTGTATTCCACACAAGATGTCCATTTGCGAAAGAAGAATGTAAATTACAACGACCAGACTACAAAGATTTAGGAAATGGTCATAAATATGCATGCATATTAGAAGGAGAATAATCATGGAATTTATTCGAGAAGAAATTGAAATGAATTTTAGACAGCGTATCAAGAAATTATCTAGAGTATTTGGACCAAGTGGCTTTGAAGAAGAAGTTGCGGAAGTCATCAAGGATAATCTGAGTGATTCAGACTTTACACATACAACGGATGTGATGGGTAATCTGATCTATCACCGCAAGGGCAATGGTAATAAAAAAGTGCTCATTGCGGCACACATGGATGAAATCGGGTTAATCATCCGTCATATCGATAGTAAGGGCTTCATATGGGTAGATACACTCGGTGGATTTGCCCCACAACAATTCTTTGGTAAGCATGTCATCATCAAGACGGATGATGGAAAACATATTGATGGTATCATCAATTCCTTACACCCAGGTAGACCTGATCGTTGCACAACAATGCCAGCTTCCGTACACGAGTTCTTCGTCGAAGTAGGCTGCGAAAGCCGACAAGAAGTACTCGACTTAGGCATTGAAGAAGGAAATGCAATCTCTATCGACTACCCAGTGATTGAACTTGGTAAACATAAGCTGGGTGGTAAAGCACTAGATGATCGTGCACTCGTATTCATCTTGGAAGAAGTTGTCAGACTCCTTCAAGGAAGAGAAGATATCCCAGATGTATACGCTGTATTTACAACCCAAGAAGAAGTTGGTGCACGTGGTGCAATCGTGGCTGCGACAAATATTAAACCAGATATTGCGATTGCCTTAGATATGTCATTAGCAACAGATATACCAGGTGTTCCAGAATCGGAATACATCAATGTACTAGGAAAGGGTACATCCATCAAGGTGATGGATAAACTGTCCACAAGTATTGGAGGTTTATTATCCCATCCGGGTCTTGTGAAAGACCTAAAGAAAGTTGCTAAAGACAATGATATTCCATATGGAATTGAAGCTTATGCGGCAGGTGCGACAGACGCAAGCTTCATGCAGACATTAAATGGAGGTATCATCGCAGGTGGTATTCAAATACCAATGCGCTATGTACACAGTTATGAAGTTGTAGATGTAAGGGATGTTGTCGACACCGTTGCGTTATTGTATCGCTATATTTTAACGCTCGGTTAAGGGAGACATCCCTTTTTTATGGGATGTAAAACAACCTTTCTAAGGTATAATAGTTCCTAGAGAGAAAAAATATGAAAAAGATAAAAACAATACTAAATCATCGATATTTGAATATACCAGTGTATGGATATATCGCTGGAATTGGCATGTTTCTATTACAGCGATTACTGTATCTGTGGGCAAATGATATCAGTATGGCATTAGGCCTTTCTTGGCATACAACCAAGATTGCATGGATTGATGACCACATCCCACTGTTACCGATATTTACTACCGTCTATGTCTTCTCGTATCTATTTTGGATACTGGGACCAATGGTTGTTAGTAAAGGCACAAAAGAGCACTTTAAAGATTTCTTAATGGGTATGTTAGTTGCGTATTTGATAGGAGCCGTTATATTTACTGTATGGCCTACAAGAATGGACCGCGTAGCGGAGAACTTGTTGAATCAAAATCCAGGATTTCTCAATGGACTACTGCAAGGAATCTACCAGATGGATGGTGGTAACTATGGGACAAATCTTTGCCCAAGTTACCATTGCTTAATCAGTACCTGTTGTTGGATGGGTGTGGCTAACAGAAAGGAATACGCAAAGTGGTATCGCTACTTTTGCGCTGTACTATGTGTGTTGATATTTGCTAGTACAGTACTTTGTAAACAACATTATTTTATCGATATCCCAGTTGGTATCATCATTGCATACATATCGATGAAACTTGCATATCAAAAACATTCGGGAAGCATCTTACAATTTTAAAGGAAAGAATACATGAGCATATTAAACGTTGAACACTTATCACATAGCTTTGGCGAACGCGTCATCTTTGATGACGTATCATTTCGTCTTTTAAAAGGAGAACACATTGGATTAATTGGTGCCAATGGTGAGGGTAAATCCACATTCATGAAAATTGTCACAGGACAACTTATTCCAGAAGAGGGAAAAGTGGAATGGGCAAAACATGTTATTAGTGGATATCTAGATCAATCTAGTATCCTAGCCAAAGGAAATACCATACGTACAGTCTTACAGACTGCCTTTGATCAACTCTTTAGTATGGAAGCGAAAATGAATCAGCTGTATATGGATATGGCAGATGAGTCCATCGATGAGGATACGATGAATCAGATGATGGAAGAAGCAGGTACACTTGCGGATGTTTTAAACGCTCATGATTTCTATATGATCGATGCCAAGATTGATGAAGTATCCAGAGCACTCGGATTATTTGATTTAGGTTTAGACAAAGATGTACATGAATTATCCGGTGGACAACGTACCAAGGTATTACTGGCTAAACTGTTATTACAAAAGCCAGATATTCTTTTGTTGGATGAGCCGACAAACTATCTGGACGAGGAACATATCGTTTGGCTACAAAGATATCTACAGGAATATGAGAATGCATTCATATTGATATCCCATGATATTCCATTCTTAAATAGTGTTGTAAATATCATCTATCATATGGACCAAAGCAATTTAACAAGATATGTAGGTGACTATGACAAGTTCATGGAAGTCTATGAAATACAAAAGGCACAAAAAGAAGCAGCTTATCAACGCCAACAAAAAGAGATTGCGGAACTCAAGGACTTTGTCGCAAGAAATAAGGCAAGAGTATCGACCCGTAATATGGCGATGTCCAGACAGAAGAAACTTGATAAGATGGAGATAATCGAACGTACTATTGAAAAGCCAAAGCCAGAATTCTCTTTCCGCAATGGCAGAACACCAGGACGTGTGGTATTTGAAACCCAACAGCTAGTCATTGGTTATGAAGAACCACTTTCTAAACCAATTGATTTCTTATTAGAAAGAAAAGAGAAGGTAGTCTTTACAGGTGCCAATGGTATAGGTAAAACGACACTACTAAAAAGCTTACTAGGTATTATCAATCCACTATCCGGCAAGATTGAAACAGATCAATACCTGCAGATTGCATACTTTGAACAAGAGGTCTTTACTGCTAGTAATAAAACATGCTTGCAGGAGATATGGGATACATTCCCATCCTGGACACAATATGAATGTCGATCCGCACTTGCCAAATGCGGCTTAACAACCAAGCATATCGAAAGTAAGATACAAGTATTATCCGGTGGAGAGCAAGCAAAGGTACGTCTATGTAAACTCATGCACCAAGAAGCTAATATCCTGGTATTAGATGAGCCTACAAACCATCTAGATATTGATGCCAAACAAGCATTACTAGATGCACTGCAAGAATATCCAGGAACAATCCTAATGGTTTGTCATGAACCAGACTTCTACTTACCACTGGCAACTAGAATTGTAGATTGCACAGAGTGGACAACGAAAGTGATATAGAAAATTTGAAAAAATTAACGATAAAACAATACATATTATTAGCCTCCATGTTGTTTGGTATGTTCATTGGAGCTGGTAATTTAATTTTCCCAGTATATATGGGACAACTATCAGGTGCCAGTAGTCTTCCTGCAATTATTGGTTTTTGTATTACTTGCTAGACACTACTATGGTCCCATTGGTAATGTGCTACTCGCTGGTATTATGATCTTTGCATGTTTAAAGACAGCAATAGGATTGGTTACTTCTTGTGCTGAAACATTTGTAGATATCTTCCCAAATCGCATTTCCTATAAGAGTTATGCGATTGGGTTTACAGTTATTTCTTTTGGCTTATCAAACTTTGGTTTGACAGCCATACTAGCGTATTCATTACCAGCACTATTATTCCTGTATCCAATTACAATTACATTTATTATCATGGTGTTGCTGGGAGATTTATTCAAACATGATAAAACTGTGTATCAATCTACAATAATCTTTACCATCATCGGTGCATTCATGGATATCTTCTCTAATCCATCGTATACATTCATGCATACATCATTTACAGATGCTCTGATCAATCTATATACAAAGTTACCACTATACTTTGTAGGTTTTGCATGGGTAATATTTACATGTATAGGACTTATCATTGGTCTTATCATAAAGGGGGGTCGTAGGTAGTCATATGATTGATTTATTGTGTTTGTTAGAGTTTTACAATACATATGATCAAAATGATATCTATCATGAAATTGCAGAGAAGTTACTAGCTAACTTCTTTGTTATTTCAGAGATGTCGATTACAGAGTTATCGGAGTATCTGTTTGTTTCTACATCTACAATCTATCGATTCATCAAGATGATGGGTTATGATAACTTCAATCAGATGAAAGTAGGTCATATTTCTTTTATTGAAAATTATTATCTACAAGGAAGATATGTGCCTAAATATCAAGAAACAAATACAATCTCAAGTTTTACAAAGTATCTAGTTAATCGATTAGAGAAACTAAAAGCGATATGTACAGATGATAAAATCAATCATATCGTTGATCAGATATTAGCTGCAGATGAGGTTATCTTTGTTGGTATGCCAATGCCTTCCTTTATCTGGAGACTTCAAACAGAGCTTATCTTGTTAGGAAAGAAGACATCTGCCTTCTTAAATCCATATTACCAACAAGAAGCGATTAAACATGCAAGCAAGAATACATATGTCATCTTTGTACAGTATCTAACAGAGTATTCTACTTTTTATCTAGATGTGATAAAGAGTGCAGAGGATAAAAAGTTAAAGCATATTGTTATCACTACATTGGAATTACTGTCATATCAAAAGTATGTGAAAGATTCCATCTATATCGAAGGGGATTTGTGTGAAAATGACTTGTTTATCCTAGAAGTGATATTCAATTATCTAGGGCATCGCTTAAATCAATTTGTGATTCAACAACAAAATAAGAGATAAATTTCTAATTCAGAAATTTATTTTGTATTTTAGAGAAATGAAGATTCTTTCACTTGTTATATATTTAACATATACAAGGGGGGGAAGATTTATGAAGAAGTCATTATGTACTGCTGTACTATCTTTATCTATGTTACTAGCTGGATGTACAGCACCATCAAAATCTCTATCATTCAAAGAAGGAACGTATACTGGAAGTGGGAATGGTAGAAATGGAGAAATTAAAGTCAGTGTAGTCTTAACAAAGGATAAGATTCAAAGTGTTGAGGTAACAGAACAAACAGAAACAAAAGAGATTGCTGAGAGTGCTTTGAATAAAATCCCAGAAGAAATTGTTTCATCGCAAAGTTTAGCGGTGGATACAGTCAGTGGAGCAACTTTGACAAGTAACGGTATCATTGAGGCGACCAAAGATTCACTACAACAAGCAGGAGCAGATGTGGATGCACTCTCTAATAAGCAGACATCCAGTAGTTCTGAGGTGGAAGAAACAACTGCTGATATTGTTGTAGTTGGTGCTGGTGCGGCTGGTAGTGCTGCCGCATTAAAAGCTGCGCAATCTGGTAAGTATGTCATATTACTAGAGAAGACAGAATCTGCAATGGGGGCAGGAACATTAGCTGGTGGTATGTTTGCGGCAGATAGTAGACTCCAACAAGCACAAGGAAAGACAGTTGATAAAGGATGGGTATATGACCAATACTACACAGCATCTCATGGGTATATGAATTCATTACTCGTTCATAAGATCATTGATGAAGCTGGTAATACTGTGAATTGGCTATTAGATAACAATATGGAATTAAACCTAGTAGATGCAGGTACAGGTGGTGCATATAACCATATTGGTATGCCAGCAACATTACATGGATATAACGAAGGTGGTAAAGTTGCGATTACGAAACTAGTGAAAGAGTTTGAAAATGCAGGTGGTGAAGTTAGATGGTCAACACCAGCTTATGAGCTACAAGCAGATGAAAATGGTGTACATACAGTTCTTGCAAAGAAGTCAGATGGATCAACACTGAAAATATCCACGAGTGCAGTGATCATCGCCACTGGTGGTTATGGTGGTAATTCTGAGATGATGAAAGAATACATTGGCGATGAGTATACATCAGGTGAAGTATTACAGAATACTGGTGATGGTATTAAGATGGCGTATAGTGTCGGAGCAGCTAAGGCAGGACTTGGAGTAACACAATACTTCTGGCAAACATTTACACCAGAAGAGATGGGTAAGTTAACAAGTACGCTGAAAGAAAAGTGGTTTTCACTTGCTGACTTAAGCATGTTCCCAATGCTAAGAGTCAATGGCAATGGTCAAAGATATTCTGATGAAACAAAGGTTACATCCTTTGCGGAACATGGTGCAGAGTTAGCAATGCAGCCAGGACAATACGAATACATGATCATAGATCAAGCAGCACTAGATAAGATTGCAGAGAATGGAACATATATTCTTGAAGATCATTATGCAAAGTGGATTGGTAATGAACAATTCTATATGGAATTTAATGAACCAAACAGCACAGACCAACTTTATGCACAACAACATACACCAATTGACTATACAGAGATTTTTAATCAGGTATTAGATTCAGGCGTTGTATTTAAAGCAGATACTCTAGAAGGACTGGCACAACAGTTAGGCGTATCTCAAGAGAACCTACAAGCTTCCGTTGATCAATACAACCATGCGATTGAAACAGAAGTTGATGATTTATACAACGCAAATACAAGTCGCTTAGTGCCTGTTGTACAAGGCCCATTCTATGCAGTGAAGTATGTTGCAAGAAACCTTGGTACATTAGGTGGTATCCGCATCAATGAAAATATGCAGGTGTTAGATGAACAAGCAAATATCATCAAAGGATTATATGCAGCAGGTGCTGATGCTGGTGGTATGTATGGTAAGTCCTATGTAGACTTTGAAGGTGGAACATTAGGCTTTGCATATACATCTGGTAAATTAGCAGGAGAACAAGCAGTTGAAGATTTGAAGTAATATAAAAAGTGACCTCGGTCACTTTTTAGTTTGCATGCATGTTACTCATCTTCTGCGTAGATAACACTGGAATTCAGTGGTTCTACTTTTTTAACTTTAATATCTGGATTTACCTCTAGAATGTGAGAGAGTTCTTCATCAGATGCGTTGATATCTGTAATTAAATAATTGACTTCTTCTAAGCTACCTGAGATGTAGTTGTGTGTCTGTCCTACTTTTGTATAATCGCATAGGATGAATGTTGAGCCTAGGGTGTTTTGAATCATGGTTTCGTTGATGGCTGTCTCTGAGAAGATAGCAGTTGTAACGCCACTTTCGCTATTGATACCACCACACCCTAGGAAACTTTTGTTTGCTCGTATTTTACTGAGATTGTTCAGTGCGAAATCTCCGACCATGGCTTCCTTAGGGAAACGTAGTTCACCACCTGTTAATACAATACTGATTTGTGGACTATGTTTGGCTAATAACATCTTTGCGTTGTTAGTAATAATTGTGCAACGTTTATTAATATATTGTGCAACGAGTAAGGCGGTTGAACTGGTGTTAATAAAGATTGTATCGCCTTCCTCTACATAAGTCGCTGCGTGTTTAGCAATTGCATGTTTATATCTATCGTTGGTGAAGTTGCTGTTATCATGATTTACCATGTGTTGGATAATCTTTGCGCCACCATGATAGCGGATGACAGCTCCGCGATCTTCCCAATATTGTAGGTCGCGTCTGATTGTGATTTCTGATACATCAAATTCATTCATTAATTGTTTGACACTGACACTACCTAGTTTTTGGATGATCATCATAATATCATCGCGTCGCTGTTGTACGATTTTATAGTCAACTTTCATTCTTTTATCTCCAC
Organism: Erysipelotrichaceae bacterium; assembly: GCA_022767445.1. Classification (GTDB taxonomy): domain Bacteria; phylum Bacillota_I; class Bacilli_A; order Erysipelotrichales; family Erysipelotrichaceae; genus Bulleidia. The sequence continues at coordinate 6,367 of JALENJ010000042.1, read as the reverse complement.
TTCTGAATGGATTATATCATTTTTATGAATAAATAATCTTTAAATATGCTCATTCAATTATTAAGTTTGCTTAAAAAGCGATATACAAATGATAATAAATGTCTTAAATTCATTAAATATTCATATAAATGATTAAACAAACATATAATTTTTTGAATATCGATCTTATAGTTGCTATGATAAAACCATCATAAGGAGGTTAGAATGCCAAAAGTTAATGAAATTACAAGGGAGTCTTGGATTTTAGGTGCATTTCCTGAATGGGGAACATGGCTAAATGAAGAGATTGACAACACGGTTGTTGCACCTGGAACATTTTCAATGTGGTGGCTAGGATGCGTAGGTGTATGGTTTAAGACAGAAAACGATACGAACATCGCAATTGACTTATGGTTTGGTAACGGAAAGAGGACACAGAAAGTTGCCTCAATGGCACCGTATCATCAGATGAGAAATATGATGGGTGTTGAGAATTTACAACCAAACTTAAGAGCTGCACCAATTGTATATGATCCATTTGCAGTAACGAAGTGTGATGCAGTACTCGCTACACACTATCACAACGACCATATTGATCCATTCTTTGCAGCTGCTGTATTAAAGAATTGCAGCAATGATGTTCCATTCATTGGACCTGCAGAATGTGTCAAGAAATGGATTGGATGGGGAGTTCCAGAAAATCGTTGTCAAGTCGTTAAACCAGGTGATATCATCACAATTAAGGATACTAAGATTCATGTACTAGAATCTTATGATCGTACTTGCTTGGTAACAACGGAAGTTGGCGAAGATATTGAAGGAATCTGTCCAACAAACATGGATCAAAAAGCTGTTAATTACTTGATTGAAATGCCTGCTGGTAATGTCTACCACACAGGTGATTCTCACTACAGTATCTGCTATGCGGATATCGGTAAGAAGTATGATATCGATATTGCGTTTGGTGCATATGGTGAAAATCCTGTTGGTTGTCAAGATAAGATGACATCTGTAGACATGTGTAGAATGGGCGAAGCTACAAATGCGAAAGTAATTATTCCATTACATCACGATGTATGGACAAACATGAAGGCTGATCCAGAAGAAATTATGCTTGTATATAATTTCAAGAAAGATGTACTACACTACAAGTTCCATCCATTTATTTGGGATGTTGGTGGAAAATATACATGGCCTCTAGATAAGGACTTACTCAAGTTCCACTATCGCCGTGGCTTTGAAGATTGCTTTACAAAGAAACGCAATGTTCCATTCCCAAGTATTTTATAGGGGTGGAAAGCAATGTTATTAGAAAAGATTTTAGACAACAATCTGACAAGTTATCATCAAGAATTCGCTAGCTGGCAAGAGGCTATTAAAGGTTGCGGAGAAACGCTAATTAAAGAAGGATTCATTGATGAAAGATATGTTGAAGCAATTATTAAGTGTATCAGTGAATATGGTCCATACGTTGTCATCTTAAAGGATGTGGCAATGCCACATTCAACATTAGGGGCAGAGGGCGTATATAAGACTGGTATCAGTTTTATGAAAGTAGAGAAACCTGTTGTCTTTGATAATAATGATAGAGAGAAAGACGCAAGATTATTCTTTACACTCGCTGCTGTCAATAATGAAGAGCACTTAAATAATATGATGCAACTGTCAGAACTGCTAATGAATGAGGAGATCGTTGCTGATCTTCTACAAGCAAAAAATGATGATGATTTAAAAGCAATCATCACTAAATATAATTAGGGGGATAATTATGAGCTTTTTATACGACATTTGGGTATGGTTCGCAAGTAACATATTAACCAAACCTGCATACTTTATTGGTTTAATCGTTTTAGTTGGTTACATTCTTCAAAAGAAAAAGTGGTATGACTCACTTGCTGGATTCATCAAAGCCGTTGTAGGTTTCTTGATCTTGAATGTTGGTTCTGGTGGATTGGTAAGTAACTTTAGACCTATCTTACTTGGACTTAAGGACCGCTTTAACTTAGATGCGATGGTTATCGATCCATACTTTGGACAAAATGCCGTTCAATCCGCAATGGAGGGAATTGGACGTAGCTTCTCACAAGTTATGTTCTTACTCTTAATTGCATTTATCTTTAATTTAATTCTTGTTAAGTTTAACAAATACACAAAGCTACGTGCTGTATTTACAACAGGTCACGTACAGATGCAACAAGCAGCTACAGCTTTCTGGTTAATCTTATTCTGCTTCCCACAATTGGGTGAAACACCTATCTTAATTGTCATGTCCTTAATCTTAGGTCTATATTGGGCAGTAGGTTCTAACCTAACAGTTGAAATTTCACAGGATTTAACAGATGGTGGTGGCTTCTGTATCGCTCACCAACAGATGTTTGGTGTTGCATTATTCACTTTCTTATCTAAGAAGTTATTTGGAAATAAGAAGAGTTCTAAGCGTATCGAAGATATTCAATTACCTGGTTTCATGTCAATCTTCAATGAAAACATGGTATCTACATCTATCTTGATGTTGATCTTCTTCGGTGCAATCATGGTAGTTTTAGGAAAAGATTACTTTGTTGAAATGCAAGTACTTGGAGCTAATGCAAGTTTCTTCATGTATGTAGTAGATACTTCATTGAAGTTTGCTGTATATCTAGCTATCTTACAACTTGGTGTACGTACATTCGTAACAGAGTTAACAAATTCATTCCAGGGTATCTCTAATGCATTCTTGCATGGTGCAGTACCTGGTATCGACTGTGCCGCTACATATGGTTTTGGTAGCCCAAATGCCGTAACAATTGGTTTCTTATTCGGTGCTTTAGGTCAATTTATCGCTATCGTTACATTGATTCTATTGAAGTCACCAACAATCGTAATTGCTGGATTCGTTCCTGTATTCTTTGATAACGCTACAATCGCTGTATATGCAAATAATAAGGGTGGTATCAAGGCAGCTATGTTATTCCCGTTCATCTCAGGTCTTTGCCAAGTATTCGGTGGTGCATTCATCGCTAGCTGGGTAGGACTTGCTGCACATGGTGGATACTTAGGTATGTGGGACTGGGCAGTTGTATGGCCAATCTTCACAGTCATCATGAAGTATGCTGGATTCATTGGACTTGCAGCTATCCTAATCGTATTAATCTTAATTCCACAATTACAATATCGTAACCATCCAGAAACATACTTCCTATGTGTAGAGGACTACGAAGCTTATAAAGAGAAAATCAAAAAGGAGTGATAAGCGATGATTAAAGTATTAGTTGCGTGTGCAAATGGAGCAGGCACATCATTGATGATGAAGATGAGAGTTGAAAAGGCATGTAAAGATTTAGGTGTTGCTGTTTCAAATATCCATCACTGTTCTTTATCCGAAGGTAAGAGTGCCGCAACACAATATGATGTGGTATTCTGCCCACTGAATTTCAAAAACATGTTCGAAGATGCTGAGAAAAAAGGCGTTAAAATCTGTGGCATGAAAAATGTATTATCTGATAAAGAGGCACAAGCACTTTTAAAAGAAGCTGGCTTTGCAGAATAGAAATTAGGGCTACTGCAATGCAGTAGCCTTTTAGAAAGGTTTGTAATGATTGTAACAAAGAAAGTACTGGGAGAGTTGAACAAATGCTATGCACTTGCAAAAGTCGAATTCGATGGTAAGGAATACCTAGCATGTGCAGCAGAGAAAGAAGATCCATGTTACTTATATGACTACGAAGGAAACTTTAAAGAGGAGCTATGGGATGGACCAGGTGGTGTTATGTCACTAGAACAATATCCAAATCAAGCATATCCAACATTACTAGCAACGTGGAAGTTCTACTCACCAAACAACGGTGCAGATTCAAAAATTGTTTATTACTTACGCAAAGATGGTAAGTGGGAAATACATACACTATGTAAATTACCATTTGTACATCGCTTTGGCGTCATTGAAAGAAACCATCAAAAATATATTGTTGCATGCACATTAAAGAGTGCACATGCATTCAAGGATGACTGGACATGTCCTGGTCGTGTATGGGTAGCGAAACTACCAGAGGATATCTCCATTTATGATGAAGACCATCAACTGGAATTAACACCACTCATCAGTGGACTTACCCAGAATCACGGTTTCTTTAAGACAGAAGAAAACGATTATCAAATCGCAATCATCGGCGCTAAAAATGGTATCTATAAAGTCATTCCACCACAAGAAAGTGACGGTGAATGGTCCTATGAACAGCTATTAGATGAACCAACATCAGATATGCTATATCTAGACTTTGATGGTGATGGTCAAAAAGAACTTATGGCATTTGCGCCATTCCATGGCGATACACTATCTGTTTACAAGTTAGTTAATAATCAGTATCAAAAGGTATGGCAAGATTCAATGAAGAAACCATTTTTGCATGCGATATATCCACTTGAAATAGAAGGTGTTCAATACGGTATCTATGGATACCGCAAAGAAGATATGAGCCTATATCTTTTCAAGTATGATAGAGAACACGACACATATACGAGTGAATTGATAGATACAAAGGCAGGACCAACAAATGCCCTTGTATTTAAAGATGGCGATAAACAGAAGATATTCGTTGCGAATAGAGAAACAAACGAAATTGCACTCTATACAATCGAGGAATTCGTATGTTAGAAAATTTAAAGAAAATCGTCTATGAAGCAAATATGCAATTACCTAAAAATAATCTCGTTGTATTTACATGGGGAAATGTTTCCGGTATTGACCGTGAAAAAGGATTGATGGTTATTAAGCCATCAGGCGTTGAGTATAGTGAACTTACACCTGAAGATATGGTAGTTGTAGATTTAGCAACAGGTAAAAAGGTAGAAGGAAAATATAAACCATCTTCCGATACAGATACACACCTAGTGTTATATCGTAAATTTCCAAATATCGGAGGTATCGTGCATACCCATAGTAAATGGGCAGTAAGCTTTGCTCAAGCAGGGCTTGGTGTAAAACCATTGGGCACAACACAGGGTGACTACTTCTATGGAGAAATTCCATGTACACGTAAAATGACACCAGAAGAAATTGCTGGCGAATATGAATTAGAAACAGGAAATGTCATTGTGGAAACATTCAAAGATAAGAACCCAGATGATATTCCAGCAGTACTTGTTCATAGCCATGGACCTTTTACATGGGGGACTGATCCAGAAAATGCAGTGCACAACGCAGTTGTATTAGAAGAAGTAAGCTTTATGAATTACCATGCATTCATGTTGAACCCACAAAAGGAAACCATGCAACAAGATCTATTAGATAAACACTATCTACGTAAGCATGGAGCAGGAGCCTACTATGGACAATAAAGCATATCGCTTAGGTATGTACGAAAAATCCATGCCTAAAACACTAAGCTGGAAAGAAAAACTTACCATCTGTAAAGAATCAGGATTTGATTGGCTAGAGATATCCATCGATGAAACAGATGATAAACTCTCACGCTTAGATTGGTCACAAGAAGAAAGAGATGAGCTAAAACATGCAATCATGGAAACAGGTGTACCAATCCATTCCATGTGTCTAAGCGGACATCGTAAATATCCACTTGGAGATTTAGATGAATCAACACAAAAAAGAAGCTTAGAAATCATGGAGAAAGCAATCTTACTTGCTCAAGACTTAGGTATACGTATGATTCAACTTGCAGGTTATGACGTATATTACAAAGAGGGAACTCCACAAACAAAACAGATGTTCATCAACAATCTATATAATGTCACCAATATGGCTGCCAAGTTTGGAATTGTGATGGGATTTGAAACGATGGAAACACCTTTTATGGATACCGTCAATAAGGCAATGTACTACGTAGAGAAAGTGAATAATCCTTACTTACAGATCTATCCTGATATTGGTAATTTAACCAATGCAGAAAAGATATACGGTACTAGTGTGATTGATGATTTAAAGACAGGGAATGGACATATCATCGCAGCACATCTAAAGGAAACAATTCCAGGACACTACCGTGAAATCACTTTTGGTACAGGTCACACAGATTATGTAAATGACATCCAATGTCTAAAGGATATGGGTGTACGTATGTTTACGGGAGAGTTCTGGTATACAGGGCAGGATAACTGGTTAGACATCTGTAAACACGCAGCCACATTCTTACGAGAGAAATTAGATACAGTATTTGAGAGCGGATTATGAGATCCGCTTTTTCTCATTATAGGAAACGAAGTTTCCTATAAAAACCATACGCTAAGCGTATGAGAAGGGAAAAGCTTAAGCGATGAAAAAAGCCTCCGTATATAATTGAATAAGGCTGACAACCGAAATTCAAAATATAAGGAGGAGATATCAATGGCAACAAAGCCAAAAGACGATTCAAGTCTATCACATACGAGATGGAACTGTAAGTATCATATTGTG
>JALENJ010000017.1 GCA_022767445.1 Erysipelotrichaceae bacterium | reverse complement strand
GGTTGTTTTTAGTGTGTCCAAAATAGATATAAAACATCTATTTTTATGATGTTATATACCAACAGATGAAAACAGCACAAGAAAAGAGGCTGTACGCCTCAAGTAAATCTATAAAATTCACTTAATCGTTACAGCCCCTTTATTTAACATTGATACGATGTTTACCGTGGTAAGTGATTGCCATAAAGTCTGGACCAACATGACAACCGATAACAGCTCCAAGTGATAGGATGGTAATCTGTGTATCTTTAAACTGAGGATAAGCTTCTAGGAAACTATCACGGAAACTAACAGCATCCTCATAGGCATCAGAGTGTATAATCGCAATCTCTTCATCCTTGGTGTAGTCTGCGATATCATCAGCACAGGATTCAATCAAGGAGCGGAAGGCTTTCTTACGACCACGAACTTGTTTGAATGAAACAAGGGTTCCATCATCAGGAATATAGATCAATGGTTTGATAGATAATATCGTACCAAGAATTGCGGAGGCGTTTGATAATCTTCCACCACGTCTTAACCAGTGTAAGTCTTCTACCATGAAGCGATGAATGTATTCATACTTATGTTCATCTCCCCATTGTAGTATTTGATCATAGTCCCAACCTTCTTCATGACGTTTAATCAGTTGTTTTAAGAAGAGGCCAAGACCACTTGTAATACAGTAACTATCTAGTAAGGTGATTTTACGTTCAGGGAATTCTTCGCGTAAAGACTTGATTGCGCGCTCGGCGTTATTGATGGATGAAGATACAGCACGTGACATATCAACAAATAAGATATCTAATCCTTCTTGGGCAAATGGCTTTAAGAATTCATAGTAGGCAAACTCTGTAATTTGTGATGTATTTGGTAGCTTACCCTGACGCATTTGTGACATGAGGAATTTTCTTCCTTCCTCTGTACAATCATCTGTGTAAACCTGATCATCAATCGTATATGTATATGAGATAAAAGGGATGTTATGTTCCTTTAGATATTCAGCTGGTAAATCTGAAGTTGACGATGTAGCGATAACGTATTTATTCATAGGACTCTCTAACTTTCATAATTGGTATTATATGAAATTTATAGGATTTTTCCAATAGATTTATGACAAATTTACAAATATGTATAAAGTGTAACATCGTTAAAGAAATATGAATAATCACTTTGCTTGACGATATGAAAATAATTTAAGTGATTTTTCATATTTTATTGACAATGCCAGTTAGTGAGTCTAAACTAACAATAGTTAATTGAACCTAACTATGTTAGGCTCATGAGGAGGTTACGTCATGATGCCACTATCTTTAGGAGTCATTGGTCAAGAATACAAAATCATCAAGATTGGCGGCAGTGCGGAAGTAAAGAAGCACTTATCTGATCTTGGTTTTGTTGTTGGTGGAAATGCGACTGTGATAACCGAAGTGAACGGAAGTTTGATTGTCAACGTGAAAGAAACACGAATTGCGATAGGGAAAGAAATGGCTTCTAAAGTCATGATATAAGGAGGATAGAATGAACACATTAAAAGAAGTTGCGATTGGAAGTACAGCGAAAGTAGTTAAGCTACATGGAGAAGGTGCTGTGAAACGCAGAATCATGGACATGGGCATCACTAAGGGAGTGGAAGTCTATGTTCGTAAGGTTGCTCCACTTGGAGATCCAATTGAAGTGACAGTACGTGGATATGAATTGTCCATCCGTAAGGACGATGCCGCAAATATTGAAGTAGAGTAAGGGATAAGGAGGAAGATAGAAATGGCAGATGTACGTTTGAAGATTGCACTTGCTGGTAACCCTAATAGTGGTAAAACAACATTGTTCAATGCCTTAACAGGTTCGAATCAGTATGTTGGTAACTGGCCAGGTGTAACTGTAGAGAAGAAAGAGGGTAAATTAAAGAAACACCCTGATGTGATTATTGAGGACTTGCCAGGTATTTACTCATTATCACCATATACACTTGAAGAAGTTGTATCTCGTAACTATTTAATAGGTGAACATCCAGATGCAATCTTAAATATTGTCGATGGTACTAACCTTGAACGTAACTTATACTTAACAACCCAATTGCTAGAGATTGGTGTTCCTGTTGTGATTGCTGTCAATATGATGGACTTAGTCAATAAGTCAGAAGATAAGATTGACATCGATGCTTTAAGCAAGAAGTTAGGTTGTCCGATTGTTGAAATCTCTGCATTAAAAGAAAAGGGAATTATGGAAGCTGCAGAAGCTGCGATTAAAGCAGCTGAGGCTAAGAGTCATAATCCAGTTCATAAATTTGATGACAAGATTGAAACAGCATTAAGTACAATCACAGATACAGTATTAACAGATATCTCTGCTGAACAAAAGCGTTGGTATGCAGTTAAGGTATTTGAAAGAGATGATAAGATTCTAGCAAAGCTAAATCTTGATGAATCAAAGAAAGCAGATGTTGAGAAAGTCATCGCTGATGTTGAAAAAGAACTAGATGATGATGCCGAATCTATTATTACAAATGCTCGTTATAACTACATTACAGAAATCTTAAAGGGTTCCTATACAAAGCAGAATGCTGGTAAGTTAAGTGTATCTGATAAGATCGATAATATCGTTACTAACCGTTGGTTAGGTCTTCCTATCTTTGCGGTTGTTATGTTTATTGTCTACTACGTATCCATTCAGACATTTGGTACAGGTGCCACTGACTGGGTAAATGATGGACTATTCGGTGATGGATGGTTCTGGTTTGGTATGGGTCGTGAAGAATTCAATGAGGATTCAGGCACATACAGTGCAGACCAAGAAGCTAGACAAGCTTTCATTGATGAAGCTGTAGAGAAGGGTTATATCACTACAAGCGAAGATGATGAAGGTGAAACAGAAATCACAGTTCTAAATAGTGATCAACTAGAAGGATTGACAGTATCAGCTGAAATCCACAATGATGAGGGTGATATTGAAGAAACTCGTCAAGTAACATATGCAGATTACGAAAAGTATTCTGATGAAGAAGAACCAGAAGCAGCTAGCTATGGACCATGGCAAGATGGCTTACCTGTAGTATTAGGTAACTTCTTAACTTCTATCAACTGTGCTGAGTGGTTACAAAGCTTGATCCTTGATGGTATCGTTGCTGGTGTTGGTGCGGTACTTGGTTTCTTACCACAGATGTTAGTATTATTCTTCTTCCTAGCCTTCCTTGAAGGTTGTGGCTATATGGCTCGTATTGCGTTCGTTATGGACCGTATCTTCCGTAAGTTTGGTCTATCCGGTAAGAGCTTTATTCCTATGTTAATTGGTACTGGTTGTGGTGTACCAGGTGTCATGGCATCACGTACAATTGAAAATGAACGTGACCGTCGTATGACTGTTATCACAACAACATTTATTCCATGTTCTGCTAAGCTTCCAGTGATTGCGTTAATTGCAGGTGCCTTCTTTGATAAGTCTGGACTTGTCGCTACAAGTGCATACTTCCTAGGTATCGCGGCTATCGTTATCTCTGGTATTACGCTAAAGAAGACAAAGATGTTTGCGGGTGAACCTGCTCCATTCGTTATGGAACTTCCAGCTTATCACTGGCCAACACCTTCCAACATCTTACACTCCATGTGGGAGCGTGGTTCTTCCTTCGTTAAGAAGGCAGGAACAATCATCTTACTTGCGACTGTACTTGTATGGTTCTTACAAAGCTATGGCTTTACAGCAGATGGATTCGGTGCTGTTGAACAATCTGAATCAATCCTAGCTGTAATCGGTAATACAATCAAAGTCATCTTCGTACCATTAGGTTGGGGCGATTGGCGTGCAGCTGTTGCGGCTATCACTGGATTAATTGCTAAGGAGAACGTTGTAGGTACAATGGGTGTCCTCTATGGTGCAGGTGAAGTTGCTGAAAATGGATGGCAGATCTTTACATCTATGGCAAATGCCTTCAACAATAACGCGATTGCAGGTTACTCATTCTTAGCATTTAACTTACTATGTGCTCCTTGCTTTGCGGCAATCGGTGCTATCCGTCGTGAGATGAATAATGGTAAGTGGACATGGTTTGCAATTGCTTACCAGTGTGGTCTAGCTTATGTAATCGCACTGATTATCTACCAGGTAGGTTCTGCAGTTACAGGTAACATCCATCCAATCGGATTAGCTGTTGCTATTGTATGTATCGTGGCTATCATCTGGGGACTTGTGCGTCCAGGTTATAAAGAAAAATAATGATTTACCATAAGGTGCAGGGAAACCTGTACCTTATTTAGAAAGGTGTATGTATAATGTCTATACACAAATTGACATCAGCGAAGATTAAATACTTAGTTACATTACTTCGCTTAGATCCAAGTGGTAGTGGTGTACGTAGCATAGCACTTGCAAAAGAACTAAATGTTTCTAGACCAAGTGTCTGTGCGATGTTAACAAAGCTAGCACATGAAGGATATCTCAACAAAGAATACTATGGCATTGTATACCTTTGTGAAAAAGGAAAAGAAATAGGTAAGAACTATAGCGCAGGTTAACTGCATTTAGAAAGAAGGTAGTATGGGTACAGTAGTAGTAGGTGGCGTATTAGTAGTTGTGCTTGCAATTGCAATTCGCTCCGTAATTAAAAGAGGAACTTCTGGCTGTTGTTCATCCGGAGGATCGTGTGGAGGAGGCTGTAACGGTCATGCAAATGTGAAGGTCGCAGATAAGAATCTTGCACATTATCCATTTGAAGCAGTGCTTACTGTGGATGGTATGACATGTGGACATTGCGCTTCAAAAGTTGAGAATGCGTTGAATACACTAGATGGTGTATATGCAGTTGTAGACTCTGATTTAAAGACGGTACACGTTCATATGAAGTCTAAAGTGGATGAAACAGTATTACGTAAAACAGTCAATGACTTAGGTGAATACACGGTATTGAGTGTTGATTGAGTGAAATAAAAAGTGGTCACTTCATAAGCGAGGTGACCACTTTTTTAAAGCTAAGTAGTTGGATAGAGAAGCGGAAGTATGTATAGGAAGAGAATGTAGTTTGTCACAAATGAGGCAGTTATAAACTGAATCAAATTAAACTTCTTATGCATACGAATGAAAATCAAGAAAAGAGAAATCAAGATGGAAATAAGTAACCATAGAGCAATCACTCTTCGTTCTGTATAACCGTAAGTAAAGAAGTATAGTCCTAATTTTAAACATGCAAGCAAGTTAAAACATATTGTTGTAAATAACAACATATATGTTTCTGCTTTTGTGTTTGTGGTATCTTCACTTCTTACTAAGAAGCTTAATACTAGGATAAGAAGGATATTTAATCCCATAATACGGAAGAAGTTCCAAAAACCTCTTACTGCATAGATACAAGAACTCTCTGCACTAGGTGCAGCTAATACAGTGGGTAACTCTGATAATTGAAAAATAAAGAATACAAGATAGAGTGCAAGTAATACAAAATTTGTAATACGAATAGAGATAAGTGGAATCACTTTTTTCTTTAAGAAGAACTCTCTACAACCATCATACGATATAAAAGGTTTATCGCTAAGGATACAACTGCTGATAAGTCCGAATAGATATGCTCCAACTGGTAAACTCCAAATGATACGGAAGAAATAGATTGTATTGAAAGGATGGAAGATGGATCTAAAAAGACTTGTTGTTAGGTTTGCAAAGTTTAAATCAATTGCGGATAGTTGGCTTAACGCGAATAAAACAAGTGGAATTAAGATAACTAAACTAAATACTACTGTCTTTAGTTGTTTAGAATGAATGTGTGTACACATGTATTTGATGATATGAATAATACGTGCAAATATATGCGATAATGGTTGAATAATCCAACCTTCAAAGAAATCTAATAGGATTGTTTCGCTCGTGTTTGGTAGTGACAACTTCTGAAAACGACAAAGTGTATAGTAGATGACATTTGCGTGTAGTAATACCAGCTTTTCGGATTCGAAAGAATGATCAAATCCTAGAAGGACACCTTGAAACAATAGTAGACATGCCCATAGGATAGATTCTTTTGTGCGTTCTTTATGAAGGCAAGATGCACTAACTTCTACAATAAGAATGTATAGTACTGCTAGCTTTGCAAAGGCAAAGTAGATTACAACAAGTGAAGCATACAAGTATCCAAATATATATGTTGCGATTGCGATATAGAATAAGAGTGTGTCACGTGCAATCATAGGTTGTTTATTCTGGTTCATAGGTGAGTATATCTCCTGGTTGGCAATCTAGGACTTTACATAACGATTCCAGCGTAGAAAAACGAATTGCCTTGGCTTTTCCATTTTTTAGAATTGATAGGTTGGCTGGAGTAATATCAATTTTTTCAGCAAGTTCACCAGCACTGATATGACGTTTTGCCATAATGACATTTAGATCAACATGAATAGGCATAAGTCACCTCATATTGTCAGGTCTAATTCGTCTTTCATACGAATTGCCTGTTGGAATATATTTTGGATAATACGAATAATCAAAGCAAAGAAGATGGCCGCAAATACAATACTGTAGAAGAGCTTAGACCAAATCGCTGCTAGTAAGAAGGCAAGAGCACTTCCTGCTAAACAACAAAGACTTGCATGCCTTAATAGATTTACATTCGCAGTGATAAATACATTTTCTTTAGAGATATTTACAAGAAGTTGATTGATGATGTATAGAAGGCGAAGTAATACAGCTAAGCCAATATAGCCGATGCCACAGGCAAGTACAATCTGATTTTCTATTGAAAGGGATGAGATATTTCGGCTGTAAATAAACTCTGATGCGATAGAAACGCTATTGACAATGATATAGATTGCGATAAGCGCAATAAACAATATCAGAATGCGTGTAAGTAATATGCTATTACGTATATGTTTTGAACTAGATTGCATAATCAAGTCCTCCTTGTGAAAGTATCATAGTACATTTATTTCTGTAATTCAATAATTTTTTATTGAAAAACGATAAATAATTATATTTGACAGATACATATTACTGTATTAATATAATGGTGTATTAAGACAGTAATACAGAAGGAGAAATGATGAGTTGGGAATTTAGAAGTGATCAAGCAATTTATCCACAATTGGTCAGTATTATCAAACGAAGAATTGTGACGGGTGTATATCCAGCAGGTTCCAAATTACCATCTGTTCGTGAATTAGCGGAAGAATCTGGAGTAAATCCTAATACGATGCAAAGGGCACTTACAGGACTTGAACAAGAAGGCCTTGTATATACACAACGTACTGCAGGTCGTTTTGTCAGTGAAGATAAATCAATGCTTGATGGTATCAAGAATGAAGAGGCAAAAAGCCTAACAGAGGGATATTACGTTAAGTTAAAAAAGCTAGGATATTCCAAAGCAGAAATGATTGATTTTATTAATATGCAAGGAGAAGAATGATGAGTGTAATGTTTGAATGCAAAGGTTTAACAAAGAAATACGGCAATAAAGTAGCGTTAAATCACGTTGATCTTTCATTAGAGTCAGGACGTATTGTAGGTTTACTTGGTCCTAATGGTAGTGGTAAGACAACAATGTTAAAGCTTGCCAATGGTTTGTTGACTCCAACAGAGGGTGGTATCTTTATCGATGGTAAAAAGCCAGGAATTGAAACCAAGGCGGTTGTATCGTATCTACCAGATGCGGATTATCTATTAGATTGGATGAATGTTGGTGAACTGCTAAATATGTTCAAGAGTTTCTATGATGACTTCCGCTATGATCGCGCATTGAAGATGTTAGAAGAATTACATATTCAGCTAAAAGATAAGCTTAAGAATTTATCAAAGGGTAATAAAGAAAAAGTACAACTTGTACTTGCGATGAGTCGTGAAGCGAAGGTGTATTTCTTAGATGAACCAATTGGTGGGGTTGACCCAGCGGCTAGAGATTACATCTTACGTACGATCATTGGAAACTATAGTGAGAATGCATTGGTTGTCATCTCTACGCACTTGATTGCAGATGTAGAACCTGTATTAGATGAAGCTATTTTCATCCGAGATGGAGAAATTGTATTCCATCGCAGTATAGATGATATTCGTGAAAAAGAAGGTAAGTCAGTAGACGCATTATTCAGAGAGGTATTCGCATGCTAGGTAAATTAATTCATTTTGAGTTTAAATCAACTTATAAATTATTTCTAATCTTGATTGGTGCTGAATTTTTATTATCCATTGTACTTGGCATGTCAGTGAATACCAATCTTCACATCATGTCAGAAAGAATGGCATATGATCCATTCTACACAAGTAGCTCTTCGACAGCTTCGTTTATTTTGGTTTTGATGGTTATGGGAATTGTTGTTGCGACATTTATGATGATCTTTGGATCTTCCGTACAGCATTTCCATAAGAACCTATTGTCTGGACAAGGATATTTGATGCATACATTACCAGTAACTACCTGGGAACTTCTATTAAGTAAAGTAATTACATATTTGATCTATGTTGTACTATTCGTACTAGCACAACTAGTTTGCTTTGTAGGTATAATGATTGGCACTGGTCAATTCATTGATTTGATTCGTACTCTTGATTTTGATTGGTTAGTTCATGCACTCAAGCTAGTATTGGATTTAGGATTCTTAGAGCTATGTGCAGCTTATCTATTCTCCGCATCACAGTTCTTGTTGCTCATTTATCTATGCTATTCAATTGGTAACTTATTCCCAGAACATCGGTTACTCGTTGGCATCGCTACATTTATTATCTTGGGTATTGTAGTTCCATCTCTATTCCAATTTCCATCTATCTTTGTAGTGACGTTTGGTGCAGCACAGTATATGCATGCTCTTAACTATATGAGTTACCAAACAATGACATTAATCTATTCGATTATTATGAATGTTGTATTTTTTGCGGCTAATGTATATATCCTACGTTATCATCTAAATTTGGAGTAATAAAATATGATTCGACACATTGTTATGTTTAAACTTCAGGCTGAAAATCATGAAGAAGGCTTGAAAGAGGCAGTAACTCTAGCTAAAACACTTACTGGTTTAGAGGAAGTTGCTAGTGGTGAAGTGGTATGTAATCACAAGGATGCAGATCCTACAAACTATGATTTTGCTTTAGTGTTTGACTTTGTATCCTTTGCAGCATTAAGTGCATACCAAGTTCATCCAGAGCACTTAAAATTAAAAGCTTTATTAAAAGATAAGATTCAGGCACGTTCTTGTATTGATTATGAGATTTAGAAGAAATTCTAAGTCTTTTTATAGTTTGAGCATGTTCCTTGAAAATGAAAGACATTTCAACTATCTTATAGGTGTTTACAGATAGGAGGAACTCGTTATGGAGAACAAAGTTTCAAAACTAATCAACGATCAGATTAACAAAGAAATGTACAGTGCTTACTTGTATCTAGAATTTGCAAACCATTTTACTGAAAAGGGATTAGATGGTTTCGCTAACTGGTATAACATCCAGGCTAAGGAAGAAATGGACCATGCGTTAAAGTTCATCGCTTATTTACATGACAATGATGAAAAGGTTACTTATGAAGCAATTGCAAAGCCAGAGTCAAAGTCTAAAGAAAATATTGATGTGTTAAAGGCTGCTTATGCTCATGAGAAGTTCATTACAGCATCTATCAATGCGATCTATGCTGAAGCAAGCAAGGTAAATGATTACCGTACAACACAGTTCTTAGATTGGTTTATCTCAGAACAAGCAGAAGAAGAAAAGAATGCCAACGACTTAATCCAAAGAATGGAATTGTTTGGTGAAGATCTAAAGACACTGTACTTATTGGATCAAGAATACGCAACACGTACATATACAGCAGAATAAAAAAGAAAGAGGAAGAGTGAGAATTATGAAATTTTACATTAACAGAACAACAAAAGAAATTATTGAAGTTATCTTAGGAGATGACACAACATTTACATCCAATGGATCAGACATGGTTGAGCTTGTAGCCAATTCAACAGACGCTGCAGGAGAGAAGCATGTTCCAGTGATTACAGTCGATGGTAATAAGGTACACGTTGTAGTGGGCTCCGTGATTCACCCAATGAGCGAAGAGCACTCCATTCAATTCATTGCCCTAGAAACAAAGAATGGTGTTCAACGTAAAGCCCTAAACCCAACAGACAAGCCAGAAGCTACCTTCGTATTAAATGAAGGTGATGAAGTTGTAGCAGCTTATGAGTTCTGCAATCTTCACGGTCTTTGGAAAGCAACTTTATAACAAATACAGCAAGGAGAGAAATCTCCTTTTTCTTTATGTCCAATCTATCACAACCTTGCGAGTATGTAGATCAATGTCTATGATTAATGATGTTTTGAAGGGAGTATGAATATGGAAAATACATTAAAAACAGATTTCGAGATGAACTTTGAAAAATACATGAAAATCAATTGGGTAATGCATAAACAGCGTTTTATCAAAAGATTAGTTTTGTGCCTTGTGTTACTATGTATCGCTACAATCGCATTATTTGTGGCAGATATGATATCGGCAGCTATTCTTGTATTAATCGTTACAGTTTTCTATCCAGTAATCTGGTATATGCAAATTAACAACACGATTAAGAATGTCTATCAATCAAGTCCATATCAAGAATATACAATTCGCTACATATTTAACGAAAAGGAAGTAAACATGCAGATACCTGTAGGTGAAAGCACAGTTGCGTTAAACAAATTATATACAGTGGTTGAAACAGAAGATTACTTCTATAATATGTTCATATCTGGAAATCAAGCTTTCCCAGTCTTAAAACAAGACTGTTCAGATGAACTAAAAACACTTTTAAAGAACCTGGTGAAATAGATACTTATCCTTGTGATACAATGTTTATAAAGTAGGTGATCGTATGAGTAAAAAGGTGATGTTCTTATATAACCCTGATGCAGGTAATAATGCAATTAATAAAGTAGTTTTTGATGTTATCAAGAACTTAACAATCTTTGATTGTGTTGTGACTTGTTTTCCGATTATGCCTAGTCATGGTATGGGTTCAGAGGTGATATTAACAACCCATGCCCATGAATATGAATTGGTTGTTGTATATGGTGGTGATGGTACACTCAACCGTGTTGTCAATGTGATGTTAAACAATCACATTGATTTACCTATTGGTTATATCGCTGGTGGTACAACAAATGATTTCAGTAAAGCGATTGATGAAAATGGAACCATTGAATCATATTGTCGAGCAATTGCCTTTGGTAATGCGTTTCAATATGATGTTGGTAAATTCAACGATACATACTTTAACTATGTGGCTGCCTTTGGGGCCTTTACCGCAACAAGCTATGAGACATCACGTATATCCAAGCAGATACTTGGATATGGAGCATATGTCCTCAATGCTTTAGGGAATCTATCATCTAGTTTAACAAATCATACGAAGATGAAAATCATCCATGATGGAGTAGAAGAAGAGGGTGTATTTGTCTTTGGGGCTATCTCAAATTCACCATCAGTTGGAGGATTTAAATTACCTTTCTATGAAGATACAAGCCTAGATGATGGTATGTTTGAAGTTATCTTAGTAGCAGCTTTAGATAATCTGGATGTGTTACGTAACGTATTACGTAACGTCGCTTCTGGTGAAATTGATCCACAATATGTCAGAGCCTTTAAAGCGAAGAAGATTGAGATTATTACAGAAGAGAAAACCGCTTGGACATTAGATGGAGAAGATGGTGGTAAACACAAGGATGTTACCATCGAAATTCATCCTAAGGCAATGACGATAATGACAAGTAAAGAATGATTGTATATAATACCCATATGGAGGAGCTTTTATGAAAAAAGTTGTTCGTATTGAAAATAGAATTGTATCAATCGGTGGAGATGATGGCTCTTTAGAAGAGTTTGATATTGCATATTTTAATTACGATCCAAAAGTTGGTGATAGAGTCCAAATTTATCGCAATGAGAATAATGTAGTGATATCTAAAGATGCTTCGGTAGATTCAATCACTCTTAATTTTTCAAGTGATTTAAGTACACATGTTGTAAATAAGATTATATATGTGTTGTTTGCATTCTTTTTTGGCACCTTTGGTGCGCAAGAATTTTATGCAGGACATAAGAAAGCAGGACTTTATTCCGTTGTTTTCTGCTGGACTGGAATTCCAACATTGTATGGAGTTTATAAGGCTATTGTGGCTTTATCCAAACAAGAGGATGAGTTTGGTAACATTGTGATGTAGCGGTATTCATTGAATGCCGTTTTTTCTATATCTTTCAACAGGAGGATAAAATATGAAAGAGTATGCTCCAATCAAAGAAGGCAAAGTCAGAGAAATCTATGATGTAAATGATGCCTTAATTATGGTCGCTAGCGATCGTATCTCAGCTTTTGATGTTATCTTAAAGAACAATGTAAAAAACAAGGGTGTTATTTTAACCCAAATGTCGAAGTTCTGGTTTACATTAACACAAGATATTGTAAAGAACCATATGATTTCCACTGATGTTAATGACATGCCTGCATACTTTCAAAATGACAAATTTTCTGGCCGTTCCATGTTATGTAAGAAGTTAGAGATGTTACCGATTGAATGTATCGTAAGAGGATATATCACAGGTTCAGGTTGGGTAAACTATCAAAAAGATCAAACTGTGTGTGGTATTCAATTGCCTGCAGGTTTACGTGAATGTGATAAGCTGCCAGAAGCGATTTATACTCCATCTACAAAAGCAGAAATTGGTGATCATGATGAGAATATTAGTTTTGAAAAATCTGTTGAAGTGCTGGAGAAAATATATCCTGAAAAGGGAAGAGAGTATGCTGAAAAGATCCGTGATTATACATTAGCTTTGTATCAGAAATGTGCTGACTACGCATACCAGAAGGGTATTATTATCGCAGATACCAAGTTTGAGTTTGGTCTTGATGAAAGTGGAGAAATAGTCCTGGCAGATGAGATGCTAACACCTGATTCCAGTCGTTTTTGGCCAGTGGAAGGATATGCACCTGGTAAGTCTCAACCATCTTTTGATAAGCAATTTGTAAGAGACTGGTTAAAACAAAATTCAGATAGTGATTATCTTCTACCACAAGATGTTATCGATAAGACAATCGAAAAATATCTAGAGGCCTATCATTTATTGACAGGTAAAAGTATCATATTCTATGCTGAGTGATATACTCAGCTTTTTTAAAAGGGGAAACATGCATGAAGGTAATTGATATCGCAAGAAAATTAGGGATGAATAGCAGTAAGATACGCTATTACGATAAGATTGGATTATTGCACAGTAAACGTAATCAAGATAATCAATATCGTGACTTTGATGATCTAGATGCTTTAAAAATCATGCATATGGAAATGTTACGCAGTTTCTCTTTGAATATAGAGGAAACAAAACTTGCTTGTACATTGGAGGAAAATGCATTAAATCGACAACTTCATCAACAAAGGCAACTCATTCAATTATCCATCCAAAAGGAACAAGCACGATTAAAACGTCTGGAAGAGACAATGGACTACATTAAATATGTATCTAACAACAAGAGTCGTATATCGATGTTTCAAGTGCCGCAATGCTGGATGATATTCAGTGTGGGGATTAATGAAGAATTAACGGCAGAAGATTATCGTGAGATAGTTAAACTATCAGATGCATTCCCATTTTCCTATGTGGCGCTGCATATTCCATTTCAATCCCTGCAAGAAGATCATATCTTGAAGATGGAAATGGGCTTTGGAATCTTGGAGAAGTACTCACAGTTACTCGATACAAAGATTACAACAGATTGTTATCATTATACAGGTTGTAATACTGTTCAGCTTTATATAGAAACAAAAAATCCATTTCAACTGACACAACAGGATATTGAACCACTTAAGAAATATCTAAAACAACACAATTATCCATTGAATAAAGATCTTTTTGGCAGGGTCTATTTAGCTTATCAAAAAGACGATGAATTCTATTTTGGCATCACACTTGGTTATATGATTGACTAAGTGTTTTTTTTTTCTTCTTTTATGTATTGACTTGATAGCTGATATCAGGTTTATTGTGAAATTATTAACAGGAGAGGGAATTTATGAAACAATTTTTAAAGGGTAGTTTAGCTTTTGCAACAGCAATTTCCATGGCTGCCTGCACACAAGGAAGTAAAAAACAATCTGAGAAGATCAGTGGTGATTTCACTGGTACTTCTGCTGGTATGCAAGGTGATGTTAGTGTTACTTTGCATATCGACAAGGGACAAATTACAGGTGTCGACTTAACAGAGTGCCATGAAACAGAAAGCGTCGCTTCTGTTGCAATGGAACGTATTCCAAGTGAGATCGTTGAACACCAAACAACAGATTTAGATGTTGTGACTGGCGCGACTTTCGCTTCACGTGCAATTATGAGTGCTGCTAGTAAGGCTGCAGAGAGTGCTGGATTAGATATGGAAATTCTGAAAGGAAATGCATATCATAAGACAGCAGGAAAAGATGAGACCTATGATACGGATGTGGCTGTCGTAGGAGGTGGTGGTGCAGGCTTATCCGCCGCAATCTCAGCTGCCCAAAATGGTGCGAAAGTTATTCTTGTTGAAAAGAGTTCTTTCTTGGGTGGCGATACAATGATGGCCGGTGGTGCATTCAACGCTGTAGATACACAAGCACAAGCAGAGCGTATTCTAACAGTCGCACAAAAACATACATTAGATGATTATCTATCACAAAATCCTGAGGATGAATCACTTCATCTCAATGAATTTCCAGAATGGAAAGAAGTACTAATGAACTTACAAGCGGATATTCAATCATTCTATTCCACAAATGAGGGTAAGGTAGAAGGTGTTGATTTACCAGGATATGATTCTATCTATTTACATATGTGGCAAATCTATATTGGTGGATTACGTCAGTTAAATGACGGTACATGGATTTGCTCAAATAAAGATCTAGCACAAAAACTAGCTGAAACAGCACTAGAAGCGTATGATTGGACAGGTGATTTAGGTATCGACACTGCATCTCATAGCGGTGCTGGTGACAAGCTATATACAGTATTAGGCGCAATGTGGCCTCGTACGCATCAGTACCAAAATGGCAAACCACTCATTGATGCGCTTAAAAAAGCTGCAGAAGATCTAGGTGTAACAATCTATACAGAAACAGCAGGCACAAAACTAATTGAAAAAGACAATCATATTGTCGGCCTAGAAGCTACTAAGGCTGATGGAACATTGGTACACATCAATACATCCAAGGGTGTAATACTTGCAAGTGGTGGATACTGTGCAAATCCTGCCATGGTTAAGCAATACGACCAGTACTGGGGTGACGATTTAACAGATCATACACTTACAACAAATGTTGGTACTGTTACAGGTGATGGTATTGTAATGGCACAAGATGTGGGAGCACAAACAACAGGTTTAGGGGTTGCGCAATTAATGCCTTCATCATCCCCATCCAAGGGAACAATGACAGATGGTGTCTGGGGAGATGCTTCCGAACAAATCTGGATTGATGGCGAAGGAAATCGCTTTGTGGATGAGTATGCAGAACGTGATGTACTTGCAAAGTCATCCTTAAAGCTAGATGATGGTATCTTCTATATCTTCTATGCAGGACAGGTAAAGGATGGAGAGAATGGAATGTGCCAAGGTGCTTCACTAGATGATATGGCAATGGGTAAGAAGATTAAGGACCTCGTTGACCATGGTGATATTTGGTATGGTAGTACATTGAAAGAACTTGCTGAAGCTACAAAGACTCCAGCCGCAGGAGCTTCTCCAAACTTTACAGAAGAGAAACTTCGTGAAATGATTGAAAAATATAACAGCTATGTAGCAAGCCAAAACGATCCAGAATTTGGTAAAGAAGTACTTGCTGGTGCGATAGACATCGATGCGATTGAAAATAATCCAGATGTAGGATTTATCATTTCACCAAGAAAAGCAAGCCTACATCATACGATGGGTGGTGTTGTAATCAATACAGAAGCTGAAGTAATAAATGCAGAAGGACAAAAGATCGAAGGCCTATGGGCAGCAGGAGAAGTAACTGGTGGTGTTCATGGAGGAAACCGCTTAGGTGGTAATGCAATAGCGGATATCTTCACATTTGGACGCATTGCAGGAGAAAACGCAGCGAAGTAATAACGATAGGGGACTGAACAAGTCCCTTTTTAAGTGGAATGATAGTGTTTGGCTCATATATAACATTGGAGGTGCTTATATGAGCTGTGAAAGAAATCAAATCAAAGATCTATGTATGAAATATCCTTATTATCTACAACAAAAACAATCCCTAGAGGATAAGATGAAACAGGATGATCATAGGGATGATATCATGCAGGCAAAATATCAGTATGTTATGACACAGATAAATAAGATTGATCGTATCTTACAATATATGGAGCTTGCCCATGGCAAGAGTGCAAGAGGGATGTTCTACATGTACTTTGTTGAAGGTAAACAACAAAAAGATATCGCAAGTTATTATCATATGTCCTTAAGGACATTACAAAGAAGATTTCAAATGTATAAAAAGATGATAGAAGATATAATTTCCTAGTTATTATCATTGAAAAATAGACGAGTTAGTTATAACATACTCTTAGAAAGAAGGAAGTAAATATGTCAAAGATGAATGCTGTAAGTTTACAGAATATTGAAAGTTTAAGAGAGAATTATCTAAAGGACGAAAAGGCAAGAGTTGTACGCAATGCGCTTGTTAAGAATGACATTGGTACAATCAGTCGTTCATTTGAGGCTGAAATTAACAATCCTAATATCTTCTCAATTGATTTAAAGACGATGCCAGTCACAAATCAGTTACAATCTGGTCGTTGCTGGATTTTCTCCTCTATGAATGTATTAAGAGAGTTAATCGCTAAGAAATACAACATGAAGGAATTTGAGTTATCACAAAACTATATCGCTTTCTATGACAAACTAGAAAAAGCGAACTGGTTCATGGAATGCACATTACAGGAGTTAGATAACCCTGTAGGTAGTGATAACATGCGTTTCTTACTTGAGTGGGCTGTTGGTGATGGCGGACAATGGAACATGCTTGTAAGTCTTGTTAAGAAGTATGGTATTGCGCCTAAGAGTGCAATGCCTGAAACATACCAATCTTCACATACAAATAAGATGAATGGTATTCTAAATCGTCGACTACGTAAGTTCGTAGCGGATAGCCGTAAGCTAGTCGCTGAGAATAAGCGTGATGAGATTCCTGCTTTAAAACAACAAGCATTGAAGGAAATCTATGGTTTGATCGCTTCTTGTTTCGGACTTCCACCACAAGAATTTACATTTGAATACAACGATAAAGATGGTAAC
Source organism: Erysipelotrichaceae bacterium (assembly GCA_022767445.1). GTDB lineage: Bacteria > Bacillota_I > Bacilli_A > Erysipelotrichales > Erysipelotrichaceae > Bulleidia. The sequence continues at coordinate 34,608 of JALENJ010000017.1, read as the reverse complement.
TATCATGTAGAGCGCAATGTAAAACCATTGGACTTCTATGCAAGTCTTGGTATTGATCTAAGTGATTACATCAGTGTCATCAATGGCCCTACAGAAGACAAGCCATTCCACAAGACATATACTGTTAAGTATTTAGGTAACGTTGTAGATGGCGAACAAGTTAAGCTATTAAATGTACCTATGGATGAGTTGAAGTCTGCTGCTATCGCACAGATGAAGGATGGATATCCAGTATGGTTTGGTTGTGATGCAGGTAAGGATGGTGACCGTGATACTGGTCTTTGGGATGATCAACAATATGATTATGAAAACTCATTAGATATCCAACTATCCATGAGTAAGGCTGAAACTCTAGACTACAAGGAATCTGTGATGAATCATGCGATGGTATTAACAGGTGTTAATCTTGTAGATGATAAGCCAACACGTTGGAAGATTGAAAACTCTTGGGGTGATAAGATTGCCAATAAGGGTTACTTCATCGCTTCTGATTCTTGGTTTGATAAGTACACATATGTCGTTGCTGTACATAAGAAATATCTATCTGTAGAGTCTTTAGCTGCTTTAAATGAAGAACCTAAGGAATTACTACCTTGGGATCCATTTGGAACATTAGCTAAGTAAGTATGAAGGGGGTGTTGTAAATCAACATCCTTTTTTCATGCATGATAGTGTATAATTAGAAATAACAGAGATTTTGGAGGAGTTATGAAAACATATATAGGAATTGATCTTGGTGGTACAAATGTTCGTGTTGCCAAGGTAAGCGAGTTTGGTGAAGTACTTGCACAGGTAAAGGGCCCATCTTATGGGACAGAAGGTCCAGCTAAAGTTATGTCCAATTTAAAGGATATGGTACGTGATATACCGGGTTGGAAGGATTGTTCTGGAATTGGAGTTGGTGTACCAGGTCCAGTTGAAAAGAAATCCGGTAGTATGGTAATCAGTACAAACCTGAAGGGATTTACAGGATATCCATTTGCGGATGAACTCTCTCGTGAGTTCGGCATGCCTGCATTCATTGATAATGATGCCAACGTGGCAGGACTTGCGGAAGCCTTAGTTGGTGCAGGTAAAGACAAGAGTATTGTTTACTACGTTACGATTTCTACAGGAATCGGCGGAGCTTTGATTGTAGATGGTAAAACAGTTGCTGGTAAGCATGGTTTTGGTGGTGAGATTGCCAACATCATCATTGACCGCAATCGTCAGAAGATCAATGACCTAAATATTGGTGCGGTTGAAAATGAAGCCAGTGGTACACATATCACACGTAAGGCAAAAGAGAAGATTCATGATCATGAGATCCTGCATGCAGGTAGTGTCTTTGAACTAGCTGCAGATGGAAATCCTGAAGCGATCCAAATCGTAGATGAGGCTTGTAAAGACTTAGGACAGATGTTTGCGACTATCGCATGTGTATGCGACCCAGATATCTTTATTATCGGTGGTGGTATGATGAAGTCTGCTGATAAGTTCTTGCCAAAAGTCATCGAGAACTACAAGGCAATGTCACACACAACAATCCAAGATACACCATTTGTCATTGCGTCTTTGGATGAGCCAGGTATTATTGGTGCCGCAATGTTACCGATGAGTGAAGGATTATAGTATAGGAGATTTATGTTTCACATTTCTGATTGTAAAAAATATACACGTTGTCCTCATCTATTTCTTTATGAACAAGAGGATGAAAAACATGTATATCAATCATATGTAAGAATCGATGAACCGGTTAGTGAGCTAGCGATGAAAAAGCTGGGTGTAACTAACCATTTTCTTGGTAAACAAAGTGATGATCCATCCTTGGCGATGAGGGCTCTTTATGAGTATGATTGGTTAGTGAAGGCGAGATTTGAGTACAAAAATCTACGCATCAAAGTACCTTTCTTGCATCGCAATGGGGATGGATGGGATCTGTACTTCATGTATATAGGTTTATATCCACATGTTGATGATATTCAATACTATTGTGATATGGTATGGGTATTAGAAGGTCTGCATATCAAGATTAAACAGATATATATGATACATCTAAACAAAGAATACCAAAGAGAAGAACAACTCGATCCAAATCAGTTATTTACAATCAGTACATGTTTCTACAATGATAAAGATAATCCAAGTGGTGATCTGAAGCAGACTGTTTACGATAACATGCATGACATCACTTTTCTATTAGAAGAAATGGAGAACTGCAATCATGTTATCGCAGGCAAACCAGTACGAAAACCAGTATGCAACGGAAGAGTGAAGTGTAGATATTATCAACGATGCTTCAAAGAAGAAGATCAAATAGAAGATAACTCAATCCTAACACTGATTGCTTCCCAACATAAACGTAAGATGTATCAAGCAGGAAGAAAATATCTAAAAGACGCTGATGAAAATTTGATTGAAGGACTACCACAACAATATGCCCAGATACAAGCAGACTATAACGGTGGTCTATTCGTAGATCAAAATAGTCTAAAGAATTGGCTATCTTGTTTACAGTATCCAATTACATGTATCGATTTTGAATGGGATCGCTTTGCAATACCACCATATAAGGGTATGCATCCATATGATGTAGTACCATTTGAATACTCCTTGCATATCATGCATGCAGATGGGCATATCGATCATCAAGTATATATCAATGTACATGATGATCGAGAAGACATCGCACAAAGCTTAATCACTTCCATTCCAAAAAATGGAAGTGTACTAGCATACAATGCAGAAGGTGCAGAGAAGATACGTATTCAAGAGCTAGCAGATTTATTCCCTGCATATGCAAAGGATCTACTACAGATCAATGCACGCATGGAAGACTTACAATTACCATTCTCTCAAGGAGTTGTTTATGATGTACGTATGAGGGGACAGTGGTCACTAAAAACCATCATGGCAATGATGGATGATGAAGGGTACAATTCACTATCAATCCAACAAGGGATGGATGCGGTCTTTGCATGGCGAAATCTTGATAAGAATATGGATGATGTAGATATTGAAAAAAGTATTGCAGATTTAAAGGCGTATTGTGGTATGGATACCTACGCTATGACCGTTGTATTAAAGTGGTTATTTACACTTGTTGAATAATATAACTATGTGAATATTTATCATCGAATGTTCACATCGAATTCAATAACAAACTTCTGAAATGTTGTATAATATAGACATAAATACAAGCGTGCATAGAGATTCAAAATGCACATACAGGAGGTATTGTATGAGATTTGAAATTGTAGGTAAGAACGTTACAGTTACACCAGCAATGAAAGAGAAGATCGAAGAGAAGCTATCCGCTTTGGATAAGTACTTACTCATCGACGAAAACACCATTGCCAGAGTACTAGCTAGAGTTTATCCAAACTCACAAAAGGTAGAAGTTACAATTCCATCACGCGTAGGTATTTTAAGAGCAGAAGTCGTTAACGATGATTTCTACGCAGCCGTTGATTTGGCAATCGATAAGTTAGAAGATCAGATTCGCCGTCAAAAGACAAGACTCAATAAGAAACATCGTGAACACCTAGCTACAGCCTTCATCGATGCTGAATTACAAGATGAACAAAGTTCCATCCCAGTTAAGACAAAGACAGTCGACGCAGAGATGATGGATTTAGATACAGCGATTATGAAAATGGAATTAAGTGGACATAACTTCTACATCTATACAGATGATGAAACAGAGACAGTATCTGTTGTATATCGTCGCTCTAGTGGAGGATATGGTTTACTTGAAGTAAGTAAATAAGAATGATAAGAATCGGGAGAGATCCCGATTTTATTTATGAATGTTTCCATAGTTAAAGTTGAATTAAACAATTTATTATACAGTGATACTGGAAAATCTATACATTGTGTAAGGAAATGCTACATACTGTATGTATATATTGTTTGAGGGGGCAATATGAGCTTGAGACAGTTATCATACGAAACAAAAATCGAAATGCTAAAAAGCCTAGGACAAATGTACCGAAAAGAACAAACAAAATCTCGTATATCAAATCATAATGACATGCATGAATACTCACCATCATATGTACAACAGGGAATCGAGTATATGATTGAAGAAATCATGCAGAATTGTTCAAAGGATACTGCATGTATTATCAAACATGATTTCCTCATGCAGTCACCACGTAACTGGTACTATAACTACTATGCGAAATCATCATATTATCGCTTGCGAAAAGAGGCAGTAGAGGAATTCGTTCGTTGCTTAGACATCTGAAAAATGTTAGTATTATCAGTGGATATATTTGTAAAATAACATGCATTCTATTGCATGATTACGGATATTTTATTTATTAATTTATGTAACCGTTTCCATATGATACAGATATATGTACGAGGAGGTCTTGTAAAAATGTTAAAAGGTATTGCGGCATCACAAGGAATTGCAATTGCTAAGGTATACAAGTTAGAACAGCCAGTACTTGATATTGTACAGACAACAGCAAATCCAGAAGAAGAATTAAAAAAATTAGATAGTGCATTCACAAAAACAATTTCTGATATTGAAAAGATTAAAGAGGTAGCTTCTAAAACACTTGCAGAAGAAGAGTTGGCTATCTTTGATGCACACCTAATGATGATTGGTGATCCAGAGTTCCGTAGTTCTATTGAAAATGAGATTACATCAAATTCAGTCAATGCTGAATTTGCTGCACAAAGTGTATCTCAGATGATGATTTCTATGTTTGAGAGCATGGATGATGAGTATATGCGTGCTAGAGCTGCAGATATTAAGGACGTATCATTTAGATTATTATGCAACTTAACAGGAAAAGAGATTCCTAACTTAAGTGCATTGAGTGAACCTGTAGTCGTTGTAGCCAAGGACTTAACACCATCTGATACTGGTTCCTTAAATAAGGAATTCGCAAAGGGATTTGCTACAGAGATTGGTGGACGTACAAGCCACAGTGCTATCATGGCGCGTTCTCTTGAAATTCCTGCAGTTGTAGGTGTAACTGGAATTCTTGAAGCTGCTCACTCTGGTGATGTAGTGATTCTAGATGCGATCAATGGTGAGGTGATTCTCTCTCCAAGTGAAGAGCAAATCGCAACATATACAAAACTTGGCGAAGAGTTTGTAGCGAAGAAGGAAGCTTTAAAGGCATTGAAGGATGCTGAATCCATCTCTAAGGATGGTCATAAAGTAGAACTTGTTGGTAACATTGGTTCTCCTGCGGATGTAGATGCTGTATTAGCCAACGGTGGTGAGGGAGTAGGTCTATTCCGTACAGAGTTCTTATATATGAAGTCTGAGAATGATTTCCCTAATGAAGAGACACAGTTTGCCGCATATAAAGCTGTACTAGAGGGTATGCAAGGCAAGCAAGTTGTTATCCGTACACTCGATATCGGTGGTGATAAGAAGTTAAGCTATTACCAATTTGAGGAAGAGATGAACCCATTCTTAGGCGTACGTGCTGTACGTTTCTGTCTATCACGTAAGGATATCTTCCGTGTACAATTACGTGCATTACTACGTGCTTCTGTATATGGTAAACTCTGCATCATGTTCCCAATGATTGCGACGGTTGCTGAATTCCGTGAAGCGAAACAAGTATATGATGAAGAACGTGCGAAGTTAATCGCTGAGGGAACAGCTGTCGGTGATGTACAAGTTGGTATCATGATTGAGATTCCAGCAGCTGCAGTACTAGCTGATCAATTAGCGAAGGAAGCAGATTTCTTCTCTATTGGAACAAACGACTTAATCCAATACTCAATGGCTGCTGACCGTATGAGTCAACCAGTATCCTATCTATATCAACCATTAAACCCATCTATCTTACGTTTGATTAAGATGGCTATCGATGGTGCACATAAAGAAGGTAAGTGGTGCGGTATGTGTGGTGAGATGGCTGGTGATGAACTAGCAGCTCCAGTTCTATTAGGACTAGGACTAGATGAGTTCTCCATGAGCGCAACATCTATCTTACCTGCACGTTCTATGATCAATTCTCTCAGCTTTGAAGAGATGAAAGATTTAGCTGATAAGGCAATCGCATTATCTACAGAAGCTGAAGTAATTGAACTTGTTAAAAACACAATTTCTAAGTAGGCATTGATTTTAGATGTAGGAATGATTTAACAAACGATATCTATCTGAATTCTATAACATCAAAACGACCATACAAGAGTTGTAGACTCCTGTGTGGTCGTTTTTTTTTTTTTTTTTAATTTTATTTACTTGCATTCTTACTTGGTACGTAGAATTCATGCATATCATCTAGACGAAGACAACCTAATGATTGTCCAAATACACATCCACAATCGATATGATACAGATTCTTTTTTTTACTTATGGCAATCTTACCAGCATATTCAGGTCCATACAACATTGTAGGAGTGTGTCCAACAATCATGGTTGTATCGATAAATGGGTTATCATCTAAACCAATCTTTTCCCAAAGAAGAATATCTTTGGGTACGGATGCGATCACCGTAGATGGTTTCATATATTCTTTGCTTAAACCTGCGTGGACTAACAGGAATTTACTGCCATGAATGTTTAGTTCTTTATAGTAGGGACAATGTTCAAGATAGTACTTGATGTCATAACATTCATGGTAGTCAAGATCCATGAATCCATCGCTGGTGGATAGTCCTCCATTGCGTAAAGTCCAAACAAGATAATCATTTCGCATAGATTGAGAACGAAAATCTTTCTTAGCATCTATCATGTATTGGGAAAACTGCAATAACCATTCATCATGATTACCCATGATCAAATGCATATTTTTTCTAGACATGATTTCCTGTAGGAGGGGTATGGATTTATAGCCTCGATCACATACATCACCAATGATCCAAAGCTCATCGTAGTCACTAAAAGAAATCAAATTTAGCATTTGATTAAATTCATCATAACATCCATGTAAGTCACTCATTACATATGTTGCCATTGTATTTCCTCAATGTGAATATCATATCATAAACGAGCTATATTTGTTTTTTCTTCACAATAATAAGCTCTTTTGGTATAATACTAACGGCTATTTTTATGAAAGAAGGTATTGAATATGGGAAGAGCACATGAAGTCCGTGCAGCCTCGATGGCAAAGACCGCTGCAATCAAATCAAAATTATACTCACGTTTTGGAAAAGAATTATATATCGCTGCTAAGAGTGGTGTTCCAGATCCTGATATGAATCTTTCTTTAAAGAGAAAGATCGCTGAAGCGAAATCTAATCAGGTTCCTGCTGATGTTATCAAAAGAGCGATTGATAAGGCTAAGGGTGGAACAGACGAAAACTATACAGAAGCTCGTTATGAAGGATTTGGACCTGGTAACTCTACAGTTATCGTAGACTGCTTAACAGATAATACAAATCGTTCAATGACAGAAGTTAAGACAGCATTCAATAAGTCTAAGGGTGCTAAGATGGTAAACGCTGGTGGTGTATCCTACAACTATGAATCTGTTGGTATGTTTGTATTTGACTATGCAGATGAAGATGCGATGTTAGAAGCACTATTAGAGGCAGAAGTAGATGTATTAGACTTAACTGTTGAAGATGGTGTAATGACTGTTAAGACAGCCTTTACAGACTTCGCAAAAGCGCAGGATGCGATTGAAAAGGTATTACCAAATGTAGAATTCGCTACTTGTGAGACAACAATGTTGCCAAATGAGTATGTCACAATTACAGATCCTGAAGAGATTGAAGCGTTCCATAAGCTCATGGATATGCTAAATGAAGCAGATGATGTAAATAAGATCTACCACAACGCAATCATCAACGAATAACATGCATGAATACTCCCTACGGGGAGTTTTTTCTTTGTGAATATGATAAGATAGAACTATGAAACGAATACTACTTGTTGAAGATGATGAAACGATTGTTCGCTCACTACAAGAATACTTAAATTTAGAGGGCTTTGTCAGTGACCACGTCAGTGGAGAAAATGATGCCAAGATAATGTTACATACCAATCAGTATCAACTGATGTTGTTGGATATTTCTCTACAAGATGGGGATGGTTTCTCCATTTGTCTATTGGCACAGAAGATAGGTTTACCTGTCATCTTTTTAAGTGCCTCCTCAGATGAGATGACAGTTGTAAAGGGATTGAATAGTGGTGCAGATGACTATATCACTAAACCATTTCGTCCAAAGGAACTTATCTCAAGAATCAATAACGTCTTGCGACGTTATGAAGGCAAACAAACGATTATTTTATTAGAGAATCTAGAAGTGGATACACAAAAAGCAGTTGTAAAAAAACATAATGCAGTATTAAATCTATCAGCTTTGGAATATAAGTTATTAATTTTGTTTATCGACAATCGTGGACGTCTATTGAGTCGTGATCGATTATTTGATGAGGTATGGAATATCGCTGGAGATGCGGTCAATGATAATACAATTACGGTATATATCAAACGCTTACGTGAAAAGATAGAAGATGATCCAGCAAACCCACAAATCATAAAGACAGTACGTGGTCTTGGATACAGGATGGACTAATATGAACTTTCTAAGAAATGATGATGTACGCAAAGAGTATCTCATTACTTTGGTGTTGAGTATTATCGTAACCATTATCTTGTATCAAGCAATTGGTGTATATGCATGGGTGGTATTTGTGCTTGGTTTATGTTTAATAGGAATCCATACTTACTTTTTATATCGAAGATATCAAGCAATTGCGGATATGTCACTATCAATTGATCAGGTACTTCATGGTAGTGCTGGTAATATTACCCATCAATATGAGGGGGAACTTTCCATCTTGAATGATGAGATATCTAAAATGATACTCAAACTCAATGAACAAAGTGAATTACTGCTCAAGGATAAGATACATCTTACAGATGCGATAGCGGATATTTTCCATCAGATGAGAACACCATTAACTTCTATCAACCTATCATTGTCCTTGCTAAATGATGAAACGCTATCGAAAGAAAAAGAACTTTACTATAAGCGTGATATGAAGAAGCAGTTAGATAAATTACAGTGGTTGATTGAAACACTGTTAAAGATGTCTAAGATCGATGCTAAAACAGCAATCTTTCAAAGACAATCGATTGCTGTTAAAGATATTCTAGAGAAGTCTTTACAACCATTCTTAATTCCAATGGAATTAAAGAATCAAACATGTGATATCACATGCATGAATGAAAAGCTATTTGTTGATGAACACTGGACAATAGAAGCCTTTAGTAATCTAATTAAAAATGCGATGGAACATACACCGGATGGTGGTCGAATACAAATCACAGTTAGTGAAAATCCATTGTATACACAGCTGTTGATCATTGATGATGGCGAAGGAATTGCGAAAGAAGATATTCCCTTTATGTTTGAAAGATTCTATAAGGGAAAGAATGCAAAGCCTGAGAGTGTGGGTATTGGTTTGGCTTTTGCACGCATGATTATCACGGCACAAGATGGAACCATATTAGTTAAGAATAATGTGGATAAAGGGGCGTGCTTCACAGTTCGTTTTTACAAGCAGATTGTATGATTTGCTTGTTTTTTATGTTTTGTCATCATTGTGTCACTTAAGCTTTCTATAATCGTAAGTGTAAGGAGAAATCATACTATGGAAGTACTTAGAGTTGAACATTTAACAAAGATCTACGGCAAAGGAGAAAACGAAGTAAAAGCACTAGATAATGTTTCCTTTATAGTAGAACAAGGAGAGTTTCTAGCAATCATTGGACCTTCTGGTTCAGGTAAATCTACACTGCTACATATGCTTGGAGGAGTGGATCAACCAACACGTGGGAAAGTATATGTCAATGGACAAGATGTATACGAACAAAACGAAGAACAACTTGCGGTATTCCGCAGAAGAAGAGTTGGCTTGATTTATCAATTTTATAATTTAATCCCCGTACTCAATGCGGAAGAGAATATCACACTTCCTGTATTGATGGATGGCAGAGAAGTCAACCAAGAAAGACTCAATGAACTATTGGATACACTTGATTTACAAAAGCGTAGAAAGAATCTACCGAATCAATTATCAGGTGGTCAACAACAAAGAGTATCCATCGGTAGAGCTTTGATGAATGCACCAGCGATTGTCTTAGCAGACGAGCCAACCGGAAATCTTGATCGTAAAAACAGTCAAGAGATTGTTGAGTTGTTAAAACTTTCGAACAAGAAATATCAACAGACCATGATTGTAATTACACATGATGAAAGTATCGCATTACAAGCAGATCGTATCATCTCTATCGAAGATGGAAAAATTACAAGAGACGAAAGAATTCGTGAGGTGTAATCATGGGTATCTTTACGAAATTAACAAAGCGTTATCTGAGTAAGAATAAAACTCGTACAATTGTAACGTTAATTGGAATCATGATCTCCATGGCACTGTTTACCGCTGTTATTGAAGGGGCTTATAGCGGCTATCAATTCCTAAAGAATCGAGAAATGGATGTCGTAGGTAGTTGGCAGGTGATGATGTTGGATGTGAATGAGCAAGGTATTCAACAACTCAAAGACAATGAACATATCGCTTCTTATGAAGAAGTTGGCGAGGTTGGTTATGCGATAGCAGATAACAGTAATGTGGATAAACCATATCTTTATGTTAAGTCACTCCACGATGGCCAACATGCATTATTCCCAATCACAGTTACCCAAGGTAGATTGCCTGAAAATGAGAATGAGTTGATTCTATCTAACATTTTTCTGGCAAAATCAACTGTAGATTATCAAATTGGAGATACGATCACACTAGATATAGGAAATCGCTATCTCCAAAAAGAAAAACTGAAAGAAAACACACCATACTTAAAAGAAGAAACACTACAGAGTACAACATCCCATACATTTACAATAGTAGGATTCATGGCCCCTTTACGCCAAGAGATTGAAGACTTCTCATTTCCTGGTTATTATTGTTTTACAACAAACATGCAAGCAAGCAGTCAAACAGTATTTGCGACTGTGGATAGACCGGATCAGATCGATGAAATCATGATACGCCAATCCATATCAGACACATACACCCTACATACCAATATATTACGTTACTATGGTGTTTTTAAAACAGATGCGGAAAGAAGTGTACTCATTGGTCTAACAGCGATATTGGTAGGTATGATTGCGTATGGATCCATATCGCTGATATACAATTCATTTGCGATTTCTATCAGTGAAAGAATACGCCAGTTTGGTATCTTAAAGTCAATCGGTGCTTCTAATCGACAGATTCGATATATGGTAATCATGGAAGCTTTATTTCTTGCGATTGTTGGTATCACACTGGGTGTCATATTAGGTTGCGTGGGAATTGGTTTGACTTTATCTTGGGTACAGAGTAGTTTTATTAGTTTATTGATGAGTTCTACAACAGTCACAATGCGTCTAATCATTAATCCATTGCCTATCGCAATTGCGGTATCTATTTGTTTATGTACGACGATGATTGCTGCTTACTTACCAGCTGCCAAAGCAATTCGTACACCAGCGATTGAGTCGATACGTCTAAGTGATGGAATCAAAATCCGACAAAAGGATATTAAATCATCAAAAGTTACACAGAAACTATTTGGGTTTGCTGGATTAATGGCATCCAAAAACTTCAAACGTAATAAACGTCGATATCGCTCAACGATTATCTCATTAGCTTTAAGTGTCATTCTATTCATATCCGCATCTGCACTGAGTGGATATGTCATCCAATTGATGAATATCGAATCTTCAAAGAGTAGTTCTGCCAATGTCATCTACCATATTAACAACCAAAACGCAGAAGAAGAGGATAAACGCTTTGCACAGATTCAAGAACTAAGCGATATCAAAGAAGCGACATTATCAAAAACATCATTTGAAACGATATTTATTCAACGTGATAAAATCGCTCCGGCATTTTGGACACCAGAGAATCAAAGTGATTTACCGCGTATCAAGGATCACGTTGGTATCAATACAAGGATTGTTTTTATGGATGATGCCTCATTCCGTAAACTATGCATGATGAATGGAATTCATCCAGATGACTATTTTGTTCGTCAAAATCCAAAAGCGATACTATCCAATAACGCAGAAGTTTGGCAACCAAAAGGGGATATTGTAGTAGCTATCACAACCAATGTCATTGATACAAGTCTAAAAAATGTCGATATGTTCGCTGTGGTACACAAGAGTGTAGAAGGATATCTTAGCAATCATCAACCTGTTGTACAGGATGGTAAGCAGTATTATTTATTCTATCCAGAAGATTACATCATTGAACACAATGGATTTGATGGTTTGGATATGCGTAAAGCAATACGCTATCCAATAGAAGAGATTGATATTCAGGTTCCATTTACTGTACAAGATCAGATTGAAAAAGATGATTTTGGATTTGGAAATACAAACATGGAGCTCATCTATCCGAAAAGTATGAAGGATTATGTAATCACAGAGGATGTGAAAGATACGTTGGATCACTACGCAACAGCCTCCATTATGATAAAAACCGATCATCATACAGATGTTGTTGAGAAACTCGAAAATATCCAAAAGGATATGGGTTGGCAAGAAGATGATATCTATGACTTAGATCGTGATAAAGAAAGTACACGTGCATTTATTCTTGTGATGAATGTATTCTCTTATGGTTTCATTGTGTTAATCGCACTGATTGCGATTGCCAATGTATTCAATACGATATCGACCAATATCACATTGCGTAGAAAAGAATTCGCTATGTTAAGATCAGTAGGTATGTCAGAAAAGAGCTTTATGAGAATGATGAACTATGAATGCATGATCTATGGATCTCGTAGTCTATTGTTAGGATTACCGATATCTATGGTCGTTACATATGCAATCTATCACGTTGTCAATGAGATGTCCTATGTACCATTCATGATTCCGTTTGTTAGTATCTTAATCTCAATAGGCATGGTATTTATTGTCGTATTTATCACGATGATATACGCAACAAGAAGAATCCGTAAGAATAACGTGATTGAAGAGTTGCGTATCGATAACATCTAGTTAACGAATGTAATGTGCACCACGTATCTCAAGCTGTAGTAGACGCTGTCTTTCTTGTGGGGGTAATACACTGGTATACAATAGGGTACTACGATATTCCAGACTACGCCAAGAAGAAGGAATATCGGCAAACTTACTTGCGATATGTACATCACTTGCACGCATGTTATGAAGCCATGTTTTACCTATATCATTAAAAGCTAAAACACGTATGTAATCCAAAGCAGGGAGTTGATTAACTTCCTGTTTTGTCAGTTGTACCATTGCTTGTAAAATACAACGACGAATACGATTGGTTGTATAGCGATAAGTCGTTGCACGCTCAAGGAATTCATCATAACTATTACAAGTAGCAGCACATTTTTGTAAGTGTGTTTCAATTCCTTCACTAAACAAGAACAGATCTTTTAAAGATTCGCGTGAAGAGGTTAACAGAAATGTACGAAGGTATGGATAAAACATTTCTGGATAAACAAGTGTTGTATCTTGTAAAGCTTGTTCCATAGGAGTCGCATTGGCTAATGATTGATTGTTGTAGAGAGCTTTGCGAATGGCTAATGCGCTAGCATTGTTGGATATCGCATCATCAAGATATCCACTTGTACGTTGTACGATAATTGGTTGAATATTGGTATCCTGTAATTGTTTTAAGTAAGATACCGCAAGGATATCGTTTGGTTCCATGGAACCAGTTAAAAGACTATAGGCACGAGGAAAGGACATGCCTGTTTGCATAGATTCACGCAAGTGATCAGGATTGAGCGAAGTATTTGCGATTTCCTGCAGATTTTCAAGGTTACCACACTCACTGCCAAATGAGATGTAATCCACATTTGCTAGCTTTAAAATCTCAACTGCGCCATAGGCAAATTTCGATGCACTTTGGGTGGCATAGAAATATGGAAGTTCGATGACTAAATCAACACCATTTTCAATGGCAGCTTTCGCACGTGTCCATTTATCAATAATGGCAGGTTCCCCACGCTGAACAAAGTTACCAGACATAACAGCGATTACCATATCACATTGACTTAACTTTCTAGCTTGTTCAATTTGATAACGATGTCCATTATGAAATGGATTGTATTCTGCAACGATTCCACATACCTTCATATTTCATTCTCTCTTTCTTTTGATATGATACAATGAAACCAATCAAAATACGAAGGGAAAATCACATGATGAAAGAAACCAATTACGAGATTATCGCTCCAACATCAGTTGTCAAAGCAACCCTAGTATGTGTCCATGGTATGCAAGAACATAGAGGACGCTATCTATCTTTCGCCAATGCACTTGCTAAAGAGAATATCGCAGTATTGATCTATGATTTACCAGGACATGGCAAAGGTTCCAAAGGCTCCATGGGTTTCTTTGCAAGTCATAATGGAGATCAGGTTATGGTGGAATCCATCGATTCCATGGTTAAAAAGATGGAAGAGGTATATCCAGATGTACCACACTTTCTATTTGGACATTCCATGGGATCGATCCTAACACGCCTATACCTCCAACAAAATGATCAACTCAATGGGGTTATTCTATGTGGTGCTCCAAACTATCAAGCAGCTGCATACTTTGGTAAAGTCCTTGCGAATATACTGATTGCCTTGCAAGGAGAAAGAAAGAGTGCACCAATCCTAACAGAGTTAACACTGGGACCATTCAGCAAAGCTGTACCAAACTCTACATGCAATTTGGATTGGTTATCCTATAGTAAAACCAATATCGAAAACTATTTACAAGATTCTTTATGTGGTGTTCCATTTACGAATGTAGGATATCGTGATTTATACACGATGATTACACGTTTACATCAACCATACAACAGCACAAACAAGAATCTACCAATCCTATTTATCAGTGGACAGGATGATCCATGTACGGGTGGTGCAAAGGGATTGGCCGATAGTATCCACACACTAGAAAAGAGTCAATATTGTAATATAAAAAATATTATCTATCCAAAGATGCGTCATGAAATTCTCAATGAAGATGATCGTCAGATTGTAATCGATGATATTCTAGACTTTATCTTAAAGAATCTAGCTGCTCAATCGCAGTGATCAATAAACGATATTGCAGTACTTTCATTGAAAAAAGAGGAAAAATATACGATACAAGCGTTTTTAAAGGGATATGTAATTGACTTTAAAGTGCGGTTTGTTATAATTTATAAGCGTTAACGAGCGAGGAGATTGCCGTGAAGTGGACTAAAACAGAGTTATTACGTGACATACAAAATGTAAGTTTTAACGAAGATGTAGAGATTGATCCATCTGCTTATCAAAATGACAGTGGTATCATATCTACTAAGAATGTTCATGTCGAAGGTCGCGGTTATATCGACGATGAAGACGATCGGTTTTATGTAGATATGCATATAACTGGGGTGATGATTTGCCCTGATGCGATTACAAACGAAGCGATTGAAGTACCGTTGGATGTCGAAAGTGAAGAAACATATGTCTTTGAAGAAACCGATGAAGATGGCGTACGCCTCGTTACCAGTGAAGTTGTTGATTTGTTGCCTGCGGTGATAGATGCTATCCTGCTAGAGGTACCACTTCAAGTGACGGAAGCAGAAGAGGGCAATTATCCTTCCGGCGATGGCTGGCAGATATTGACTGAAGCTGAGTATCAGGAACGTCAAAAGGATCGTATTGATCCTCGTTTGGCAGAACTGAAGCAATTCAAAGATGAATAGTAGGAGGTGTTAACAATGGCTGTACAACAGAGAAGAAATTCCAAGACGAGAAAGAACAAGAGAAGAACACATTATAAGTTAAATGTACCTACACTCGTAAAGAATGCTGCTGGTGAATATGTTCGCCCACATCATGAAGGTTCTTACGTTTCAAAAACAACAGAATCCAAATAAACTTGGACAATAAAGATGCTTTTTATAGCATCTTTTTCTATACAAAAGAAAGCTAGGTGGATAGATGAGCACAAGAGGAGAAATACTAAACATACTGGATAGAGTGGTACGCCAACATGGCTTTGCCTCACTATTATTGCGCAATGCAAATATACCATCCCAAGAGATGGGTTTTGCCAGTGAGGTAGTCTATGGTACCATCCGTAATCAAATACTACTGGAAAAACAATGGCGTCCATTTACCAAGCATGTTAAGCCAAGACTTGCGACACTATTGAATATGAGTGTCTATCAGTTGTTCTTCTTGGATAGTATTCCATCCTATGCAACTATATATGAAGCAGTTGAACTCGCTGGCAAATCCGAAAAAGAGTTTGTCAATGCGATACTGCGTAAAGTACAAGCACAAGGTCTAATAAAACCAAGTCAGGACACCATCGAGGATATCTCTGTACTAACATCTCATCCACTTTGGATACTCCAGCTATGGAAAGCTCACTATGGTTTTGAGACCATGAAGGATATTGCTCTACACAATCAAAACCCTTCACTTGTCTACGGCAGAATTAACACACTTAAAATGCCGAAAAAAGAATTATTAGCTCTTAATGAATATCGATATATTGAGGATGATTGTATTTTCTATTCCGGTGTATTACAAAAGACAAAACAATTTAGTGAAGGAAAGATCATCATCCAAGATCGAAATTCACAGAAAGTTGTTCGACAACTCGAAGTACTACCAGGTATGAAAGTACTCGATGCTTGTGCTGCCCCAGGAACCAAGACACAACAAATCGCATGCTTAATGAAGAACCAGGGTAAGATATACGCTACCGATTTGTATGAGAAACGCTGTGCTTTAATCGATACACTAATGGAAAAGACAGGTGTATCGATTGTAAATACTGCTTGCAAGGACGCAAGTGTACCAAAACAATTTGAGCAAGAAAGTTTTGATCGGATTTTGATTGATGCCCCATGTTCTGGTCTAGGAGATCTATCTCATAAACCAGAGATACGTTGGCACTTACAACCAGAATCCATTGATGAACTGGTAATGAGTCAAGCTAAGATACTAGATGCCAATGCAGAATATCTAAAAGTTGGTGGAATGCTGGTATATAGTACTTGCACCCTCAATAAGAAAGAAAATGAAATACAAATTCAGAAGTTTTTACAAAGACATCCTGAATACCAATTACTACAAGAGAAGACATTATTTCCAATGGAGGATGATGGAGATGGCTTCTATTATGCCAAGTTAAAGCGAGTAGATTAATATCGAGAATTCAACAGGAGTATGTTAATATAGTAGCTATGCGAACAATATATGATTTAAATATGAATATGCTTACGGAAATGCTTGCCAACAAGGGACAAAAGTCCTATCGTGCAAAGCAACTTTATCAGTGGTTATACCGTAAGCGTGTAGATTCTTTTCAAAAAATGACAGATTTACCTGCTAGTCTTTTAGCGGAGTTAGAGCAGGAATATAGTATTGAACCAGTAAGAGAAATTACGCGTCAGGTCGCAAAAGATGGTACAACGAAGTACTTATTTGAACTATCTGATGGTTCTTCGGTTGAAACCGTGCTGATGCATTTTCACTTTGGCGAAAGTCTATGTGTAACCAGTCAGCTTGGTTGTAATATGGGCTGTACATTCTGTGCATCCGGACTTCTAAAGAAACAAAGAGACCTAACAGCCGGTGAAATTGTTGGACAGGTAATGTTTGTCCAAAATGAGTTAGATAAGATTGGTAAACGTGTAGACAATATCGTTATTATGGGTACAGGTGAACCATTTGATAACTATGATAATGTCTTGCGCTTCTGTGAGATTGTAAACAGTGACTTAGGTCTTGCGATAGGCGCAAGACACATCACAATTAGTACCTGTGGTATTGTGCCTAGAATTAAGGATTTCGCAAAGGGACATTATCAGTACAATCTAGCAATTTCATTGCATGCTCCAAACGATGCTTTACGCCGTAAGTTGATGCCAATTGATCAGGCGTATCCTTTGGATATGTTAATGGATGCTCTGCATGAGTATAGTGAACAAAATCATCGACGTATTACGTTTGAATATATTTTATTGCATGGTGTGAATGATACAGATGCTCATGCGGTAGAACTTGCTAACTTGATACGTGGTATGAATGCATATATCAATTTAATTCCATATAATCAAGTTGATGAGAATGGATATGTTTCTACAGATGAAAGAGTTGCGTTACACTTTTATGATGTATTAATGAAACATGGTGTAAAGGCAACCTTACGTTCTAAGCATGGAGATGATATTGATGCGGCTTGTGGTCAGCTTCGTGCTAAACATGAAAAGGGCAAAATATAAACATGAAGTACTACGGGATAACAGACAAAGGACTTGTACGAAAAAGTAACCAAGATAGCTATGTCATCGCAACCAATACAGCAGGAGATGTCTTTGCGATTGTTGCGGATGGCATCGGTGGAAATTTAGGCGGGGATATTGCCAGTCGCATGGCAGTAGCCCATTTTTCACGTGTGTTTGCGGAAAGCGAACAATTTTTAGATGCAGATGAAGTTAGACAATGGTTGAATCGCGAGATTAAAATCTGTAATTCAGCTATTTTCGACTATGGTAAACAACATGAAAATCTCAAGGGGATGGGTACGACATTATGTGCTGCTTTGATTACACAGATTGGTATCTTCATCGTCAATATCGGAGATTCTAGGGCGTATGCTTGGTGGCATCGTGGTCAGATGCAACAACTCACAGTCGATCATACATTAGTTAACGATATGTTGATGCATCATGAGATTACACCAGAAGAGGCTAAGACCTTCCCACGACGTAACGTATTAACAAATGCACTAGGTGTTTGGGAAGATGTAAAGAGTGATATCAACCAACACATTGAAAAGATGGATGGATTATTGCTTTGCAGTGATGGCCTACATGGATATGTGCCTGAAAAGGAAATCTTAAAGATTGTGATTGACCCGCATAAAGATACATCCTTGCGGGCAAGAAAACTTGTTAAGGCAGCACTGGATGCTGGTGGATATGATAATGTTACAGCGATATTGCTGGACTTTAGTGGAGGCTACACACTATGAACAAAAAGAATGTAGTCGCCAATCGTTATGAAGTTGTACAACATATTGGACAAGGTGGCATGGCAGATGTCTTTTTAGCTATTGATACAATTCTGAATCGACATGTGGCGATTAAGATCCTACGTTCTGATTTAAGTACAGATGCGATTAGTATTCTACGCTTTGAACGTGAGGCACAGGCTGCCACGACACTCGCACATCCAAATATCGTTGAAATTTATGATGTTGGAGAATACAAGAATCATCACTATATCGTGATGGAGTACGTCCCTGGAAAAACACTAAAGAAGGTTATTAGAGACCGTGCACCGCTATTAAATCTAGAAGCGATCGATACGATGAAACAACTAACCTCTGCTGTATCAGAAGCCCATAAGAGGGGAATTATTCATCGTGATATCAAACCACAGAATATCATTGTAAAATCAGATGGATCTTTAAAGATATTAGACTTTGGTATTGCGACTGCTAAGGGTAGTGTGCAACTCACCCAAGCAAATAATGTCATGGGTTCTGTACATTATCTAGCACCAGAGTTAGCCAAGGGTGAGCCTGCTTCCTTTCAATCAGATATATATGCACTGGGTGTTGTATTCTATGAAATGCTAGTAGGTGATGTTCCTTTTAAGGCAGATCAAGCAGTGCAGATTGCCTTAAAACACATGCGTGAGCCATTTCCAAGTGTATGTAAAGCAAATCCAAATGTTCCACAATCAGTTGAGAATATCATCATTAAAGCGACTGCTAAGAATCCAAAGTTACGCTATGCAAATTGTGATGAGATGTTAAAAGACTTACAGAATTGTATGTTGGAATCACATCGCAACGATAAGCCATTGGTACTAGCAGATACCATTGATAAAGGCAAGTTTAAAAATGAGCGGGAGAGTACGAAGGCAAATCAAAAACCAACACTCTCCAGAGTTGCACATAAGAAATCAAAAGTTTATATCACAGCGATTATCACATTGTTTGTCTTATTTGCTTTGCTGGTTGTCTTATACATGGCACATATATTCCCGTTTAAATCGAAACAGGTAGAGATACCAAATGTATCCAACATGGAAGTAAGTGAAGCGATAAGCTCCTTAAATCAAGAGGACTTACAAGTCGATGAATCACAGATTGAATATACGCTATCTACAGATACAGAACAGGGGAAAGTCATTCGCACAGAGCCGAATATCAGCACCGAAGTTGATCGCAATACCACAGTAAAACTTGTAGTTTCCAGTGGTATTGGCAAAGAGATGGCCAACTACGTTGGTATGAATATCGATGATGTAAAGGGTTCCTTGCCTTCTTCCATCAACCTTGTTGAAAAAACAGAAGATGCTAACCAAAAACCAGGTACGATCATCCGTCAAGAAGGTGTGGAGGCTGGAAGTTTATATGATCCTGCTAGTACAGTTGATTTGACACTGTACTATGTACCATATGTAACCATCACAATTCCAGAGGATATCATCGGTAAACCGATCGAAGATGCCACAAAACAACTAGAGGAAATGGGTGTCAAAGTTGCACGTGCACATCGTGACACATCCACTCTTCCGCAAAGTGAAATTGATAAGATTGAAATTGGTACGGTAATTGAAACAGTACCATCTGTTGGTGTGGAATATACACAAAAGAAGAATAACAATATTACATTGTATTTCTATTAAGGAGTTCTATGATTGCTCGTATTACGAAAATTATCTCTAAAAATTATCGTATATTAACAGAAGAAAACGAATACTTTGATGCGATTGTAATGGGTAAGGTACGTCGTCAAGACGCTCCTGTTGCAGGAGATTTGGTAGAGTGTGAAAAGATAGATGGCAGATGGGTTATTCAAAAGATTATACCACGTAAGAATCGTTTAATTCGACCTGCGGTTGCCAATGTAGATCAGGCACTTATCGTAATGAGCGTCAAAGATCCAGACTTTTCAACAGCGTTAATAGATCGCTTGAGTATTCTCATCATGGAAGCTGGAGTTGAACCAGTACTAATCATCACCAAGTGTGATTTAGGTTATGATGATAACGTCGCAAAAAAAATTCAAGAATACAAAGATGGTAGTATGAAAGTTATCCAAACAGCCAAAGGAAGCCTTGATGCCAGTATTGCAAGCCTACTAACTGGTAAGATATCCGTATTAACAGGACAAAGTGGTGCGGGTAAAAGCACACTGTTAAACCAATTGGAACCAAGCTTCCACTTAGCTACCCAAGAGATATCCAAAGCCCTTGGCAGAGGTAAACATACAACCAGACACAATGAACTCCATGAGGTTGCAGGAGGACTTGTAGCAGATACACCAGGATTTAGTTCCTTGGATTTCTCACATATATCTGCCGGTAATCTTGCGGAGTATGTACCGGATTTTAAACCGTACTTACATGCATGCAAGTTTAATGATTGCATACATCAAAATGAACCAGGATGTAAAATCAAAGAAGCAGTTGAACAAGGCCTTATTTGTCAAGAAAGATATACAAACTACATATCCGTATTACAACTGATACAAGATAGAAGGGAGAAGTACTTATGATTGTTGCGCCATCCGTATTATCACTTGACTATAGTCAAATGGAAAAACAGTGTCAATTACTCAATACATCACGTGCAGAATGGATGCACTTTGACGTGATGGATGGACACTTTGTAAAGAATCTTACATTTGGTCCAGATATCCTAAAAGGATTTGTAA
Organism: Erysipelotrichaceae bacterium; assembly: GCA_022767445.1. GTDB lineage: Bacteria > Bacillota_I > Bacilli_A > Erysipelotrichales > Erysipelotrichaceae > Bulleidia. The sequence goes on along the minus strand of JALENJ010000017.1, from coordinate 12,947 downwards.
AGCTATCTCCATTATTCAAAGATGTACATCTGATGGTGAGTGATCCTGCTACGTTTGCGGATGTATTCATGCAAGCAGGTGCTGATCAAATTACCTTCCACATTGAAGCTTTATCATCCAATGAGGAAGTAAAGGCACTAGCTAACCACATTCATGAATGTGGTAAAAAAGCAGGGATTACACTAAAACCAAATACACCACTCGATACACTAAAACCATTCCTAAAAGATTTTGATCTATTCTTGATTATGAGTGTAGAACCAGGATTTGGTGGACAGAAATTCATCGAGGCCTCACTTGATAGAATACAGACTTTACGTACATGGTTAAATGAAGTTGGCTCTAATGCACATATTGAAGTAGATGGTGGTATCAATGAAACAACAGGAGAACAGTGTGCTAAGGCAGGTGCAGATGTACTTGTGGCAGGTTCATATGTGTTTAAGAATGATATTTATCAAACTTGTGAAACATTATGGAAACTGAAGTAACACTCATTCTAAGTCATTGTGATGATATTCCAGAAGCCAAGGAATACATTGGTGTAGATAAAGGAGCTTACTTACTCGCTAAACAAAATAAGCATATGATATTGGCGATAGGGGACTTTGATTCTGTTACAGATGAGCAGTTGGATATCATCAAACAATATGCCAAACAAGTGATTCAACTAAACCCAATTAAAGATGATACCGATAGCCAAGCAGCGATAGAGTATGCAATTGAACAAGGCTATACAAAGATACATGTCTATGGAGGACTTGGTGGTCGCTATGATCATATGTTGATTAACTTTTGCTTAGCACTAAGATACCCACAGTGTGTATATCTCTATGATAAACAAAACTATATCTATGCACTAAGTGAAGGTGTACATGAAATCAATAAACAAAACTATCAATATATTTCATTCTTTGCGGATGAAGCTATCATCAGTTTACATGGTATGAAGTACAACCTAGAAAATCGATACATCAGCAACCAAGATACTTACACAAGCTCCAATGAGATACTTGCCAAACTTGGAAGTATAGAAATCATCAGGGGCAAAGTATTGGTTATACAATCAAATGACAAATAGAAAAAGAGGTAGTAACATTGTTACTACCTCTTTGATATAACCGGCGATTACTCAGCAACCTTAGCCTTAGCTCCTGCCTTTAATGTCTTTAATGCGCGAGCTGAGATCTTTACTGTCTGTGGCTTGCCATCAACGATCATGTGAACCTTTTGTAAGTTCACATTCCACTTACGACGAGTCGCACGTAGGGAGTGGGAACGTCTGTTTCCTGACATTGCTTTCTTACCGGATACAGCACATACTCTGGACATACCATAACCTCCTTTACTTATAATTTGCTTACAAAAGATATCATAGATTACTTGTAAATGCAACCAAAAATAGGCACTTAGAGAAATGTTTTGTTATTCTATTGAGATTCGTAAATGAAATCTTAATGTAAATTTTGTGAAAATCACGGATTTCGACGTGGTTGGTGTCTACTTTTCGATAGTTATTTGTGATAAAATACAAGTAATAACTGAAAGGAGACTTCACGGTGAATGATAAACAGATTTACGCTGCAATAGAAGCTGCAGACCATGAGGTTCGATTGGTAATTGGTGAATTTTACAACACCAGATTCAATATTATTAAAGTTGAAAGAGTTCCATGTAGTGGACTTTCTTATAATGGTATCAGTGATGAACAAGCATTGATTCAAGCAATCAAACAAGCAACATTATCAGCTAAGAAGATGGTTGGTGCCAGTGTGAAACAAGTGATACTTTCAATTCCTTCTTATAAGCTAAAACGTATATCACTAAAATCAACAGTTGATATCGAAGGAATTGATGGCACAGTAACAATACAAGACGTACGTAATGCGATTAAGAAAGCAGAAACTGTCAATGTAGGAAATGATAGCGCATTGATACAGACAGTATGCGTGAAATACACAGTCAATGGAATGACAACACGTCGTATTCCACTTGGTGAAAAGTGTTCACAGTTAATAGTCGATATTGATTTGATATGTACAGATCGTAAGTTTGCCTATGATATGGTAACTTGCATTGAAAAGGCAGACTTAAAAGTTATGGATATCTTCGCAGATGTATATGCCGTCGGTAAAGAAGCTGCGTTATTCGAACAGTCTGTAGAACGTCAAGTCATCATTCTGAAGGTTGAACGTGAAGCTACAACACTTGGTCTTCTATACAAAGGTCGCTTAGCTGCTTCAACTGTATTACCGATGGGCTTAGGCAATATCGCAAATGCGGTTGTTGAAAAATATGGCATCAGCATGAAGAATGCGGTTGAGCTAATTAAATACAGTGCAAGACTTGATCAAACTGTATGTTCGACAAATATCATCCATATTTGGAATGATAATGGTGAAAATCGAACAATCAATGAACAGGAGTTAGTTGATTGCATTCGTCCAAATGTCGAAACATGGTTAAACGCAATTACAGAAACTTGTACAGGAATCTTGCAAGCAGGTGAAACAACTGTTATTATTACTGGTGAAGGTGGCGAAACAGAAGGCTTAGATAAGCTGTTGAGTAAGCGCCTAAATGTAGAAGTAAGAGATTATATACCAGAGACGCTGGGTGCTAGAAACGCTGCGTTGACTGCGTGTCTTGGATTGTTCTATGCCTACCAAGATAGATTACCTATTATCGGTCAGACTGAAAACAGCTTAGATCTTGATGCTTTTATCAAAAATGTATCCTACCGCGATAAAAAAGCAGAGAATACAAAAGAGGATACCTTGACGAATAAACTCAAGGGATTGTTTCTCGATGGAAAGAAATAAATTGGAGAGGTAAATTTATGGCAGAATTAACTTACAACCAGGTAGCAAAAATCAAGGTATTCGGTGTCGGTGGTGCTGGTAGCAACGCTGTAAACCGCATGGTTCAAGAAGGTGTACAGGGTGTTGAATTCTATATCGCAAATACAGATCTTCAGGCGATGGATATTTCACCAGTTGCCAACAAGATTCAACTCGGCAAAGAGGGTCTTGGTGCAGGTGGTAATCCTGACAACGGACGTAAAGCTGCAGTTGAAAGCGAAGATGCGATTCGTAAATCTATGGAAGGCGCAGACATGGTATTCCTTACAGCCGGTATGGGTGGAGGAACTGGTACAGGTGCTGCACCATTATTTGCTAAGATTGCTAAGGAACTTGGTTGCTTAACAGTTGGTATTGTTACAAAACCATTTAACTTTGAAGGTAAAAGAAGAGAGAGAAATGCTGAGCAGGGTCTTGAACAATTAAAAGAGTATGTAGACTCCTTAATCATCATTTCTAACAATAAAGTATTGGAAGTGATTGGTCATATTCCTTTCCAAGATGCATTCAAGGAAGCTGATAATATCTTACGTCAAGGTGTTCAGACAATTACTGACTTGATTGCTGTACCAGCAATGATCAACTTGGATTTTGCTGACATAAAGAGTGTCATGGAAGGTCAAGGATCAGCATTATTTGGTATTGGTATGGCTGATGGCGATGATAAGGCTAGAGAAGCTGCTGCTCGTGCTATCCAATCTCCATTGTTGGAAGCTCAAATCAACGGTGCTAAGAGTGCAATTATCAACGTTACTGGTGGTACAAGTATGTCTGCTTTCGATGCTTCTGAAGCTGTAGATTACATCCGTGAAGCATCTGGCAATGATATCGATATTATCTTTGGTGTTGCTATCAATGATAAGATTGGTGATTCTATTATTGTTTCTGTTATCGCTACAGGTTTTGAGTTATCTGAACCTAAGAAGGAAGAAGAAACAAAGACAATTTCTGTAAATAAGCCTACAAGTGGTATTTCTTTACAGAATGATGATACTGCCGGTTTTGGTTCTACATCTGCTGATGCAGGTGATAGTATCCCTGGTTTCTTTAGAAGAGGTTAATTTAGAGGACTACTATGTCCTCTTTTTTTATCATTAGGAGAGAGTATGAAATATAATCATATCGTTTCAGTCAGTAGTTTAGTTGTGAATCAAGAAAACAAAGTTTTACTCGTGAAACATCCAATTCGTGGCTGGCATTGTCCAAGTGGATTTGTAAATAGTCATGAATCCATTCAGGAAGCGATGAAGCGTATTGTGCAAGAAGAGGTAGGTATTGATGTGCGACTTGTTGATTTGGTTGGTGTCAATAAAGATGTTACCTTTGCCAATGTGAATATCGATTTTATCTCACGTTATGATGGAGATTGTGATTGCGTTGAGGGTAATCATCAAGAAGTTGGTTGGTTTAGCAAAGACGAAGTCATGCGTATGGTAAAAGAGGGCTATGTCCATGAGACTGTACAGAATATGCTGTTTTATCGTGGACAAGTCGCTTGTTGGGATTTCAAGAAGAGTCCGTTTGAAATGATTGTAAAAGACATCTATCCAAAACACTAAAGAAGACATTGTTCTTCTTTTTTTGTAAACTATTGTAAGAGGTGATGGTATGGATGATAAACAGATTCGTTATTTTATAAAACTATATGAAACTAAAAACATGCATAAAGCTGCTGAAGAGTTATATATTTCACAACAGGGATTATCCAAGAGTATCTTAGCTTTGGAGAAGGACTTACGTGTACAGTTGTTTATGCGTGATGTGACAGGGACCATCCCAACGGAAGCGGGTGAATACTTCTACAAGAAGATGCAACCGCTACGCAATCAAATCATGCAAATTCGAAAGAATACACGTATCGTTGGTGGTGGAAGAGTACAGATACGTGTACCATACACCTTTGGTAGTATGGAATATCTTTACCCCGTATTTGAATCTTATCTACAACAACATCCAGATATTGATCTTCATTTAGCACAAGCATCTGATGCTGGTTGCCAACAAGAGCTCATGAATAACCAAGCTGCTTTGGCAATTGCATGTAATTTATCCAAGGATAGTGACTTTGTGTTTATTCCTTTGTATTCTTGTCCAATTGTATGTCTATCGAATACAAAGGATAAGAAAGTATACGACTATCATGATTTAAATAATAAACAGATTGTTATCGCAGGGGATGCGTATGCATATACTAATTACCTACGTGAACAACTTATACATGAAAAGATTGATTATCATGTCTTGATGAATACTACAGATATGCGATTGGTTAAACAATTATTATCGAAACAGGATTGTTATGTCATTCTCCCTGAATTATATGCAAAGGAGTTGGAGAATGAGTATCACATGCATACATTTACAGATGATCATTTTCAGTATGAGCTGGGGATTATCTATCGCAAGGAGATTGGTATCTCTGGGATATATAAGGAACTGATTGATTATCTTTTTCTTAGTACTCAGTAACAACCTTTTGTTGTTTCCTATCAGAATATGGATGTTTTGAAAGCGGTTTTATTTATGTTATAAAAACATAGTAAATTTCTGAAAGGAGCTTTTATGGCTAAAGATTATAAGAAGTTAGCAGAAGAAATTGTTAACAATATCGGCGGTGCTGAAAATGTGACACACTTAGAACATTGCAGTACACGTTTACGTTTCTCCATCAAGGATCAATCCAAAGTGAAGATGGACGATTTGAAGAAGGTATCTGGTGTAATGGGTGTCGTTAAGACAGGTACACAAACGCAGGTAGTTATCGGTAATGATGTAATTGAGGCTTATGATGAAGTGATTAAGCTTGGAACATTTGAAGCTGGTGGAACAGTTGCGGATGATAAGGATGACAAGCAAAATGTAGGTTTTGGTGAGAAGGTATTAGACTTCTTAGTTGGTGTATTCCAGCCACTTGTACCTGCAATTGCGGGTGCTGGTATCCTAAAGGCATTCTTATCCTTGTTTGTACTTGTTGGTTGGTTATCTAACACAAGTCCTGTTTATACATTGTTATTCAATGCGGCTGATGCGGCATTATACTTCTTACCATTGATGGTTGCGGCTACAATGTCCAAGAAGTTAAATATGAACCAAGTGACTGCGGTTGCGATTGTTGGTGTAACAATTATTCCAAGTATCACAAACGCACTTGCAAATGGTATTGCGGTAGGTAGCTTTACTCTACAGAATATTGCATATGCATATCAGGTATTCCCAGCATTGTTAATTGTTGGTGTTCTATACTACGTAGAGAAGTTCTTCAACAAGGTATCTCCTAAGGCAATTCGTATCTTCTTTGTGCCTATGATGTGCTTCATCATCATGACACCACTCACACTATTTGTTTTAGGTCCTCTTGGCTTTAACATTGGTCAGATTATCACAGTAATCATCTTATGGTTATATAACACATTAGGATGGGTAGCCGTTGCACTATTAGCTGCAATCTTACCATTCATGATTTCTATGGGTATGCATAAGGCATTACTACCATACGCTGTAAGTTCTATCACAAACGCTGGATTTGAAGTTCTTTATCTTCCTGCATCTCTTGCCCACAACATCTCTGAGGGTGGTGCATGTCTTGCGGTTGCTTTAAAGACTAAGAATGAAAATCTACGTGCTGCTGCTTTATCTGCAGGTATCTCTGGTATCTTCGGTATTACTGAACCAGCTTTATATGGTGTTACTTTACAACATCGTAAGGCAATGGCAGGTGTTGTCACAGGTGCCTTTGTTGGTGGACTTGTTGTAGGTCTTGCTCATATTAAGGCATTCGTTGCGATGGGACCGGGTCTAGCTGGTATGGCAATGTTCGTTGATCCTGCAAACGCATCTAATATCGTTTGGGCATTTGCTGGTTTTGCTGTATCACTTGTTGTATCATTCATCGTCACTTTCATCCTCTTCAAGGATGAGGCGTAATAGAGCTATCTTTTGATAGCTTTTTTAGAAAGTAGAGGTCATGTATGAAATTTCCAAAGGGATTTTTATGGGGTGGAGCTACTGCAGCCAACCAAGTAGAAGGTGGATGGAACCTTGGCGGTAAGGGTCCAAGTGTTGCGGATGTTGCCACATATAAACCAAAAGTAGATGTCAAAGACTACAGTAAGAATGTCGCTATCAGTATTGAGGCCATCAATCAAGCATTAGCCACTGACGATAAGACATACTATCCAAAGACACGCGGTATCGATGAGTATCATCGCTATAAAGAAGATCTAGCACTATTTGCTGAGATGGGCTTTAAAGTATTGCGTATCTCTATCGCCTGGACACGTCTATACCCAACAGGCGAAGAAACAGAACCTAACATGGAAGGCATTGCTTTTTATGAGGATGTATTCAAAGAGATGGAACGTCTACACATCCAACCACTTGTGACATTGTCCCACTATGAGATGCCATTAAATCTAGCTCTCAAGTACAATGGTTGGACTGATCGTATTGTTGTTGAATACTTCGTACGCTTTGCGAAAACTTGCTTTAAATACTTCGGTAAGTACGTCAAGCTATGGTTGAATTTCAACGAAGTAGACTCCATTATCCGCCACTCCTTTACAACAGCAGGTATTATTCCTGAGCTATGTAAAGAACGTGATTTCTTAAGCTGTTGTTATCAAGCTGCTCACCATCAATTTGTGGCAGGAGCACTGGCTACAAAGGCACTACATGAGATGGTACCAGATGCTAAGATGGGACTTATGGTCACGAAACTAACAGCCTATCCACTCACATGTAAGCCAGAAGATGTATACGCAACATTACGCAGAAATCTAGAGAATGTAGAGTTTGCGGATGTGCAGGTATTTGGTGAATATCCAAAGTTAATGCTTCGTCGCTTAGAAAAAGAAAATCACATGCCAATCATGGAAGATGGTGATTTAGATATCATCAAACAAAATACAGTAGACTTTGTTTCCTTTAGCTATTACATGTCATTGGCAGAGTCAGTTGATCCAAATGCAGAACGCACACCTGGTAATACTGTTCTTGGTGTTAAGAATCCATATCTGAGCGCAAGTGAGTGGGGATGGCAGATTGATCCAGAAGGATTAAGAATCTCGCTTGTAGAATTGTATGATCGTTATAAAAAGCCACTATTCATTGTTGAAAATGGCTTGGGTATGAAGGATGTACTAGAAGAAGATCATACAATCCATGATTCCTATCGTGTTGATTACTTCCGCTCTCACTTTGAAGCAATGGCAAGAGCGATAGACGATGGTGTAGATCTTATGGGTTATACAAGTTGGGCACCAATCGATTTGATTAGCGCAAGTACAAATCAGATGTCAAAGCGTTATGGATTTATCTATGTAGATCAAGATGATTTGGGTAATGGAACATTAAATCGATATCGCAAAGATAGCTTCTATTGGTATAAGAAAGTTATTGAGACAAATGGTGAAGATTTAGATTAGTCGTATCATAAGATACGGCTTTTTTCATCTGCTTTTCAAAATAGAAAATGTTAGTTTCGATATAATATTACTAGGAGGTACTTATGTCATCAGGCGTAAAAGTAGATAAGAATCAATCATCATTTGATGAATTAAAGAAAAAGATACCACATTGGATACACCATACACGTATCGATGAAACCAATGTCAATGGAATGATATATTTACCAAAGTGTGATTGTAGTGAGTGTGGTTATACAGTCAATTTTGAAAAACCAGTTTGTCCACATTGTCATGTAAAGATGAACAAATTTGCTCCCGCACGCTAGTAGCGGATTTCGTGAAATATTGCATGCAATTTTACAGATGTGATATAATCACAACATTAGTAAGAAAGGTGAGTGTTTATTTTGGAAGGTTCGTCAGTGCCGCCGGAAGGCAATATATCTAACAATCAATTACAGGGAAGGAAGATCCGCATATGAGTCAAACAGGTGGTTATATATTCGCAATAATCGTGTTTGTCCTTTTTTCGGGTCTTTTTTCGGCTATAGAAACTGCATATTCAGTCGCTAGTAAAATACGCTTAAAGAATATGTTGAATGATGGTAATAAAAAAGCAGGGGATGTATTGAAGATTCTAGAGAATTTTGATCGCTTCTTAATCACAGTTCTAGTTGGTAATAACATCGTCAATATTGGCGCAGCTACATTAGGTACACTGCTATTTACACAGATTCTTGGTGGCAATGGTCCTACCGTATCTACCATTGTGATGACTGTTGTAGTGCTATTATTTGGTGAGATTACACCAAAGTCGATTGCCAAACAGATTCCAGAGAAGTTTGCGATTAGTACAGTATCTTTTGTGAAGTTTATTCAAGTGATATTGACACCAGTTACCTGGATTGCTCAAGGATGGCAATGGGTAGTCAATAAGTTTATTCGCTTTGAGGAGGATGACTCTGATATTGCGGATGAGTTGATTACGATGGTGGATGAGGCTGAAAGGGATGGAGATCTTGAGGAACATGAATCTGATTTAATCTCTGCAGCGATTGAATTTAACGATCTAGAAGTTATGGATGTATTCACACCTCGTGTTGAAATTATTGCGGTCGATGTCAATGATTCACTGGATAAGATTGAAGAAGTATATCGCTTAAATTCATATTCACGTTTACCAGTATATGAAAAATCAATTGATCATATTATTGGTGTGATTCATGAAAAGGACTTCTATGAACTTGTATATCGCAACAAGACTTCTTTACGTAAGATCATTAAGCCGGTTGTATATACAAGTCCAAATACGTTGGTTTCTCACTTGTTAAAGAAACTGCAAACCAACAAGACACATATGGCAGTTGTACTTGATGAGTTTGGTGGTACAGATGGTATTATCACAGTCGAGGATATTGTCGAAGAGCTAGTCGGTGAGATTTGGGATGAACACGATATCGTAGAAGAGTTCTATACAAAGGTCAATGACAATACGTATCTCATAAAGGGAGATGCAGAAGTTGATGACATGTTTGATCGTTTTGATATTGAAGACGACGATGAAGATGAAGGATATATCTCTGTTTCTGGTTGGGTTATATATCGTCTTGGACATATTCCAGAAGTAGGCGAATCCTTCGATTATAAGAATCTACACGTTACTGTAACTGAAGCGGATCAACGTACAGTACTTCAAGTAAAAGTAACGATTATGGATACACAGAATACAGACGAAGACGAGTAATCGTTTTCTTTTGTATATAGGGGGATTTATGCAACAGTACTTCAGTGATCAACCATTAGAAATTGGTTCTCTATATACCTTTGATAAACAACAAGCACATCATGCAAAAAATGTTGTACGTTTAAATCATGAAAGAGTTCGTCTTGTATACCAAGGCGTTGGATACTTTGCGGAAGGTTACCCTATGGGCAATGACTTTGTCGCACAGATACTGGAAAAGGATGAGCGTATCAATGAGATTGGTGTTGATGTTACTCTAGCGATTGGTTTGATACGTAAAGAGAAGTTTGAACTTGTTCTTCAAAAGGCAACGGAACTAGGTGTAACTCGTATCGTGCCTTTTGAATCCAAGCGTTGTGTTGTCCACAACAAAAAAGAAAAAGAAGACAAGCAACAACTTCGTCGTAACGATATCGTTCAAGAAGCAGCTGAACAATGCAAACGAAATCGTATTCCCGAAGTTGTAAAAACAGTACGCCTGAAGGACCTGGTAGATTACCGCTCTGACATCAATGTATTACCATATGAGAATGCATATTCCAAAGCAAGCTATCTAACACAAGTGCTAGAACCGAATAAATCCATCACGTACGTGATAGGACCAGAAGGTGGTTTCGATGATGATGAGGTTGACTACCTCAAAGAGAATGGATTCCAACTTGTTACATTAGGTAAAAGAATCCTACGAGCTGAAACAGCTGCCATGTATGCATGTACAGTTATCAGTGAATATCACGAATCACGCGATCAAAACAAAGAGGTAGTAAGCATATGAAACTAACTGATTTTTTTGAAAATGTACCTGAGATAGAAATTAAGAGTTTGATGGATGATAGTCGTAAGAAAAGACCAGAGTCGATATTCTTCTGTATTAAGGGATATGTCAATGATGGGCATAATTACATCGATCAGGCAATTGAGAATGGTGCCATTGTGATTGTTCATAGTGAACCAATTGAAAATCCGAATCCTGATATCACGTACATCAAGGTGAAAGATGTTATCCATGTATTCAATCAGGTTGCGGATAGTTTCTATGATTATCCTAGTCATAAACTGACTATGTATGGTGTAACAGGTACGAGTGGTAAGTCTTCGATTGCATGTATCATCAAAGATATACTCAATCATATTGAGCCTACAGGTTACGTTGGTACGCTATCTGTTGAATATAACAATGTCAAACTACCACCGTTACTCATGTCACCAAATATTGATGAGTTACATGGTATCCTACATGACATGGTTGATGCGGGTATTCAAAGTTGTGCATACGAGGTGTCCTCCGTTAGTATTGAACAAGGGAAAGTAGATGCGATAGACTTTGATGTGGCTATCTTTACCAACTTAACACAAGGACATCTGGATTATCACGGTACCATGGCAAACTACTTTCATGCGAAAAAGAAGATGTTTGACCAACTAAAGGAAGATGCTGTTGCGATTGTCAATGTTGATGATCCAAGTGGAATGAAGATTGTTCAGGATACAAACGCAAAAGTTGTTACCTATGGTATTGATCATGAAGCTGATTATCGTGTCACTGATTATCATATCCTAAAGGATAGTATCCACTTTACTTTGCGAGTGGATGAGACAGAATATCGCATTGAAACCAATTTGATTGCTCGTTTTAATATCTATAATCTCGTTGGCGCAATCGCTGCTTTACATCAAAAGGGATTAGCGATTGAAACGATAGCCCAATATACCAATCAACTTCATCAAGTAGAAGGACGTATGCAAAGAATCAAAGATGGACAACCATTTAATCTAATTGTAGACTTCGCACATACACCGGATGGAATTGAACAGGTATGTCAATACGCTTCCTCTATCACTGCCAAAGAAAACCGCATCATTGCGATTACTGGTAGTGTAGGAAAACGTGATACAATGAAGCGCCCAATATTTGGTGAGATATTAGATCGTTATTGTGATATGATAATCCTAACGGAAGATGATGACCGAGGAGAAAATGTTCGCGAAATTGCGGAAGATATAGCCAAGGGGATACACCATACAAACTACATCATCATTGAAGATCGCTATGACGCTATTCGTCAATCTGTCGAGTTATGTAGCAGTAATGATACCATCTTAATTTTAGGTAAGGGTGATGAGAAGTTTATGTATCGCGAATTTGGCCGTGAACCATATGAGGGAGACGACGTCATCTGCCACGAAGTATTAAAGAAATATTACTTTGGTGATGAAGGAGGATTAGATGAAACTGAGTAAATATATCGATCATACGTTATTAAAACCAAACGCTACAGCCGCACAAATTCAAAAGCTATGTGAGGAAGCAGTCGCAAATGACTTTGCGTCTGTATGTATCAATCCATGCTGGATACCTACCGCAAAGGCAGCACTAGCTGGATCTGATGTGAAACTATGCGTTGTAGTAGGTTTCCCACTTGGCGCAATGACAACAGAAGCGAAAGTATTTGAGACAAAAGATGCCATCGAAAAAGGTGCACAGGAAGTAGATATGGTCATCAACATCGGTAAATTAAAAGACCATGATGATATCTATGTAACAAATGAAATTCGTCAGATTAAGAATGCATGTGGTGATAATATATTGAAGGTAATCATTGAAACATGCTTATTGACTGATGAAGAGAAAGTACGTGCATGCAAAGATGCCGAAGCTGCTGGTGCAGACTTCGTTAAGACCTCAACTGGTTTCTCAACTGCAGGTGCTACAGCTGAAGATGTGAAACTGATGAAGCAGACAGTTGGAGATCGCTTGAAGGTAAAAGCTGCAGGTGGTGTGCGTACCAAGGAAGATTTCCATGCGATGATTGAAGCTGGAGCAGAAAGAATTGGTGCTTCTGCTGGCATGGATTTAATCAAAGAGTAGAATATGTAGAGAATAAGCGCTATTGTCGGATAAATATCTTGCAATGGGTGAGTGAATTTGTTATGATA
>JALENJ010000005.1 GCA_022767445.1 Erysipelotrichaceae bacterium | reverse complement strand
ACTCAAAGAGCAGATTGAATCAATTGAAGATGATACACCTCATTCACGTAGATCTAGATCTAAATACATGGGTGAGATGATTCAAATGGACGCTTCAAGCTACGAATGATATGGCATCTACACTTAGCTGTAGACGATGCCAGTGGAACTGTTTTGGGTGCCTACTTTGATACTCAAGAAACTCTACGTGGCTATTACAACGTTTTCCATCAGATACTCGTTGACTATGGTATACCTGCTTTATTCTATACGGATAAGCGGACCGTATTTGAATACAAAAAGAAAACCAAGGCCTTTGATGACGAGGATACCTTCACTCAATTCTCCTACGCATGCAATACACTTGGTGTTGATATTAAAACAACGAGCGTCGCGCAAGCCAAAGGACGTATTGAACGCCTCAACCAGACTTTTCAATCACGTTTACCAGTTGAACTCAGACGTGCTCGCATTACTTGTATGGCGGACGCTAATCAATTCCTAAAATCCTACCTAAAGGAATTCAATGCAAAGTTCGACCTACACTTGAATAGTACCAATTCTGTATTTGAAACACAACCAGATACAGAAACAATTAATCGAACATTAGCTATCATTTCATCAAGAAATGTCGATCAAGGTAACTGCATCAAGTTCAAGAATAAATATTGGGCAGCTTATGACAAGGAACACAATAAGATTCCACTCAAGCCTAAGATGGAGGTATTAGTTATTGAATCATTTGATCATAAGGTCTACGTCAATGCAATGGATATACTATACGTCTTAGAGGAAGTACCACTATCACACCCTTGGAGAAAGTATTCGTACCAATTATTTACAAAAAAGCAGAGCCATTATAACTCCGCTAATAACCATTAATTTTTAGGAAATTTATCTTTTCGATTGACAATTATCAGTGGTGCTAGCATTTTAATTCTACCTGCAATTTTCAACGTAAATGCTTTATGGTTTGCAATGCCAGTTACAGAGCTTATCATCTTAATTGGAGTCATCGTTTTGATGTTGAAAGACAATCGTGAACTTGGCATCCAATAATGAAAGTTTATCGTTCGTATACAAAAAAAAGTCCGTGCAGACTTTTTTGTTTATTCTTCTAATAGCTCTTCCCAACGCTTTTCTAAATGAGCAAGCTCATTGTGAATATCATCAATATCCTGATCTAATTCATTCATCTTTTGATAGTCTTGATAATATTCTGGTTCAAAGCGTAACTGACGCATATCCTCAAGCTCTGCCTCTTTTTCTGTAATCTGCTTTTCAAGTTTGGCAATTTCACGGCGTCGAGCTTCAGGTGATAGTGCACGCTTCACCTCTTTTTTATTCGTAGGCTCTGGACGCTCCACTGATTGTTGAGGTGTCTGTACTGGTATTTGGTTTGTATACTCATCATAGGTTTGTTCTACAAACCGACAACCATCTTTATCTAATATCAAAAGGCTAGTAGCCATCTGTTGGATAAAGTAACGGTCGTGGGAGACAAACAGGATAGAACCTGTAAAATCTTTGAGTGAATTTTCAAGAGCTTCCTTACCTGGAATATCTAGGTGATTGGTAGGCTCATCCAATATCAACATATTCGCATGTTGTAATAACAACTTTACAAATGATAGTCTTACTTTTTCCCCACCTGATAGCACATCAACTGTCTTGAATACATCATCAGCAGAGAATAGAAATTGACCTAATACGCCACGTACTGTGGTACGGTCTAAATCTGGATACTCATCCCAGACTTCCTCTAATACAGTTTTACCAGAAGAAAATTGTGCTAATTGCTGATCAAAGTATCCCTGTTCTATTTGATGTCCAAACAAGAAACTACCAGAAAGTGCAGGTACGATATGCATCAACGTCTTTACAAACGTTGACTTACCAGTTCCGTTTGGACCGATGATAGCGACACGATCTCCCCTACGCATCTTCATAGAGATTATGGTTAATACCTTGTCATAACCAATTGCCAGGTTTTCAACCTCCAATACTTTTTCGCCCCCCTTAATCTTAGGTGTGAATTTCGCATGGAATGTCTTATTATCACTCTTTTCTACTTCAATACGATCCATTCTTTCAAGATACTTGATTTTGGATTGGGCAAAAGCTGCCTTGTTTTTCTTATATCTAAACTTCTCAATCAAAGCTTCCAATCTTTGAATATCTTTCTGTTGTCGATTGTACTCTGCCTGTTGTCTTTCCAAATCATTTTCACGTTGGATGACAAAGTTAGAATAGTTACCAGGATATTTTTTCATCCTACCATATTCCATATGGTAGACAACATCAACAGTATGATCCAAAAACATACGGTCATGTGAAACGATAACGACTGCCTTTGGATAATTTTTAACATAGCCTTCTAACCATTCAATCGCACTAATATCTAAGTGGTTAGTAGGCTCATCCAATAGTAAGATATCCGGTTTTGATAATAACAACTTTACAAAGGCGATTCTGGTTTTCTGTCCACCAGAGAATTCACCTATCTTTTTCTGTAAGTCTTCAATTGGAAATCCAAATCGAGTAAATACGGTTTTCATTTCGGATTCCCAATTGTATCCATTCATCATTTCAAATTGTTCCTGTAGCTGTGCATATTGATTTAAGACCTTTTCTGATGGATCACTCTTCATGATATCCTCAAGTTCATTCATCTTCTTCTGCATCGCAAAAACAGGTTCGTATATCTTGCGTAATTCTTCTTCGACAGTCCATTCATCATGTGGTAACACTTTTTGCGAAAGGTATCCTATCACTGTATTATTCTGCTTTGAAATTGTTCCCTTGTCGAATTGTTCCTCTTGGCACATACACCTTAAGAAGGTAGTCTTACCACAGCCATTACGACCAACCAGAGCGATCTTCTCTGTCCCTTTAATTTCAAAATTAATATCTTCGAAGATTGTATCTACGCCATAATATTTTGATGCTTTACTGACTTGATACAGCATATAAATCCTCCTATAAAAAAGGGAATGGCAGCCGTGTGCATTACCACTCCCAAACATTCATTTCTTAGAACATTAAGTTACGAGGTGTTCTAGCAAATGGAATAACATCACGGATGTTCTCCATACCTGTGATATACATTACCAATCTTTCAAAGCCTAGACCAAAGCCCGCATGTTGGCAACCACCATATCTACGTAAGTCAAGATACCACTCGTAGTTATCCTTATTCATGCCTCTTTCATCCATCTTTTTCTCAAGAACATCAAGTCTTTCTTCACGTTGGCTACCACCAACAAGTTCACCGACACCTGGCACTAATAAGTCACATGCGGCTACTGTCTTACCATCGTCATTTTGACGCATGTAGAAAGCTTTAATCTCAGCAGGATAGTCAATCAAGAATGTTGGTCCTTTGACTACTTTCTCTGTTAAATAACGCTCATGTTCTGTATTTAAATCCATACCCCAATAGATGTTGCTGTTTTCAAACTTCACATCCGCTTGCTTTAGAAGTTCAATAGCTTCTGTATATGGCAAGCGCTTGAAGGATGAAGAGCGAACATGTTCAAGACGCTCAAGTAGAGAAGTATCAATTCTCTCATTGAAGAATGCTAACTCTTCAGGGCACATCTCCATGACATAGTTAATGCAATACTTCAACATATCTTCAATGACATCCATGTCATAATCTAAATCCGCAAATGCCATCTCAGGTTCAATCATCCAGAACTCTGCAGCGTGCGTTGTTGTATTGGAGTTTTCGGCACGGAATGTAGGTCCAAATGTATAGATATCTCTAAATGCCATTGCATAGGCTTCACCTTGCAACTGACCTGATACTGTTAGAGAGGCATGCTTGCCAAAGAAGTCTTCATTATACTTGGCATCATCACGTGTTGTGACTGTAAATGTTTCACCAGCACCCTCCGCATCAGCACCTGTAATGATTGGTGTATGTACGTATACAAAGCCCTGTTCTTGGAAGAACTGGTGGATCGCCATTGCAAGTACAGAACGCACTCTAAATACAGCTGAGAATGTGTTTGTACGAGGACGTAGATGTCCTAGTTCACGTAAATATTCAAAAGTATGTCTCTTCTTCTGCAAAGGATAGCTATTATCACAAGCACCCTCCAAGCTAATCTCAGTTGCTTGGATTTCAAATGGCTGGGAAGCTTCTGGTGTCATCACCAACTTACCGACAACCGCAATTGCTGTACCTGTTAGATACTTCGCAACTTCCGCATAATTAGAAAGAGCGTCTGCTGTATATACAATCTGTGCATTCTTAAAGAATGTTCCATCATTTAATGCAATAAAAGATACATTCTTACCAGCACGGTTGGTACGAACCCAACCTTGTAATTGGACATAGTCCAACTGATCGATTTCAAGGGTAGTTCCCTCTTTCGCTAATTGATATAATTCGCGGATACTCATTTCTGTAGGCATAACTTATTTCTCTCCTATTTTAATTCTACAATTAATCATTCATTGCATTGGTCTCAAATACCAATTCCTGAATACTTGATACGACATCAACTTGTCGTACATATACTCCTGCTGGAACAGAAAAATGTTCCATCGCAAAACTTACGATACCATGAATGCCATTTTCAACCAATAGGTCAACTGTATTCTGCACATCCTTAGAAATACAAAGGATAGCGATACGACATCCCTTCGGCATCTTTGTCTTTAACTCATCCATTCCATAGACAGGAACAGACGCATGATTTACGTTTTCTGGATATAAATCGAAAGCACATACAATTTCTCCCACGATATGATTCCAGTGGTTGTAGTTTAATAGTGCTTTACCAAGATTACCAGCACCAACTAAGATAATTTTCTCATCAAAATTGACACCAAGTTGATTGGAGAAGATATCAATCAAATCTTCAACATTGTAACCATAACCTTGCTTGCCAAGATTTCCTAAAAAACTAAAGTCACGACGTATGGTTGTTGACTCAATAGAAACATACTCAGCCAGCTCTCTGGACATAATTCTGTTTACCCCATCCGCATGCAATTTACGCAATGCTTTTAAATAGACAGGATACCGTTGTAATGTAGCCTTAGGCACTTTCTTTTCGTTCATATTCATCACCATTTTCTATTTTACCACCATTTGTGAAAAAATTGTAATTTTATTCTTCTCCTGGCATCAACAAGCCTGGATCAGCTGCTGCGTGTAAATCGCCAAATAGATTGTGCTTATATGCGACATAACCCGCCGCACCAATCATTGCCGCATTATCCGTACAACAATACATTGGTGGAATGACAAGCTTGGTATCAGGATAGCTTTCCATCTTCTCAGTGATTAACTCTCTGAGTCTTGAATTAGCCGCTACCCCACCAGCAAGTACTAACATCTTAGGTTTCAAATCTTCCACAGCTTGTAAAGTCTTACCAGCCAATTGTGATAGCGCAGTCTCTTGGAATACGTATGCGACATCTTCCTTCACAATTTCATTACCAGCTTTTTCTTCTCTTTGAATCATCTGTAGTACAGCTGTCTTTAAGCCAGAGAAGCTAAAGTCATATACACCATCTGTCTTTGGTGATGGAAGTTTATAGTGTGGCTTTCCCTGTTTTGCCATACGATCAATGACTGGTCCACCTGGATATCCCGTTCCTAATACACGAGATACTTTATCATATGCCTCACCAATGGCATCATCCTTGGTTGTACCGATTACCTTGAAATCCCAGTCACTATCCATATAGACAAGCTGTGTATGTCCACCTGAGATAACCAAAGCTAATAGTGGAAACTGTAAGTCTGCCACAAAGTTATTCGCCCATATATGACCTGTCATATGATTGATAGGGATCAAAGGCTTATGGAATGTCCAGGCAATCGTCTTAGCAGCTTGTACACCCACATGTAAAGAACCAATCAAACCAGGACCTTGTGTATAGGCAATCGCATCAATATCCTTCATTGTTACATTTGCCTTGTTTAACGCTTCCTGTATTACCGTAGAGATGTTTTCTACATGGATACGACTAGCCACTTCAGGAACAACACCACCATATTGTGTATGTACATTAATCTGCGATGACACAATATTAGATAGTATTTCCTTACCATCTTTTATCACAGCACAAGCTGTTTCATCACAGCTTGACTCTAAAGCTAATATTAACGTCATGATAGACCTCCTATCGGTTTCACCATCAAATATGCATTCTCACCATCATCATAGTAAGACTTTCTAATATTGACATTAATGAATCCGTTCTTTTCATATAACTGAATCGCTTGTTGATTTGATACACGAACTTCTAACGAGATGTTTTCACATTCATGCATGATCGCATCATCGATTACATATTGTAGTAATGTCTGACCAATACCTAACTTACGATGATCGACTTTCACCGCAATATTAGCCAATTGAGCTTGTTCATAGGTAATCCACCAATCAACATAGCCAACGATATGATTGTCATCTTCGATGACACAGACATTTGCGAATGGATTTTCATTCAGCTCATATAAAAACTGCTCTTTTGTCCATCCGCCCTTCGGAAAACATTCCTTTTCGATTTCGTATACAAATTCAATATCTTCTTCTTTGAGTGGTCGAATTTTCATTTCACATCCACTTTGTATGCTTGTGCAGACTTTAGATATTCAGGTACAACAAGATGAACATTATCAGCCTTTTGCCATTTGTCCTTCAACAACAAGAAATTCTTAGCCATATCTGGATAATTCTTCTGTTGATCAAATAGTTGTCCATCACCCACTAAGCTTTCAGATTTAACCTGCTCTTTTAAGTCTTCAATATACTCTACTCGCTCATCTTCCACAGCTACACCATTATCATATGCACATGTATATACACGCTTACCACGCGCATCTAATACAACTCTGCACTTCTGCAAACCTGCATACAACAACATAGTTGGCAATGTATACAATGGCTTATCTGTCATTGAGCAGAAAACCTTCGCAATTGTCATCGCAATACGAACACCTGTATAGCTACCCGGCCCCTTAGTGATAACGACCTGATCAATATCATCACTTGTTAAAGATACACTTCCTAACATCTTTTCTAATTGAGGAAAGATTTCCTCAGATTGTTGTTTCCAACATTCCTCTTGCACAGAAGCGATCAATTCATCATCTTTGATTAACGCAAGCGTTAAAAATAAATGACTTGTATCCATACATAATGTAATCATGCTAATGCCTCCAATAGATCTTCATATTGCTTACCAATCGCTTCAAAAGAAAAATTACGATCACCATTTTCTAATAAAGTTATAGAAATAGTAAGTCTTTCATCAGGAACTAGCTCCGGACTAAAATTAGACCATTCAATTACAGTCAAACCTTCATCATTCATATATTCATCAAAACCTAGATCTTGATGAATACCCTCTAAACGATACGCATCAATATGATTCAATAATAATCTTCCATGATAAATCTTTTGAATGGTAAATGTAGGACTAGTTACACTACGAGTAATCCCTAATCCTTTCGCAATACCTTGTGTTAAGCAAGTCTTACCCGCACCTAAATCACCATCTAATAAGATGACCATACCAGCCTGAGATAACTTACCAATTTTCTCTCCCAAATCATGTGTTTCATCTGATGATTTGCTAATGACATTTAATTTGTTCATATCATAAACCTCACCAAGTTATTATATTACGATTTATAAAAAGTACCATATTTATACCTTGAAAAAGGGAAAAAAGAAAAGAGTCCAAATAGGACTCTGATAAGACCCGGCAACGTGCTCGATTTGCTGACGCTATTTTTGCCGCTGCAGTGCTTAACTTCTGTGTTCGGGATGGGAACAGGTGTGGCCACT
>JALENJ010000069.1 GCA_022767445.1 Erysipelotrichaceae bacterium | reverse complement strand
TAGTTGTTTTTGTTGTACACAATTCACTTTTCAAAGAACTATCGATTCGTATATTTATCAAGATATTTATTTTCAAACTTTTTCATCACTTTACTCTTGATTTATATATAGTTGTCTATTTTAATTCAGGCCAATATTCTTTGTTTGCTTCTATTAAGTCATCGAGTATCTTTTTTGCAATATCAACACTCGGAACCATTTTCAACAAAGAAATTGCTTGCAATAATTTTATATAACTACGCTCTACATATGCTTCTACTACAAGCTTTTCAGCAGAGACCTGCTCGTACATTAAACCTCTTTCGAAGTTTGGAATTTTTCCTTGAGAAAGTGGTTCTGGACCATTATGTCCAACAATACACGGAACCTCAACCATCGCATCGTCATCAAAATTTTCAATTGCCCCTTTGTTCTCGACAATGCACAGCATTATTTCATGTGTATTGTATGCAAGTGCCCTAGCAAGCGAAACTATAAATTCAGCATGGTTATCAACTTCAAACTCTCCACCTGTTGCAGTACCTTTTTTTACTATCTCTCTTGCAGCATCGAAAACCGTTTTTTCTCGACCTTCTATAACTTCATCTGCACGTGTGTGGTTTATATCAGAATGCTTAACAACATAGTCTGGATATAGATAATATTTCAAATAAGTATTTGGAAGAAAGCGTGGTTCTACTTTCATTAGATCGGCAGCCTTCTTATGCGTTGCTTGCCACGAATTATCCATATGTTGCGTATCGATAGCTTTCTGAGTTAAATACCCATTTTGCGATACGTATTCCAGTAATTTGGGCATGTAATCTTCGCCTGTATGGATATCTTTTACACTGGTCCACCATCCAAAATGATTTAAGCCAAAATAACGTACATCTAAATCTTCATATTTCTTACCAACAATATACGACATTCTACGGCGTGTCCCTACAGGCATATCACATATATTGATTACTTTTGATTTAGGGCGTAAAACACGGCAAGCTTCCGCAACAATTGCTGCAGGGTTTGAATAATTTAACATCCAACAATTTGGTGAGTACTTATCCATATAATCAATAATCTCTAACATTCCTGTAATTGAGCGCATACCATATGCAATTCCACCTGGGCCACACGTTTCTTGACCAACCACGCCATATTTTAGTGGAATTCTCTCATCAAGTTTACGCATTGCATATTTCCCAACACGAATATGTGCCATACAAAAATCTTTGTTTGTGAATGCTTCAATTGGATCTGTAGTATATGTGAACTTAATATTTGGTGCTTCCTCTTTGATAACAATATCTAAGGCCTCACCTATAATGCTTTGTCTCTCTTCATCATTATCATATAAAGTTATTGATGACAAAGGGAATATATCTGTATGTTCAAGCATCATTTTTACAATACCAGGTGTATATGTACTTCCTCCACCTGCAATAACTACATTAAACTTTTTTGAATCCATAATTACTCTCCAATTCCTAATTCCTCTTCCACTGCTTTACGAACTGCATTAATCTTCATTCCATAGACAACTTGAACTGTTGTACCTTCTTTAACAACTCCAAAAGCACCTGTCTTGCTCTTTAGAGTTTGTTCGTCAATATTCTCAGAAGTTTTAACTTCAAGTCTTAGGCGTGTAAAGCAACTATCTACTTTCACAATATTCTCTTTGCCACCCAAACACTCAATAATAAGTTTCGAGTTTATTTCTTCTACTCTCTCTGTAGAACTCTCAGTTTTACTTTCTTTTTCGTTCTTTATTTTTTCATTATATTCTGCTTTCGAATGTAACTTCATGTCATTCTCATCATCTTCACGACCCAAAGTTTTTAAATTTAATTTTTGGATTAAAAAACGGAATACAAAATAATAAATGAAGAATTCAGCTATACCTATCAGAATATACATCGGCCAATGTGTTTTCGCTATTCCTAATGGTAAGTTGTAGAGTAAGAAGTCGATAAATCCATTTGGGCCAATTGCTCGAACATTTAGTACATTAAATGCAACCATTCCGAGTCCACTTAAACATGCATGCACAACAAATAGAATTGGCGCTACAAATAGGAATGAAAACTCAATTGGTTCTGTGACACCGGCAATAAAAGATGTAAATGCCGCTGCAATTAATACTGCTTTGATTTTCCCTTTGTTTTCTTTTTTTGCTGTATGATACATCGCTAGACATGCACCAATGAGTCCGAACATCTTAGATATTCCACGTGCATCCCATACAACAGATTTAGAAAGTATTTTAACTGATGTGTCTGCAATTTCAGCAAAGTAAATATTTCTTGATCCCTCAAAAATCTTTCCTCCAACTTCAGCAACACCACCAAGCTTAGTATATAAAAATGGTGTATATACTAGATGATGCAATCCTGTCGGAATTAGGAGACGTTCAAGTGTACCATATAAAAAGATTCCAAAATTTCCAGCGTGATTGATAAATAAACCTAATGCATCGATTCCAGATTGGATGAATGGCCAAATATATGTTAGTAAAATCGCTAATAAGACAGTGATAGGAATTAATACAATAAATACGAATCTTGCTCCTCCATAAATCTGGAATGCGTTATTAAATTCTGTATCTATAAATTTGTTGTGTACGATTGCAGTAATTACACCTAAGATAATACCCAAGAACACACCCATATCCAGTACTTGAATACCTAATAATACCGTTTGGCCTGTACCAGATAATGATGGAACATCCTTAAGTAAAACCCCCGTCAAAGACATAAATTTATTCATCGCATTGATGAAGACTAAGAAAACCAATAGAGCTGTAAAACCTGCTTCTGCTCGTTTTTTCTTAGCCAATCCTAACGCAATTCCTACACAGAATATAATTCCTAGATTTTGTAGAATTGTGACTAACGATCCTGACAAGATTGTGCCAAATCCTTTCGTAATAGGATTATCCAAAAAAGGCAACAACGCTAATAATCGTGCATTCGTAAATAAATTCCCGATTGCAATAAGTATACCTACAATTGGTAAAATTAATACTGGAGTGAACATAGCTTTTGAAAAGCTCTGCATAGCACTCATAATTTTTTCTTTCATGATTCCCCTCCTGATCACACTACTCGCTACTAGTTCGAACTTTAGTATGCTTATACTGTAAAACATAAAAAAACAAGTGTATACGCTTACAAGGCATGTAAACACATGTTACTTTGAATTGACACTTGTTACTTTTATATAAATTTAATTTTACAAAATTAAGTGCTGGTACTCAAAAACCAATAATTCTATCATTTCGATGATTCGAGCATAAAACATAGTTGGTTTTTGATTACGGTCATCATAAATTTGATTGTCTTCAATCTTTATTACACAATCTGAATTTTCAGATAGATAATTATCCACCATATTAGTGAATGCAACCGTATATATCGAGTTTTCCTTTGCAGTTTGCAACCTATTTACTATATTTTTTGATTTACCACTCCTAGAAAATAGTATTAACATTTTTATGCTATTTAAATTATTTTCAAATACTCCTATCGAATCATCACCATTCGAAAAAATCAACTGAACTCCTAATCCAAGAAATTTCTTTGATAGATATTCTGCCATAATCCCCATAAAGCCTGAACCATAAACAAAAATTAATCCATCTGTCTCTGTAATATGCTTTGCGCATTCCTTTATGTTATGTTGAATTGTTGATGAAATTTCATATTTATTGGAAGAAAATATAGGCGACTTTATCTGTTTGTCATCTGTGATCATGCTATACCCAAATAATTTATAATACATATCAATAAAACCATTGAAACCTAATTTTTTTGACAATCTCATGACCGTGGAGGTTGAAGTATAATTTTCTTTTGCAACACCTCGAACACCTAACTTCAAAATCTGTTTTTTATTTTCAAACAAATAATTTAAGACTGATATTTCTGCATCAGACAATTGTTTCCCTTGTGTGATTTTCTGTATATTAATCTTTTCTCTCATAAATAAATTTTATTTTTCATACTTTTGACGTCCTGAACAACCTTGGCAGCCTGCTTAGTTAACTTCAGTATTTCGTCAAATCTTTTTTCTTGAATTAAATTTGATTTAACCATCCAACTTCCCCCAGAGGCATATATTTTTTCATTTTGTAAATAAGCTTTAACATTATCCAAACTAATACCACCTGTTGGCATAAAGCGGATTTGTGGGAAAGCTCCACATAGCGCCTTTAAAGTTTTCAAACCACCAAAAGCTTCTGCAGGGAAAAATTTTAAATCAGTTATTCCCAATGATAGAGCATTTTGTATTTCCGTTGGTGTACACACTCCAGGAATATAAGGAACTCCTTTATTTTGAGCATATTTTATTATTTCTTGATCAAACCCCGGTGCAACTAAAAACTTCGCACCAGATTCAATTGCCAAGTCTACTTGATCTTTTGTTATTACTGTTCCTGCACCTACCAAAAAATCTGGTAATTCTTCTGCAATTTTTGAAATTGATTCCGCAGCAGCTTGTGTTCGAAAAGTTATTTCCGCACATGGTAATCCACCCTCTTTAAGCACCTTAGCTAGAGGTACTGCATCATCAGCATCATCTATTACTACAACAGGTACAATTCCAATTTCTGATAATTGATCTATTATGTTCATTTTTATTCTCCTTTTCATTCATTTTAAATTTTAAAGAGTGATAATTCAAGATATTGAATTATCACTCAATTTATAGATTTTCCCCATTAGTTTTAATGACATCCTTGTACCATTCAAATGATTTTTTCTTACTCCGGTTATAAGTTCCATTTCCTTTATCATCTTTATCGACAAACACAAAACCATAACGTTTACTCATTTGACCAGTCGACGCCGCAACAATATCCATGAAACTCCAGGCAATATAGCCCATTACAGGCACGCCATCTTGAATAGCATATCCTAATTGTTCAATATGCTTCTTTAGATAACTTATCCGATAATCATCTGTTATACTTCCGTCATCATTCAGAGAATCTTTAGCGCCAAATCCATTTTCAACGCAGAACAGCGGTTTCTGATACCGATCATACAGTTGATTGCAGGTGATGCGCAGTCCCACTGGATCAATACCCCAACCCCAATCAGATATTTGTATAAATGGATTTATAACTGACTTTATAACATTACCATCTGAGACATTTTTATCTGTCAGATCAGCAGCAACACACCTAGAGGAATAATAACTAAAAGAAATGAAGTCAACAGTATTCTTTAATATATCTAAATCACCATCGCGTATGTCTAGCTTAACATTTTTCTCTTCAAAAATTTTCTTCGCATACGATGGATAATATCCACGAGCTTGCACATCTATAAAGAATAGATTTTCTTGCTCGTGCTGTATACTCTCTAGAACATCCTCTGGCTTTGGGGAATATGGATAAAAACTCCCACCTGCAAGCATGCACCCAATTTTTATTTCAGAATTTATTTGTCTTGCAATTTTAGTGGCTAATGCGCTTGCAACCAAAATGTTGTGTGCAGCTTGATAAATAACCTGATTTTTATTTTCATTTTCTTTAAAAGTGAGTCCTGCTCCGGAAAACGGTGAATGCAAAACAATATTGATTTCATTAAATGTTATGAAGTAATGTACATATTTTCCAAATTCTTTAAAACATGTTTCAGCATAACGAGCATATAGAGATACTAATTCATATGCTCTCCATGACCCATATTTTTCTACCAAGCCATATGGAACATCAAAGTGTGATAATGTAACTAAAGGTTGAATTCCATATTTTGCACATTCCTGAAACACTGATTTATAAAATAATATTCCCTCTTTGTTTGGCTTTTCTTCATCTCCTAATGGATAAAGTCTTGACCATGCTATAGATGTACGAAATACCTTTAATCCAAGATCGCTCATTAATTTAATATCTTCTTTATACTTATGATAGAAATCTACTCCTGTATGGCTTGGATAATACTGGTCATCTGGATAAGTTGGAGGATTAACCCCCAACTTAATACCAATACGATTTTCTCCAAATGGAATTACATCTATATTGCTTAAACCTTTTCCACCATCCTCAAAAGCTCCTTCACTTTGATTTGCTGATATAGCTGCTCCCCAAAGAAACCCTTTCGGAAATTTATACTTTGCCAAATTACATCTCTCCTTCTGGTATATCTTTAAATCCAATAATTAGGGTAAGAATAAATGATAATATGATTGATAATGCACTTACACCAATAATTGCTGCAATTGAAAATCCTGGATTTGCAGGGTCAATAAATTGAATCCCTGTAATCACACTTGGTGATACCATGGATCTAGATGCTAATCCTGCCAATCCTGCTATGCATCCACAAACAAATCCTGTTATACAAGAAGCAATTAACGGTCTCTTTAGGCGAACTGCAACACCGTATAACGCTGGCTCAGTCGTACCTGCAATTAAAGCTGATGCAGCTGCTGCAAGAGCAGTCTGACGAAGCTCAGTATTTTTTGTTTTCAAAGCTACCGCTAGAGAAACTCCACCTAATGAAAGATTTGCACCAATCTCTGAAGGCATTACTGTACCTTCCATTCCTGTGGCAGATATAGTTTCAATAATTGTTGGAGTAAATACACGGTGCATACCTGTAATAACAAGTAACGGCCAAATTGCCCCCATAATTCCTACTGCCAAGAAACCAATCTTGGATTGAATGAAATATACAAATGATGAAATAAGTTCTCCAATCATGATTCCTACAGGTCCAATTACCAATATTGCAATTGGAGCAGCAATCAATAAGATTAGCATTGGTTTTAAGAAATTCTTTGTGATTGCTGGTGTAATCTTATCAACCCAACGTTCGATATATGATAATACCCATGTAGAAACTAAAGCCGGAATTACTGTATAGGTATATTTAACAGATGCAATTGGAATACCAATGAAATGTGCAGCTGTTTGACCTACAGTAACAGACTCCATTAAAGATCGGAAGTCAGGGTGAATTAATACTGCAGCAATACCCATTGCCAAAAACATATCTGTTTTAAATTTCTTGGCAGCAGATCCAGCGACTAATACTGGCAAGAAATAGAAGATTCCATCACCAATTGTATTAACAATAACGTATGTATTTGAATCTTTCGATAACACACCAATCATCGCCAATATCATCGCCAACAGCTTAACCATTGACGCACCTATAATTGCAGGGATTAACGGAGTCATTGTACCGACAATTGCATCAAGGATATTATTTCCAACTTTCTTTAAAGTTAGTTTTTCTTTCGGTAAATCTCCCTCATCAACATTTACATATCCATCAGCAAAATTACCTTTTTTCGCAACAAAGTCATATGCTTCTCCAACATGATTTCCAATAATAATCTGATATTGACCACCTTGTTTTGCAATACCCATTACACCATCAATTTTCTTTACTACTTCGTCGTTCACTTTTTTTTCGTCTTTTAAAACAAATCGTAAACGTGTCATGCAATGTGTTACGGATTCAATATTGTCTACACCGCCGATAGCATTAACGATTTTATCCGCCACTACTTTATAATCTCTAGCCATATTTTTCCTCCTATTGAGATTTGAATTGAGTACAAGCCTAATTATATGAAATCGGTTACAAAAGCCAATAAATATTCCAATTAAAAAAACACGTGATTATTTTGATTACGTGTTTTTTTAAAATAACATATTGTTTTTTATCAAATCACTGTATACGCGCTTCCCAATTCGTTCAATGATACTGATAGTAGGAATTTGTGATGTTATGTCATACTCATCTTTAATGCGGATTTGATTGATATAATACGATATATTTTTATCCGATAGTTTAGCAACTGTGCATTTAGATGAATTCGTAATTGATAATATTGTGCAATTTTTTTCTTTAAACCGTTTGATATGACGAATAATATCTTTTGATTCACCAGAAACTGACAGTACTATCACAACACCACTGTTAAAATAGCTATTCATGGATGGATAATGTGGATCGTCGATACATAAACAGAACTTCCCCAAACTCGATAAATATCTAGCTCCATACTTGGCAATCATGCCACTATTCCCACTTCCCAAAAACATCACCTTTTCTGTTCGTAATATGATCTCTGCAAATTCATCTAATTGCTTTTCGAATTCTTCTGACATAGACTTCTTTAAAAAGTCGAGTGATTCACCTGTTGCATCATCTGGTACAGGGGATCCTATAGAATCTGAAATGTATTGCTTTAAATGTAATTTAAATTCTGTAAAACCTTCGTAACCCACTTTTTTACAAAAATGGAGAATAGTAGTTGTTGATACGTGAACCGCATCTGCCAGTTCACGTATCCGCATATACATCACTTTTTCGTAATTTGAAATAACATAATTGTAAACTTCTAGTTCTAAATCGTTTAAAGATTGTACCTCTTGAGGCTTAAACATCTAAATAAGCTCCCTTCATAGGACTTACACAGTGTTGTGCAAACATACGTAACAATATTGATTTTTGTTTTGATATATATGGCTTTAATTTTTTTCTTCTTTCAGCTAATACATTCTCTACTTCTTCAGCTGACATATGCACACCATTCACACCAATAATATTCAGTTTTCTATCGAATACATCAATTTCAATCAAATCATTTTCTTCTACAAGAGCAATTGGTCCACCTTGAGCAGCCTCAGGAGAGCAATGACCAATAACAGGACCTGTTGATGCACCCGAGAATCTTCCATCCGTTATCAAAGCAATTGATTTTCCTAACTCAGGATCTGATGAAATTGCTTCTGACGTATAAAACATTTCTGGCATGCCTGATCCTTTTGGCCCTTCATATCGAATAAATACGGCATCTCCTTTTTGCACTTTGTGATGAAGAATAGCATCTAAACAATCTTCCTCACAATCAAATGGCTTAGCACGTAGAACCGCTTTATACATTTCTTTAGGACATGCTGTATGTTTTATCACTGCGCCCTCAGGAGCCAAGTTTCCCTTCAGAATAACCACAGATCCATTATCAGATATTGGGCTGTCAAATGGTCGTATTATATCTTCTTTACTAACGCTCAAGCCAGATAATTTATTTCTCATTTCCAATAGAGCATTACATTTATCATAGAATCCATTGTTTTTAAGTTCATCTAGATTTTCGCCAATCGTTTTACCTGTTATAGTCATAGCGTTAAGATGTAATACCGATCTCAATTCCTCCATAATAGCTGGGACACCACCGGCATAGTAAAAGAATTCAGCTGGCCATTCGCCTGCCGGACGTATATTCAGCAAATAATGTGCACCTCGATGTAAACGGTCAAATGTATCCCCGTCAATCTCAATCCCAAATTCATGCGCTATAGCTGGTATATGTAACATTGCATTTGTACTACCAGAAATTGCTGCGTGAACTAGGATTGCATTTTCAAAACTTTCTTTTGTAATGATATCTTTTGGTGTCAAGCCTTTTCTGGCTAGTTCAACAGCCAGCTTTCCAGATTTATATGCATATTCCACCAAATCTTTAGAAGTCGCAGGTAATAAAGCAGATCCTGGCAAGCTCAGACCTAATGCTTCTGCCATAATCTGCATAGTAGAAGCAGTTCCGATAAATGAACATGCACCACAACTCGGGCATGCATTATGCTTTGCCCAATTTAATTTATCCTCGCTTATTTCTCCTCGTTCATACTGCGCGCTATACATTCCCAATTGTTCTAGTGTTAGTAAATGTGGGCCGGCATTCATTGTGCCTCCGCTAACGACTACACTTGGAATATTTATACGCGAAAGCGCCATTAGATTTGCCGGTAATCCTTTATCACAACTCGCAATGAAAACACCACCATCAAATGGGGTTGCATTTGCTTGGATTTCGATCATATCAGCGATAATTTCACGACTTGGTAATGAATAATTTATGCCATCTGTTCCCTGGCTCTCTCCATCGCACATATCTGTCGCATAATAGCGTGCACCATATCCTCCTGCATCAGCAATTCCTTTTCTAGCAGCTTCTACTAATTTATCTAGACCAGCTGACCCAGGATGAGAATCTCCAAATGTACTTTCAATTATGATTTGAGGTTTACTCAAATCATCTGGTGTCCATCCAGCACCAATGCGCAAAGGGTCCATTTCTGGTGCTAATTTTCTCATTTTCTGACTTACAAGTTCTTCGTTTTTCATATTTACCTGATTTCTATTACTCAATTCTTCACTATAATACTACCTACTAAAATAATTGTCACATATGACTTCAAATATGATATTGACTTTCATTAATTAACTAACTATATTGAATACTGTCTTAAATGAAGAATGATGGAGAATAACAATGAGTAAAATAGTAACACTTGGTGAAATTATGCTAAGACTATCACCTGAAGGTAATAATCGCTTTGTACAAAGTGATTCGTTTCAAGTTATTTTTGGTGGCGGAGAAGCTAATGTCGCTGTTTCTCTTGCAAATTACGGAGATGATTCAACATTCATTACAAAGCTACCTACACATGAAATAGGACAAGCTGCCATTAACTCTCTACGTAGATATGGAGTTCATACAGACAAAATAGCTCGTGGTGGTAAACGTGTAGGAATTTATTTCTGTGAAACTGGCTCATCTTTGCGACCTTCTAAAGTTATTTACGATAGAGCTGATAGTTCAATTTCAGAGGCTGAAATTAAAGATTTTAACTTTGATGAAATTATGAAGAATAAGGACTGGTTCCATTGGACAGGAATTACTCCAGCGATTTCTGATAAGGCTGCTCTGTTAGTACTTGAAGCGTGCAAAGCTGCTAAGAGAAATAATGTCAAGGTATCTGTAGATCTGAATTTCAGAAAAAAATTATGGACATCTGAAAAAGCACAGTCCGTCATGAAACCGCTAATGCAGTATGTTGATGTCTGCATTGGTAATGAAGAGGATGCTGCACTATGTCTTGGATTCAAACCAGATAGTGATGTTGAATCAGGAAAAACTGATGCAACTGGGTATTATTCTATTTTTAAGCAAATGCACAAAGAGTTTAACTTCAAGTTAGTTGTCTCCACATTACGTGAAAGCTATTCCGCAAGTCATAACGGTTGGAAAGCACTCATGTATGATGGAAATGAGTTCTACGAATCAAAACACTATGATTTAAATCCAATTACTGATCGCGTTGGTGGTGGTGACTCCTTTGCTGGCGGACTAATTCATGGTCTCACTAATTTTGATGATTCACACAAAGCTTTGGAATTTGCTGTTGCTGCCTCTGCGCTCAAACATACGATTAACGGTGACTATAATCTAGTTTCTGAAGATGAAGTACTTGCCTTAGTTAATGGCAATGCAAATGGCAGAGTGCAACGTTAAATTACTACAATGAATGATTAAAGGGAAGGTACGGTGTATACCTTCCCTATATTTCTACTGTTTTCTCTACTGCAGGTAGATAGATTGCATAAATGGAATTTGATATCATCAACCAATTCTTTAAATCAGGCATCCAAATATAATCATCTTTGCTAAGTATTTCTTGGCGAATAAACTGTACTAATTCGGCATCGGTAAACGGTCCGAATTTTTCATTACTTCCCTTTTTTGTATAATACCAAAGTCTATCCATATACTTTCTCCTGATTATCTTGGTTCGATGCGAACAGTCACTTCTGTTGTCTGTCCATTCATTATCTCTGCTGTCGCAGATTCATTGGAAATCTTATATCCAGATGGAATATCACTGGATCTTACGATATTACCAATAATATATGTTCCAATTGGTAATTCATAAGTCTTAGAACCTGCACTGGATCCATCATCCTTTTCAAAGTTAACTTTAATGTTACCTTTACTGATTGTGTATTTCAGTCTTGTTTTCGCTGCATCGCTCTCTGTGTATGCAGGGTTTGATGAACGTGCTGTAATACTGATATCATGTTCAGACCCTTCGCTAAAGGAGATTCCATCAATCGTCGTCGATGTACCCTGTACACCCTCAGCCACAAGCTGACCATCAATGTATACGTTATACATATCTGCGTTTTCAACAGCAGACCAAGCAAAATGCCATGCATTCTGTAGACCTTGTCCTGTAATATCCTTAGGAGAACTCAACTGTACAGTCTTAGCAGTATAGGCGAAGTTGATTGTTGTTGAATCACTCTTCTTATACTTATCCTCGTTGTTGGAATATGCAGTAATCGTTACGACATATGTCTGTCCATTTGTAAGTGATGCAGATGGAATACTATCACTGTTAGAAATCAGATTCTTATGTTCAATCGTAGGATTTGTATTGACTGTCAATTCATAGTAATCCGCATTCTCTACAGGATCCCACTTCACATTGACATTAGCTGTTGTAACAGTAAACTCAATATTCTTAACTTGAGATAATTGCTTAGCATCAGCCTTGGCAGAACTATCATACTGATTATTGGAATTATCACCATAACCATACATCTTACCTGATCGATCAAAGGCAACCAATGTATCATCATAGGCAGCGACATACTGGATATTCTTCCAACTCTCAACAAATTCCTGCATGTCTTTATCACTTGTGGCCACATGCATTGTGCCATCAGAGCCAACACCTACAGCATAATCCTTACCTACCGCAATCGAAGTAATCTTACTCCAGCCAGTCACATCACTGACTGTATTGCCCTTAAGGGCAACTGCACTCACGGTACCATCTTTCTTTAGTACTAGTGCTTGTGTATCGCCTACCGCAATCTTAGATGCGTTGTTAATACCAGAGAAACTTGCTTCATTACCGGAAATCTTTACTTCTCCATTACTGATGGCTAATGTTACATCATCACCAGCATAGATGCTTTCTACATCGCTCCAATCGCTAACCTCGCATGCCAGTGTACTACCAGCACATACTACCGTACCATCTTTTGTTAGACCTACAGTATGATTCTTACCTGCCGCAATTGCCTTGATTTCTTTCCACTGACTTACTTCAGAATTATTATCGGTAGTCACGACTGTACCATCGCTCTTTAACCCTACCGCATGACTATCGTAAGCACTCACCTGTACCACATCCTTGAAGTCATCTTTATTCTTAAAGTCACCATATACATCCAATTCATTATTCTTATTGATAAATAATGTAAAGGTATCACCTTCAGTCAAACGATTTAAATCACTAGTCGCTACCGTAAAGCTTGAGCCTCTTCTCATAAAGAAGACAATTGCCACAACCAATACAATAATAGCTGCTAAACCACCACCGATAATGCCATATGATAATTGTCTACGCTTCTTCTTATCTTGTTGTTTATTTTCTTTATTCTTATCCAGCTTCTTGCCTGCAGATTGAATCTGTTCGGCATCCATCACACGGGTACTACCCAAATCCTCTTTGACTGTTTCAATCTGTTGTGTCTGTAGCGTCTCCGCTTCCTTCGTCCCTCCAGAAACATCCTGTGATGGAACAGGTTCAATCTGTACCTTTGGTAATTCAATAACCTTAGTATTATCAATAAAAGATTCCACTGGAATCCCATATAATTGAGATAACTTACGTATATTTGATATGGAAGGAATACTGTTACCATTTTCCCAGTTCATATAGTCTGTGAACTTCACATCTAACTTCGAAGCTACATCACCCTGAGATAGACCATAATTCTTACGTATAAGAGTTAATTTTTCTGGTAATTTATTTAGCATTCGTTTCTCCTCCTGCTCTATTATTTTACTGTTTACAGCCTTCCTTTTCAATATATCCAGCCTGAAGGGTATGTGAATACGAGCCAATATTTCGATTTTGAATCATTTACGCAAAAAAGTTACTAAGCAATCTCAACATGCCTAGTAACTTTAAAATTACTTAGATACTTCCTGTCCCGAAATTCTACCAAATACGAAGGAATCACCAACACCAGATCCATCCACACGGAATATTCCATGGAATCCACCAGTTACTTCACCTGCTGCGTATAATCCATTGATCACTGTTCCATCTTCTTTCAATACTTCCGTATTTGCGTTGATTAGAATACCGCCCATGAAGTAATGTGCACCAACACCAAATCGATATCCATACAATTTACCTTCAATTGAATTTAGATTCTCTTCTCTACCAAATTCATCATCCTTTCCATCTGCGATATCTTGATTAAATGCGTCCACTGTTTCCTTTAGCGCATCTTTATCAAGACCAAGATTTTCTGCAAGTTCTTCGACTGTGTCACCCTCTTTGATAAAACCAGCTTGTACGATGGAATTTAATTTGTCGTTGAGATTCTTCCTTGTAAAGATGCAGTAAACAACACCATCTTTTTGAGCAAGCACATCATCAACTGCCATAAATGTTTCAGCTGTAAAACGCTTTGCGGAAGAATTGACGAAGATTGCGTCTGGCACAAATCCACCAGGTAGATTCATTGGTGTAATCAAACCATAACCTGCAATTACATGTGGGAATGTTTGAATCGCATCAAGATTCACTGTTGCGGCACCTAGCTTTTGAGCCATTAATAAGCCTTCTCCAGTTGTAGGAGCGATCTCATCTGTAATTGTATTCGCAAGACCTGGATTGACCTTCCCTACCAGTTCATGATTTTGACCAAAACCACCAGTCGCTAATACAACCTTGCTAGCATGGAATTCAACATCGCTACCATCTTTATCCTTGGCAACAACTCCATTT
Organism: Erysipelotrichaceae bacterium; assembly: GCA_022767445.1. GTDB lineage: Bacteria > Bacillota_I > Bacilli_A > Erysipelotrichales > Erysipelotrichaceae > Bulleidia. Next base: position 5,760 of record JALENJ010000069.1, on the reverse strand, counting down.
ACATTTCCATCATCTGTTAGAAGGTCATATACATCCATATTCTTATAAAGAGTAAGACCATCTGTCTTTTCTAGTTGCTTACTAACAGTTGCTAACATTGTGACTGCAGTTGGTTCATCACCTTCCGCCTGTAACATGTAGTAATTTGTTGATTGATTGCGTTGATCATTTTGAACGTCCACTTTAAATTGAACACCCATGTCAGAAAGCCAATCAATCAATTCTCCACTATGATTCACAAACGCATCCACCAATTCCTCTTTGACATCCGCATTATTCATCTGTAACTCTTTTAATCCTTCTTTTGTGCCATTTGCTTGATACTCTGCATTTTCCAATTGAACTTTAGAATCTGCCGCATTAATACCATTTACAGCACAGTATGTATTTCCACCTACGATATTACTCTTTTCTAAAAGAATAACCTTTGTGCCATTTTCCGCTGCTGTAATCGCAGCTGTCATACCCGCTGCACCAGCACCAACGACAATCACGTCTGCCGATGTCTCATAAGATGTCTCTTCAACAGATATAGACTGTTGACTCGCTGTATTTGTGTTACATCCAACTAGACAACTGAGTGCTAAAAGAACTGCTAATTGTTTTTTCATCATTTTCCCTCACCTTTTAAATACACCTTGATTTTAAGTCTCTTGTATTTGTGAGGGAATTATCTTAATATTACCATGTTGGTAACGAAAAGTTACCAGAGGTTACTATGAATGATGAACAATTAAAAATCCTAATCACCGTTGCGGATAACGGCAGTTTCTCAAAGGCAGAACATACCTATTACATGTCTAAACAGGCTATGATGAAACACATCAATAGTTTAGAAAATGAAGTGGGATTCAAACTACTCCAACGTACCGCAACAGGTGTCAAACTCACAGATGCTGGAAAAATATTCTATGATGGCGCAAATCACTTACTAAAGGAAAAAGACAAGATACTAAAAGCTTGTAGAAAACTCACCCATAGCGAATGTATTCGTATTGGTTCCGTTGAACACCAAGTCATTCTTGATCCAGTCAACGATTTATTTAAAAAACGCTACCCCGAAATCAAACTCCAAAAAGTTGTTCATCCAAATCATTCCGGTGAATATCGAGTAAGAAGTGGTATCATTGACGTCGGAGAATCATTCCTCTCCACCAACCAACAGAATGCTTCACACTGCTTTGATGAATTATTCCGTACTCCTTATAAGATTGCGATGTCTTCCAACCATCCACTAGCAAACAAGGAAACCATTGATTTATCAGATCTTTGTGAATATCAACTCTATTACTTTCAACAAATGGTACCCGATGAATACATCCAACAGTTAAAGGATGCTTATATCGAGCATCCAGAAAATCTATTGAAACGTACAGATGTAGATAATCAGATCCATGTAGCGTATGAAATTACCAACACAAATCAATTACTACTGGCAGCTAATCCATTCATTGATCGTGTACCAAATCTCAAGGCAATCCAACTCAATACAGATTGGATACGCATTTACGGTATTATTTATAGAAAACATCCATCAGCAGCCATCCAAAAATATATAGAAACTGCCAAAGAATACTATCGAGGATTATGACTATGAAAGAAAAACAAATGTCAGACGCATTCATCACCTCCGCCTTTCTAGCACTCAGCGGAGGCCTGCAAGATGCATACACATACAACACCAGAAACAAAGTATTTGCGAATGCACAAACAGGAAACATCGTACTCATGAGCCAAAACATCATGGAAGGAAACATATCCAAAGGACTCACATACCTACTACCAATCCTAGCATTTATCGCAGGTGTATATGTAGCTGAACAAATCCAGGGAAGATTCCAACACTCACAGCGACTACACTGGAGACAATATATCGTAGTATTAGAAATACTCACACTAGCCATCGTCGGCTTTATCCCAGGAACCCACAACAACATCGCAAACATGTTAGTATCCTTCTCCTGTGCCCTACAAGTGCAGTCCTTCCGCAAAGTCAACGGAAACATGTATGCAAGTACAATGTGTATCGGTAATATGAAGAGCGCAACAGCAGCACTATCCGCCTACCACCGCACAAAGAATCACATGTTCCTATCGCAATCGACGCATTACTTTGGTGTCATTCTCATCTTCGCCCTAGGTGCTGGATTAGGTGGAGTACTATCCAAACAATTTGGATATTCTATCATTTGGATATCATGCATGATCCTTATTATCCCATTAATCCTCATGCATGAAAGAAAAGAGTAATACATGCCAAGAAAAACTATCTATGATATGTCCCTTGAAACAATCTATAATGCATTATTACAAAAGCTACTCAAAAAGGGACATACCCAACAAGAACTTGACACAATTATCCACTGGTTAACAGGATATGATATGCACAAAGTTGATATGCAGATAAGATACGCAGATTTTATCAACAACTCTCCAATAATCAATCCCAAAGCAAACCAAATCAAAGGCACAATCTGTGGAGTACGCGTTGAAACCATAGAAGATCCATGCATGCAGAAAATACGTTGGCTAGATAAACTAGTTGATGATCTAGCCAAAGGAAAATCTCTAGATAAAATTCTTCTATGATATGTATATATTCTGAAATATTTTGCAAGTATTATCGGAAGCTCTTGACCCAATTCACCAATGAGTCGTGATAGATATTCTCCTGTACATCACGTCTCATTTGATCTGTAACTGGACCATTCTGTGCTAGTTTATCTAATACACATGCTTGTAGTTCTTTGACTGTCATATCTTCGTATGGCTTTGTATGATCAACTACAAGTATTTCTTTTTGTTGTAGGTTATGTTCTTCTGGTGAAATCTGTTGCATTCTTTGTGCATAGATTTCACCAGTATCCTGTTGAATCCATATCATTCCATTGGTTGGTGGTAATTCACAATAGAGTGTATCTTTAACTGTTTGTGTATTACCACTAAACACATCTGTATATGTACCATTAGCTGGTACATGGATAGTTACTGGTTGTTCATCATTGTTTACAACAATGATAGCTTGGCTATGATTATTCGCACGTGAGAATGCATATTGGCGATTGGTTAGTAGTAGTTCATGATAATCACCATTGAAGAAAACATCATATGTTTGGTGTATCTTTACAAGAGTGGTAATCATGCTTGCATATGTTTGTGGTGTCTGTGTAATCTGTGACAAGTCTAGTGTAGGTCTTAGATTATCATCTGTATTATTTTGTTTCTTTCCTTCGATTGCAAACTCAGATCCATAATAGATCGAAGGAATACCAGGTAGTGTGAATAATAGAATATGGACTGGTAGGAAATGTTGTTTGTTGGATAGGCGTGTATAGATTCTTTCTACGTCGTGATTATCCACGAAAGTATATAAATGATCGAGCAAATCTCCTTTATCTAACTGATAGCGAATTGTATGCGCTAGCTCAAAGTAATTATGATCATTATGACTTGAATAGAGTGCTTTATGTAGTTGGTAGTTTGTTACTGAATGTAAGATATCCGGATTCACCCATCTAGCATAATCTCCATGTATGACTTCTCCCATTAGCCAGAAGTCCTCTTTTAACTCTTTTGTTAGTAATCTTAGTTCATGCATGAATGTAAATTCTAATACATCTGCCGCATCCAACCTAATTCCATCGATATCAAACTCTTTTACCCAGTATCGAACAACATCAAGTAGATAGTTTCTGACTTTTGGATTCTGTAGATTCAGTTTTGCCAGCAGGTTATATCCTCCCCAGTTATCGTAGGAGAACCCATCATTGTATTCATTATTCCCTTGGAAATTAACATTACAATACCAATCTCTATACTGAGAGCCTTCACGATTCTGTTGAATATCCTTAAACGCAAAGAAATCTCTTCCCGTATGATTAAATACACCGTCAAAAATCACATGGATACCATGATAATGACAATCTTGTATAAACTTCTTTAAATCCTCATTATCACCAAGTCTAGAATCTAACTTATAGTAATCCGTTGTTTCATATCCATGTCCAACCGATTCAAATAACGGTCCAATATATAGCGCATTACAGCTAATTTCTTTGATATGTTTGATCCAAGGGCCTAATTGATTCAAACGATGTTCTGTAATTTGATAATCATTATTTTTCGGTGCATCTGTTAATCCTAATGGATAAATATGATAAAACACCGCATTCTCATACCACTTCATAAAAATCTCCTTTAAAGTACCTTACTATCATAATATGTAATTGATAATTTATCACCCTAATCAAAAAAGATTAATGGCCTACCTCAAGTAGACCATTATGTTATGAGTGATTATTAATTTTTGAGATGCGTTGATTCATCTGTTTAACAAGCTTCTTTTGTTGTAAATAGAATAGAAACCAAATTCCAAATGCGAAGGCAAGCTCTCCTAAGATACTCACAATGATCAGTAGTGGTCCACGATGCATAGGAATCCAACCTACGAGATAAGCAGTAACTGTCATAACAATACAACCAGTACCCATATGGATGATTGTCTGTGTAAAAAGAGATAACCTCTCATTATTATAAACTACTGCAGGTGCCCCAAAGCCAAATCCAATTACCACGGTTGCGATAGCCATCTTAGAAAATGCATAATTTGTCATTTGAATATTTCCATGGAAGATACTATCAATAATAACTCCAGTCAGGATAAACATCATAGCAGCAATACCTATTGATACGAATACGTTAAATAGTAGTGTGTGTTTCTTTGTTTTCATGTGTAACCTCCTTAGATCCCTAGATATCTTTTTAAATCAGGTAAATACTTTCGTGATACATAATCAGAAGAGCCATTCTTTAACTTTAGTAATAATGTCCCACTAAAGCCTGTTTCTATACTTTTTATACAAGAAAGATTAATAACAGTCTGTTTAGAGATTTGCATGAAGCCAGTCCCGATCTGGTTCAGAATCTCATACAAACGTCTTCGGGAATAATATCTCTCGTTTTCTGTATAGATAACAGTATCTCCACCCTCCACACGTATCATATATATCTCTTCCGCTTTCAAAACTATCATCTGATTTTCGCGCTGCACTATCAGTGGTATATCGTTAGAGTCGAGTAAATCAATAACTCTTTGTATCTCATCCGTAATCACATCCGCATAAATCGTTACATGTGGAGGAGAAAACTCTTTTGATAGTTCTACATTCACTTTCATCTTTGATTCTCCTTTCGGTATCTTTTCTACTGTGATATTACCGCAAGTATTTCATACTGTCTCGCTGTTTTCGCTAGGATGCGTATTTTGTGATGTAAGATACACATATTCAATATCTAAAAAGAAGATGTAAAAAATCACAGATCATAAGAAGTGTGATTTAACTGCTTTACTATGACAAATAGAAATGATCAATCTAAAATTAATAATACTCTTAAGCAATGAATTCTTTAAATGCCTTTTTAAATTCTAGTAAATCTTCTTCCGTAAGATGATGGATATACTCATTAACGTCGTCCGAATCCATATAACCACTTAGTATTTTATCCGGACAGTCATAACCAAGCTTTCTAGCAACATGTACTGCGAACTCATTAAACGCACTGCCTACAGCTGTGATGATATTTTCATCTTCAACTACTGATTGCGGTAAAAAATTCTCTTCTTCAACAAAATTAAACAATTCCATCATTTCAGCATATAACGAAGCGGTATATTTTTTATTTTTCAATAAACCCGCTTGCGCTAAGAATACTGGACCAGCACAAATTGCACCAATAATAAAAGTATTATCATTTGCGAAT
>JALENJ010000061.1 GCA_022767445.1 Erysipelotrichaceae bacterium | reverse complement strand
CGGCAACTGCACGCAGTTCTGCCCGTACGCATCTGAGCCCTGCCGCGACAAGTTCACGCTCTTCCAGACAAAGGATGACATGGAAGACAGCCGCAACGCCGGTGTCCTCTTCCTCGGCGGCGACAAGGTGCTCGTCCGCATGGCGGAGGTCAAGGAATACGATCTGTCCCAGCCCAACGAGCTGCCGAAAGAGATCGAGAACCTGATCCTCACCGTCCGCTCCAAGTACGCCTATCTCTTTAATTAACCAATCCCTATATCCCTTTCCGCAGCGCCCGCCGCAGGATACAATCCTGCGGCGGGTCAGTTTTTCCAAAAAGCTGCTTCTTCCTTGGGAAATCCCCCTGTCATGGCGTGTTATTCCTGTTATATTCGGCAATTTCCACAATTTTTCCAGCCATTAGTCTTTTTCCCTTGCATTTTTTGCTGCAATGCGCTAAAATAAAAAAGCGCGACTAGCGCACAGAAATTGTGAAAGACAGGTACTTTAATTATGCAGCGAGAATCATTTCGCTCCCGTCTGGGATTCCTGCTCGTCAGCGCAGGCTGTGCCATCGGCATCGGCAATGTCTGGCGCTTTCCGTACGTCGCCGGTCAGTATGGCGGTGGTCTGTTCGTTCTGATCTATCTCATCTGCCTGCTCGTCATGGGCGTTCCGGTTCTGACCATGGAGCTGGCGGTCGGCCGCGCGAGCAAAAAGAGCGCCGTTCTGGCCTACAAGGCCTTAGAGCCCAAGGACTCCAAGTGGCACATCCACGGCTGGTTCTGCCTGCTTGGCTGCGTGATGCTGATGATGTATTACACCACCGTCACGGGCTGGATGGTCAGCTACTTTGGAAAATTCCTCATCGGCACGTTCCACGCCGGCATGAGCACCGAAGAGGCCAGCGGCGTATTCGGCACCATGCTCTCTCAGCCCGGTAAGATGGCGTTCTGGACGGAAATCGTCGTCATCGCGGGTTTCCTTGTTTGCAGCTTCGGTCTGCAAAACGGTTTGGAGCGCGTGTCCAAGATCATGATGCTGGCGCTTCTTGGTCTGATTCTCATCCTCGCCGTTCACAGCCTGACGCTCTCCGGCGCGGCAGAGGGCATGAAGTTCTATCTGCTGCCGTCTGCCAAGAGTATCGAGCAGTACGGACTCGGCACGATCATTACGGGCGCGATGAACCAGGCGTTCTTTACGCTGAGCCTTGGCATTGCAGCGATGGAGATTTCGGAAGCTACACGGCAAAGACCCACACCCTGCCCGGCGAGGCCGTGCGCATCTGCGCGCTCGACACCTTCGTCGCTCTCATGGCGGGCACGATCATCTTCCCTGCCTGCTTCTCCTTTGGCATTGAGGCCAATCAGGGCCCGTCGCTTATCTTCCAGACCCTTCCGAACGTCTTTGTCAATATGGCGGGCGGCCGCGTCTGGGGCGCGCTGTTCTTCCTGTTTATGATCTTTGCAAGCTTTTCGACGGTGCTTGCCGTGTTTGAGAACATTCTTGCCATCTGCATGGACACCTTCGGTTGGAACCGGAAAAAGGCGACGCTCATTGGCGGCGTAGCGCTTCTCGTTCTGAGTCTTCCGTGCGTGTTTGGCTACAATATCTGGTCGAACGTCCATATCATCGGTGCGCGCGATATTCTGGACAGCGAGGACTTTATCGTCTCGAACCTGCTGCTTCCGATTGGTTCGCTGGTCTATCTTCTCTTCTGCGTCTCGAAGTGGGGCTGGGGCTTTGACAAGTATCTGGCCGAAGCCAATGAAGGTCAGGGGCTCAAGTTCTCCCCCAAGCTCAAGATCTACTTCCAGTGGATTCTCCCCATTCTGATCCTCATCATTCTCATTCAAGGTTTACTTTAATCGGTTGGACCTACAAGCGCCCGCGGCAAAGCCGCGGGCGCTTTCGGTGCGCGGAACGTAAACAAAAAAGCTGCAAGCCCTTGAAAACAAAGGTTTGCAGCGAGTTTTCTGGCGTCCCAGAAGAGATTCGAACTCCCGACCCCACGCTTAGGAGGCGTGTGCTCTATCCAACTGAGCTACTGGGACATGGCTGGTTTTATGACTAAGCCCGAAAAACTCAAACTTGAATCCTATACGAAGTTTTTCTAAGGGAACCGTTGTAACGCAACCTTAGAAGAGCGTCGCTCTATCTATCTGAGCTATATTCGCAAATGTATAGGAATTAGGTACTTGCAGTCGCCACGTGCGGTCCATATTTATTATACTTTGTTTACAGATTTGTGTTACATTGAAAACTGATGAATTCTTAATATTTTCTTTTAAATAGCGGGATTTTGAATAAAATTTCTTGGAAAATGAAAGTATTTTACTTAGTTTTGAAAATCAAGTTAGGTATGAGCTGTTGTATCTATCAATTATCTTAGTTGTATATTTCACAATACTTTCACATTTTCACCATATGATTCACACATGTTTTAGGTATATTATAAGTGTCTTAAATGACAAAGAAATGAATAATTTCTTTCCCTCCCAAAATAAATAAGAAAGAATGATCTGTGCCAGCGGATCTTTTTTTCATGCAATATTCATAAGAGAAAAATAGAGAGATGCTATAATTTTTAATAGAGATGTAGATATTTTTCTGGAGGGATACATGAAAACAGTTGAGATAAAAGTCGAACAGGGGATTTTGCGTGGTGAGGAAACTGATACAAAGCGTGTATTCAAGGGAGTGCCTTATGCAAAGCCTCCTGTTGGAAACTTAAGGTTTTCTTCTCCCCAACCACCGGATCGTTGGTTGGGTGTCAAAGAGGCATTGTCGTTTTCTAAGATATGTCCTCAACCAAAAGCTACCAATCCTTTTTATCGCAAAGAGTTTTATGCATATCCAGACTATCCATATCCTGATATGAGTGAGGATTGTCTGTATTTGAATATATGGGCACCAAGTCATACGAAGGGTGGCTGTCCTGTAGCGGTGTGGATTCATGGTGGAGCCTTTGACCATGGCTATGGCAATGAAGTGACGTTTGATGGGGATGTATTTGTTCAAAATGGTGTCATTTTGGTCACATTGAATTATCGTGTGGGTATCTTTGGTTTCTTTGCCCATCCTGAATTAACAGAAGCTGATCCAACGCATTGTGTATCGAATTACGGTATTCTTGATCAGATTATGGCCTTAAGATGGATACGTCGTAATATTGAGGCGTTTGGTGGGGATCCTGATAATATCACCTTGTTTGGACAAAGTGCCGGTGCTATGAGTGTACAGACATTAATTTCTAGTCCTATGACCAGGGGGATGGTTGCCAAGGCAATAATACAAAGTGGTGTGGGTTACCAAAATCCAATCCTAAAGGATAAGACAATTGAGGAGGCTTATCAGACTGGTGAGGAAATTATGAAGTTGGCTGGTGTGAAAAACATACAAGCTTTACGTCAAGTTCCTGCCTCTAAACTGGTGGATATCTTGCCTAAGCTACAGAAATCCAGTCAACATATCTTGTTTTCTCCTGTGGTGGATGGCTTTGTGTTGGAAGATAGTTTAGATAGCTTGGCTAAGCGTGGAGATATTCAGGATATTCCTTGTATCATTGGGGTGAATGGAAATGACTTTGGTTTTGGAAAAGAGGAATCCATACGTAAGTCAGCGTATTTCCAAAGTATGATTGATTTTGTGAATCTACATAATCAACATGGCAAGTCATCGTCTTATCTGTATATCTTTGATCGTCAGCTTCCTGGTGATGATGCAGGAGCTTTCCACTCTGCTGAGCTTTGGTATGTGTTTGGTACCTTAAATCGTTGTTGGCGACCAATGGAAGTTAGGGATTATAAGATTAGTGATGAAATGATTTCTGCCTGGACAAGTTTTATGAAGGATGGCAATCCTGGACTTGGTTGGAAACCATTTCATGAGGAGAATGATTTTATTCGAAGATTCTAGTAAGTGAACTGATTTGAATCAGTTCACTTTTTCAATGATTGGTTGATAAATATCAAGAAATAATCAATGCACAGTTGTATTATAAAATCATAAGATGTTTTCAGGAGGTGTAATATGACACTAGGGAAAACAATAAAACAACTGCGGAAAGAAATATTCTTATCACAAGAACAGTTCGCCGCCAAACTTAACATTACTGCTCAAGCGGTTTCCAAATGGGAAAATGATGAATCCTATCCGGATATTCTTTTCTTACCAAAAATCGCTGCGATTTTTGGGGTGAAGATTGATGATCTATTTGACTACACTCAAGAAAGTGCATATCAAAAGATTGAAAACATGTTGGATCAGGAGCGTTATTTCACTTTGGCTGATTTTACGAAGTCAGAAAGCTTCTTATTACAGCAGTTAACGGTTAATCCAAATGACTTACATGCATTAACATTGCTGGGTGATCTCTATCATGTTTATGCAATGTACTTAGATGAAAAATCAGCCGAATATACCAAGCATGCGATTGAACTTGATCCAGATAATAAAATACTGCATGGTACATTCAATCTTGCAATGCATGGTGGAATGCTAGATTGGAATGTGGCGAACCACAGTCAATTGATTCATTACTATCAGAATTTCATTCATGAACATCCACATATTTCACGTGCATATCTATATTTATTGGATAATCTGATTGACGATGGTAGATTAATGGAAGCCAGCGTTGTTTTAGACAAACGCAAAGGTATTATCACCGATTGCTTAAATGACTTCTATGGATGTCTAATTTTTGAGGCAAGTCATGGCTTTGAAAATACTCGTGTTGAATATGAATCCTATTTAAAACAATATCCGGATGATTGGAAAGCATGGTTTTCAGTTGCGGGTAGATATGCTGGTCATGGTGATTATGAAACAGCGATTACAATGTTTGAAAAATCATTTACCTTACAAGCATCACCACGTTATGTCGATTCTCTTGAATCGATTGCACAATTATATCTTCGTCTGAATAACTTCTCAGCAGCCAAACAAAGCTATAAACGTGTATTACAGTTGCTGAAGGATGAGTGGCATCAGGAGGATTCTTCAGATGTGCAAAGAATCAGAGCGTTGATTGCAAAGTGTACTACGAAGTAATGTATCAATGTACAGTCATAAAACAAAAGAAGTGCAATGCCACGAAAGGCAAGTGCACTTCTTTTCGACTCTACTTGGTTTCTGGATAGAATAGAGAGTCGATACGATTTGAATCAAATACGTTGTTGTATTGTAGGTTGCGGTATGTATCGATATCTTTATCATGTAGATCGTTTACGCTCTGGTAGTAATTACCTTCTGCATCATAACAGCCATATAATCCAATGACTGGATACTTATCTTTTAACTCATACAAGAATTCTTGGTATGGTGTCATCTGTAAGTTAGCTGTCTTCATAATCAATGAAGATAGGTAGTTGATACTTAACTTATCGTACTTCTGATCTGGAATATCATAGTTTGCCCAGATGGAGAATGGTGTGATGTATTGCGTCATATCCGCCTCAGGTGTTCCTGCATTTGGGAAGAGGAGATTGTCTGAATCTGCACCTAAGGATGGTTGGTGATCTCCAAACATGATGATCATGGTTGGCTCTTTGACATTGGAGAAGTATTCAATCAAGTTCTTGTAGTCTTGATCGGATATCTTCATCAGTGATAAGTAGTTCTCCGCATGATCGTATTGATCACCAAGAGATGAGAAGTCGACAGTTTGAACAAGATCATCTTTGTTGTCATATCCACCATGGTTTTGGTAGGTGATGTTAAAGATGAAGTTCTTCTTGTCTTTTTCTTTTTCGTAGTTTTCTTCAAGTACCTTAAAGTTTTGTGCATCTGTTGGATAACCGTGGATAGTCTCTAGTCCATCAAAGGTTTCCGCAAATACTTTGTTTTGGTATTGTAGGCGATTCCAAGCTGTTGCACGGTTCCAGTTGGTTGATTTTCCTAAGTGGATACCTGTTGTTGTATAACCGATATCGTTGAAGTAGGAAATCATGGATGGTACTTTTCTGTGCATGTACATGTTGAATGGATAGACACCACCCGCAAAGAAGGCTGTGGTATTTCCGGTTAGGGATTCGTATTCACTGTTACATGTACCTCCGCCTCTAACATCGACATACAGGTTACCACGGATTGTGTTATCGAGTGATAGGTAGTATGGAATGATGTTGTCGGCGTAGTTTGTTCCTCCAATATTCATATCGGCGAAGGATTCGTTCATTACCATGATGATGTTGGTTGGTTGGGTTACGTTTGGATCAACGTTGGCAATAGCACGCTGTTGTAGTTCTTTGCCGAGTTGTTCTAGCTCTGATGTAGAGTAGTTTTCTGGCTTCTTTGGTTGATCGGAGATATATTGATTCACAAGTCCTGTAAAGCTGAGGGCTGTTCCATCTGTTTGGAAGATGGATAATAGGTTCATATCCCATAGGTAGTATTGACCAACGCTATTTAGGAATAATGCGACTACGATAATCAGGATTGGATAGGCTGCGTAGTAGATGTTGATCTTTGTTTTATCACGTGGTACTGCACGCATGAGTAGATAGATGAGTACCGCGATAATTAAAGCGATAACCATGTAGTAACGCAGTTGTACATGATAGTTGGATAGTACATCTGCAGCTGTACTAATTGCGGTTAGATCCCATGGCGCAATTGGGCGATTGCGGAATTGTGTAACATACATATTTACAATTCCGAAGATAACAACAAATAGATTACTGATTAGTACAGAGACTGGAAGTCTTCTGAATAATAAGTAGATTATCTTGTATAGGACGATGTATATCGCTACGTTGTAGAAGCGGTTCATCGTGTTGATGTAGTAGTAGTTACCGGTGCAAATCTCTGACATAAAGAAGCACCAGATAGGGGCAGCAATCAACATAATCTCATTTTGTGGGATATGTTTTGCCCAAGGAATGAGCTTATCAATAAGATAAGCAATAATCCAGCTGAGTAGTAAGATTATGCCATATACAGCAATCCATACTGTTTTTGGTAGATATTCCTGTTCTTGGAATTGGATCCATCCTTCAACACCTGACATCGCAAGGCTAATCTTGTTGTCGGAAGTATTGATGGTGATTGCCTGGGAGGCAATCACTTTGCCGGAGATATTATCTGGTGTATATTCTGCCAGTTTGAATGGTCCAAAGGAGACATCAATCTTGGATATCGTCAGATTGGATTGTACGTTGTTAAATCCAAGTCTTAGTGAGTTTGTGACGATAGGAATGTTGCTGAGGTGGATCACTTCATACCATGGCTCGGCATCAATCCAAGTCTTATGTGAGTTGTAGTTATAGTTGGCAAAGATTTCCTCGCCACGGTCTGTATTGAAATTGGAGACGATAACGGTTCCTTTCATGCCTTCATCCATATGTACATCAAAGGATAAATGTGGTGCATAGAATAATAAAAACATCGCAGATATTAACATGAACCATACAGCCCTATGCACATTAAATTTTTCTTTAATAAATTTCATATTTTTCACTTCCCACGAATCATGGTAGCACAAATACATGGGCAAAGAAAGTTTCCAAGTCTTAAGATAAATGAAAATAACGCTTATCTCTAAGCGTTATTCGTTAACTAAAATATACAAATTCATCTTCTGGTTGCTGGTAGTTTTCTATGCGATTTGCATAGAGTACAACCGTTTTTCCACCATTATCAAGTGGGATTGTCTTTAGGTTTCCTTGTACCTGGTACCAATGGTCTTTTTGTAACTCTTCGACTTTGACACCTGTTACGGTTAGACCGCATAGGCTTGTATCATTGGCACAACATACCATCGCTTGTCTGCCCATGATGAATGTCTGGTGATAACCTGGTAGGGTTTCTGAGAATTTACCACGTAGGATAATCTCTTTGCCATCATACTTATCAGGGTTTTCCGTTGCGTCCATATACCAAATACCGTAATCATCATCTTTGATATCTAGAAGTGGTGCGTTGATATCAAATGGCAATGTACCTTCTTTCAAGGTGACAGGAGCACCATGGACTCCTTCATAGAAGATCTGTGTTTTCTTATTGATGGCTTTGATATTGCCACGTAATAGGGAAGCAGAAGTATCTGGTGTACAGCGATTACAGATGATTGTATCGCTATACTTGATCTGTTCATAGATCATAGAACGCATGGCACCGATATACATCTCAAAGGTGCTGGCATCAATGGTTGTTAGTATCTGTACTAGTGGCCAATAATCTGGCATCTTGGATAGGATAAAGTCTGTGATTGGCAGGGTACCGTTATATTCGATAAATACTTGACTTGGATGATAGATGGTATCTAACTCATGAATCTTTTCTTCCGTTAGTTGATCTGGACTATCCAAGTATTCTACAAAGGCCTTGCGGGCACTTAGGTATTTATCGTTGTAGGCAACCTCACCTTGTTCAAGACATAGGATTAATATACGACTGTTTCCTTCCATGAAGGATGCGTCATTTAGGGTGTCTAGAATCAAGGATGTTTTCCCTGAGTCTAGAAAGCCTGTAAATAAATATACGGGTGTAGCCATGTTTATTTCACCGCAAAGATTTCTTTGATGTGTGGAATATCAACTTCATCGCCGATGACTGTGATTAGTCCAGTGTATGCTGGAGAACCTTCACGAATATCTGTGTCACCTGGAACGTAGTCGAAGAATAACCATGAACCATCTGTGCTTGGCACAATACCCTTAGCACGGATGATATGCTCGTTTAACTTAGATAGAGCTTCTTGGATGGATTCCTTTGTATATTTATTGATTGTTTCGATACCGATTGCCTTGAATACATCATCCGCATCTAGACCGTGATGGTGATGGTGGTGATGTTCGTGCTCATCACTGCCAACGTGAATACGATTTCCTTCACTTAGACCAAGATTAGCTTCTGCTTCTTCGTTCTTGTGATGGTGGTGATGATGGTGCGCATGTTCTTCATGATCGTGATGATGTTCATGGCTGTGTTCATATTCATCTTCATCGTCATGATGATGGCAGTGACACTCTTCGCCATCTTCATGACAATGACATTCCTCATCCTCATCATGGTGATGGCAATGACATTCTTCGTCATAATCATGATGGTGATGTTCGTGTTCTTCTTCGTCCTCAAGTTCTTCAAGACCTTCAGGGAATCCGCTAGAAGAGCCTTCCATCGCTTCGATGATTGCCTTACCAGATAATTGATCCCAAGGAGTCGTGATGACTCTTGCCTGGTCATTTAATGCATGGATGATATCTACATCCTTTTGTAATGTAGCCTCATCTACAAGTTGTGTTCTAGATAAGATAATGCAGGAAGCTGTTGCGATTTGATCGTCGAAGAATTCTTTGAAATTTTTGTGGTAGATTTCGCAACGCTTAGCATCGACAACTGCACTGTAGCTATTGAGTTCAAGTCCTTCTACAGACTTAACAATTGCTAGGATATCGGATAGCTTACCTACACCAGATGGTTCAATAATAATGAGATCTGGATGGTATGTATCGACAACCTCCTGTAGTGCCTGACGGAAATCTCCTTGTAATGTACAACAGATACATCCGCTGTTAATTTCGTTAATGACGATGCCGGATTCTTTTAAGAATCCGCCATCGATACCTATTTCACCAAATTCGTTTTCTACTAATACAACCTTTTGTCCAGCATATACTTCTTTGATTAGCTTTTGGATTAAGGTTGTTTTACCAGCTCCAAGAAAGCCGGAGATAACATCGATTTTTGTCATTTTGATTACCTTCTTTCCCTATTATTATATCCTTTGCGTCAATACCGCCAAGAACAATGCACAAAAAAGGGGAGCTAGTCCCCTGATTAGTGTGTATCTCCGTTGAAGATGGAATTTTTAACGATGACATAGTCGACATAGCGGATTGCCTTGAGGTCTCTTCCTCCTGCATAGGAGATAGAAGACTGTAGGTCTTGTTCCATTTCAGTTAATGTATCCATAATAGAACCCTTGCATGGTACGAGTAGTTTCTTCCCTTCGACGTTTTTGTGAATGCCTTTTTGGTATTCAGAGGCACTGCCGAAGTATTCCTTCATCTCGATGCCATCTTGCATAACGATATTGCCTGGTGATTCTGTATGTCCAGCAAATAGGGAACCGATCATTACCATATCTGCTCCAAAGCGGATAGATTTTGCAATATCGCCATTGGAACGTATACCACCATCAGCGATAATAGGTTTACGTGCTGCTTTTGCACACCAACGTAATGCGGCTAGTTGCCATCCACCAGTACCAAAGCCAGTCTTTAGTTTGGTGATGCAGACTTTACCAGGACCGATGCCGACTTTCGTCGCATCAGCACCTGCATTCTCCAATTCACGTACACCTTCAGGTGTGCCGACATTACCCGCGATAACAAAGGTATCAGGTAAATGTTTCTTGATATGTTTAATCATATTGATAACAGCGTTGGAATGTCCATGTGCAATATCAATTGTGATGTAATCTGGAACGAGTTGATTCTTGGCAAGATCTTCGATAAACGTATATTCCATCTCTTTGACACCAACGCTGATCGAAGAAATTAAATTCTTTTCTTTCATTATCTTTACAAACGCAAGACGACTTTCCATGTCAAAGCGATGCATGATATAGAAGTAGCCATTTTCAGCAAGTTTAATCGCTAGATTTTCGTCAATAATTGTCTGCATGTTCGCTGGAACAACAGGTAACTTGAAAACATGTTTGCCAAAACGTACCGTTGTATCGCATTCACTACGACTTTTTACGATACATTTGTTAGGAATTAATTGAATATCCTCATAATCAAATACAGTAAAATTTTCCATAAAAAAGCCTCACTTTCTGTATATGGGGAATTTGGTATCCTCGTCTACAATACCACGAATTGGTGGGGATATCTTGATATAGATAAAGAAAAGCGTAGATATTTACGGATACAGAATGGTAAAAATGTAGTAATTTACATAAATTAAATGATAAATATTTACATAAATCATGAAAGAAAAGAAAAAAGTACTTGAAAAACTTTCCGAAACGTTTTAAACTCAGTATATCTTTAGGAGGGAAAAAGTTATGAAAGCAAAGAAGATAGCGGCAACTGGTTTAGCTGCAGCGATGAGTATGGCAGTACTAGCAGGTTGTGGTCCAAAGTCAGAAGCGGCCACAACTACGACAGTAACAATTGCATTCGATGCTGATATGAGTTCAATGGATAACTCAGTTGCGACAGATGGTTCTTCCTTCTCGATGCAAATGATGGGTTTATCTGGACTTCTTGCGTTGGATGAATCAGGAACACCTGTTCCAGACTTAGCGGAAAGTTATGATGTAAGTGATGATGGTCTTACTTACACTTTCCATCTAAAGAAGGATGCACAGTGGTCTAATGGAACACCAATCACAGCAAATGATGTTGTTTACAGTTGGCATCGTTTAGCGAGCCCTACACTTGCAAGCGAGTATGCTTTTATCTTAGATACGATGCATATTGTAAATGCGGCTGATGTTATTGCAGGTAAAAAAGATGCTAAGGAATTAGGCGTTGAGGCGGTAGATGATCATACGGTAAAGGTAAGTTTATCTCTACCATGTAGTTTCTTGCCATCGCTGATGGCATTTCCACCTCTGTTCCCATTAAATGAGGAATATGTAACATCGCAAGGTGATCAATATGCATTATCCCCAGAAAATATGATCTACTCTGGACAGTATGTCATGACAGATTGGAAACAGGGTAATGAATATACATTCGAAAAGAATGATCAGTATGTTAATGCGGATGAGGCGAAGGATAAAGCAGATACGGTTGTCTTCAAGTTCATTCAGGATACACAGGCCGCAATGTTGTCATATCAGAATGGTGATATTGATGCGGTTAAACTACAGGGTGAACAAGTTGATCAATATAGTTCTCAAGAAGGCTTTACAAATCGTTTACAAGGTTATCTATGGTACTTATCTATCAACTTCAATAATCCAGTCTTCCAGAATGCAAACTTACGTACAGCACTAAGTTATGCTGTAGATCGTGAAGCGATTGCAAAAGATGTATTAAAAGATGGTTCTGTTGCTGCTAGAGGTTTTGTTCCTTCAGAGTTTGCAACAGGTCCAGATGGAAAAGACTATGTTGATACAGCAGACACTTTAACAGAGTATAATCCTGATAAGGCAGCGGAATACTATAAGAAGGCTGTTGCGGAATTGGGTAAAGATGTTTCCTTTACATTATTATTCGAGGATACAGAAGCCTCAAAGTCAGTTGCAGAGAATCTGCAAGCACAGTTACAGAAGAACTGCCCTGGTTTAACAGTCACTCTTGACCAAAAACCTAAGAAGACAAGATTACAGTTAATGACTTCACATGATTATGATATTGGTTTAACACGTTGGGGACCAGACTATGCTGATCCACAAACATTCATGGATTTGGTAACTACTACAAGTACTTACAACCAAGGTTCTTACAGCAACCCTACATATGATGCACTCATCGCAAAAGCTGAAACAGGTGAAGATTCCGCAAATGCAGAAGCTCGTTGGAAGGATTTCCAAGAAGCTGAAAAGATTTTAGTACAACAAGACCACGGTGTTATCCCAATCTATCAGAATGGTGGTGCGATGATGATCAATCCTAAGGTATCTGGTATTCGTTTCCACAGTGGTGGCGTTGATGATTACAGATGGATGGTCGTTTCACAGTAACATTGTATAAAACAACATTATAGAGCGGTATAAACGCCGCTCTATTCTGTTATCAAAAAGAAAGGAGTTTTCATGTTTAAATATATTACCAAGCGTGTCGTGATTAGCTTTCTAACATTATTAGCAATCTTGCTTGTATTGTTTCTGATGTTGGAATTAATGCCTGGTTCTCCATTTAATGATGAGAAGTTAACATCCTCACAGTTAGCGTTATTAAATGCGAAATATGGGTTGAGTGATCCGGTTTTGGTTCGTTTCTTCCGCTATGTCGCAAATATGTTTCAAGGTGACTTTGGTGTATCATACGTCATCAATAAAAATAAAGCAGTCTCTGCTTTGATTAGTGGACCGCTATCCTTATCGATTCGCATCGGTGCAATGGCGATGGTTGTTGGTTCGATTCTAGGACTTATTTTAGGAGTTGCGGCTGCACTTAACCATAATACGTGGGTTGATACGCTATGTTCTTTTATTTCTATCATAGGTGTATCCGTTCCATCATATGTATTTGCATTAGTGTTAATGTATTACGTCGGCTTTAAACTTAGCTGGACACCGATTCTATACTCTGCAAAGAATGCTGGGTCATCCATGATACTACCTGTACTTGCATTGTCGATGTTTCCGCTTGCGAATGTTTCTCGTTTTACACGTTCAGAATTAATCGATGTATTAGGATCTGATTATATTCAATTGGTCAAGGCGAAAGGTGTAAAACAAACAGGCTTGATTCTAAACCATGCATTACGGAATGCATTAATTCCTATCGTTACAATTATGGGACCATTGTTAGTAAATCTTTTGACAGGATCAATGGTTGTTGAAAAGGTATTTGGTATTCCTGGTATCGGTATGTTAATGGTACAAGCAATTCAGAATAACGATTATAACGTTGTGATTGCATGTGCATTTATCTATTCAGCATTATATATCTTTGTGATGTTAATTGTTGATATTCTCTACGGTTTCATTGATCCACGTATTCGTGTGGCAAAGGAGGGTAATTAAATGGATATGATTAAAAATAAACCTTTTTTGACAGATGAAAAAGTTGATGATTTTACAGCGGAAGATTTTGTCTTTGTACATCGTAATGAAGAATTATTAGATGAAGCGTATACTGCAACTTCTTATGCAAAAGATGTTTGGAAGCATTTTAAAAAGAATAAAGGTGCGGTGCTCGGTGCCATCATTATCATTGCAATCATTCTACTGGCTATCATTGGACCGATGATTTCTGGATATAAGGCTGATGCGATTAATCTTGATGTACAAAGTTTACCACCACGTATTCAAGGAATTTATAAATTAGGAATCTTTAGTGGTTATGAGAAGGGTGTTAATCAATACGCAGCCCATGGTGTATCGCAAGCATTCTATTGGTTTGGTACAGACACCAATGGAAGAGACTTATTTACACGTGTATGGGAAGGTACAAGAGTATCACTGATTATCGCATTAAGCGCAGTTGTAATTGATATTGTTATTGGTATGTCCTATGGATTAATCTCTGGTTACTTTGGTGGTAAGGTCGATATGGTCATGCAAAGGTTCATGGAAATCTTAAATGGTATTCCAACCCTTGTGGTTGTAACACTGTTAGGACTGGTACTTCCTCCAGGTATTATATCGATTGTCTTTGCATTAATGATAACAGGATGGATTGGTATGGCTCGTATTTCAAGAGCTGAAGTATTAAAACTGAAAGAATCCGAATTCATTCTTGCAAGTAGAACATTAGGTGCGAAAAACTTCTCTATCATCTTTAAGGAAGTAATGCCGAATATTTTTGGACAATTGATTGTGATGTCGATGTTCTCAATTCCTAATGCAATCTTTACAGAAGCCTTCTTATCTTTCGTTGGTTTGGGTATTCAGGCCCCTGATGCCTCCCTGGGATCACTTATTTCCGATGGATATAAATCACTTACAGGTCATCCACATATTATCATGTCTGCGATTATCGTACTTGCATTACTGATGTTAAGTTTCAATCTATTCGCAGATGGTATTCGTGATGCGTTCGATCCAAATCAAAAACAACGCTAGAAAGGAGTTTCCATGTCAGCAAATAAAGAAAAAAAAGATAAAGTATTATCAATACGTGATCTGAATATTTCGTTTGAAACTGCTTCGGGTAGGGTGAAAGCGATTCGTGGTGTACGTATGGATTTATTTAAAGGTGAAACAATCGCTATCGTAGGTGAATCTGGTTCTGGTAAGTCCGTTACTGTTCGTGCCATCATGGGAATTCTAGCGGGTAATGGTAGGATCGATAGTGGCCGTATCGAATACAGTTTTACAAATGAAAAGGGCGAACGTGAAACTGTTGATATGACAACACTATCGCAGAAAGAGATTCGTTACCACTTTAGTGGAAAACATATTGCGATGATATTCCAAGATCCGATGACATCACTTGATCCAACCATGCAGATTGGAAAGCAAATCATGGAGGGTATGATTATTCATGAAGGCATTTCCAAAGAAGAGGCGAAAAAGCGTGCAATCGACCTTTTAGCAGAAGTTGGAATTGAAAACCCTGAGAAAAGATTTAAAGAATATCCGCACCAGTTATCTGGTGGTATGCGTCAGCGTGTTGTGATTGCGATAGCACTTGCATGTAATCCAGATATTCTGATTTGTGATGAGCCTACTACAGCGCTTGATGTAACGATTCAGGCTAAAATTCTAGAAGTGATTAAAAAACTTCAGGTAGAAAGAAATATCTCAGTTATCTTTATCACGCATGACTTAGGAGTAGTCGCAAAAGTTGCGGACTATGTCGATGTCATGTATGCAGGTAGAATTATTGAGAAGGGTTCCATTGATGAAATCTTCTATGACCCTCGTCATCCATATACATGGGGACTACTTGCGTCTATGCCTGATACAGAAACCAATTCTGATCGATTATACGCAATTCCAGGAACTCCACCAGATTTATTAAAACCAATTACGTATGATGCATTTGCGCCGCGTAATGAATATGCATTAGCAATTGACTATAAAGCAGAACCACCAATGTTTAACGTCGGTGGACAGCACCGTGTGGCTTCATGGTTATGTGATGAAAGAAGTCCACATGCAGAGATGCCGGCAATACTAAAAGATAGAATTGAACGTATGAGAGAGGAGAGTGAAAAGTATGGCAGTTGATTATAACGCAACACCATTATTGCATGTAGAAAATTTAAAGCAGCACTTCCGTATCTCTCGAAATTACACAACGAAAGCTGTAGATGGTATTAGCTTTGATATCTATGAAGGCGAAACCTATGGACTTGTAGGGGAGTCTGGATCTGGTAAGTCCACAACAGGGCGTGCAGTCATCCGTTTATATGATCCTACAGAAGGTAAGATTATCTTTGATGGTCATGATATTGGTGGAAAGCTTTCAAAAAAGGAAAATGATTATCTCCGTAAGAATATGCAGATGATTTTCCAAGATCCGATGGCTTGCTTAAATCCTCGTAAGAAAGTGAAAGAAATTATTGCGCAAGGATTGCGTATTCATCATGACTATAAGAGCGAAGAAGAGTTAACGGAGCGTGTATATCAAATTTTAGAGAAGGTTGGTTTATCTCGTGAACATGCGACACGTTATCCACAACAGTTCTCAGGTGGACAAAGACAGCGTATTGGTATTGCACGTGCGTTAATTATGAATCCAAAGCTTGTTATCGCAGATGAAGCTATCTCTGCTTTGGATGTATCTGTACAGGCACAGGTCGTTAACCTGATGAAAGACTTACAGCAAGAGCTTGGAATTACATATCTATTTATCGCACATGACCTTTCGATGGTGAAGTATATCTCTGATCGTATTGGAGTCATGCACCTAGGTCATATTGTAGAGACAGGTACAACAAATGAAATCTTTGATAATCCAATTCATCCATATACAAAAGCACTCTTATCTGCGATTCCAAAAGCAAATCCAGTTGTAGAGAAAAAACGCATAGCACTTAGCTATGACAAGGCAAAAGAAGGTGTTGATTACACAGTTGGAAGCTACCATAAGATTACTGATACACATACAGTACTTGCGACAGATGAAGAGTTTGCAAAGTGGACAAAATAAGTAACGTTAACAAATGGCTACAATGTGGTCATTTGTTTTTTTAGAAGAACAATTTATAATTCTTATGAGGAAATGATGCGACTAGGAAATATCAACCATAAAGAGATTCGGTATGAACGTGAACAGTTGAAGATGCTAAGAAATCAACTCCTTTCGTTGCGGTTACAAGAAAGGAAAAACATTCAAAGTATTCATGATCGATGTCAATATATCATCGTGGATAAAATTGAGGGAGAACTTCGACAAATTCCGATTACAGATCTTACAAAAACATTCGCAAGGCTTCCCTTACAGGCACTGTATATAAATCACATTACAACGATGTATGATTTGTTGAAATATAATCGTAGACAACTAGAAGCGTTGGATGGAATAGGTGATGAAACTGCAGATAAACTTATGCTGGCACTGCATCGTAGTACTGCAGCAATCAAAAGTCAGATTCACTATCGCATAGACCTAGAACACCTAAGTGATAGAGATCAAGAAATCATGCAAGAAATCTATTTCTATCTACATACCAAAGAAAACTTTGCAAAGATAAATACAATCTATCAAGAAACAGAGCGTGGAATCCAAGAAGCATATGATAACAGTGGGTTGATTCAAAGCTTTTTTGGTTGGATCTTTAGCAGTAGAAAAAAGAAACAGAAATTTTTAAAAGCTGTAGAAGATGTAAAATACTTTAATCAATCTGCTTACGCAGAGATAATTAAGCAATTTTATGATGATTGTACTGCGCTAAAAGATGTAGATTATGAAACGATATTACAGGACTATAAAGAGAATGCGATTCAATACTATACGGTGATTGAAAAGCTTGCAAATATTGAAATCAAAGATGATGTCGACGAAGATATTGATGTTTCGCTGTTGCAACAGATACAAGCAACACCATTGTTACTAGAATCATTTCATACTGAGTTACGTCATTATCAAGAGTTTGGAACTAAGTATATTCTGCATCAGAAAAGAGTATTGCTTGGAGATGAGATGGGACTTGGTAAAACCATTCAAGCAATTGCGGCAATGAATCATCTATATCATAAAGGTCATCGTTATTTCTTTGTGATATGTCCAGCTAGCTTGTTATTGAATTGGAAACGTGAAGTTGAAAAACTAACAGACATGCAAGCATATATATTGCATGGGGATAGTTTTGGTGATTATGCAGTTTGGGAGAGCGACGGTGGTATTGCAATCATCAATTATGAAGGATTAGATAAAATCTTCTTTGATAAGGATTTTTCGCTTGATATGGTAGTCGTGGATGAAGCACACTTTGTTAAAAATAAAGATACACAACGTACCCGTCACACGATACGAATCATTGAACAAGCAGAATACGCTCTATATATGACAGGTACAGCCATTGAAAACAATGTTGATGAAATGTGTTACCTAATTGAGTGCTTGAATCCGTCAATTGCAAATGAAATTAAAGGGATGAAATATCTAGCGAAAGCAGAACTATTTCGCAAGAAGATTGCACCAGTGTACTTACGTCGTAAGCGTGCAGACGTACTTATGGAGCTTCCAGAACTAACGATTTACGATGAATGGTGCATGATGAATGAGGATGAAATCAACTCTTACCGTAAAGCAGTTGAATCTGAAAACTTTATGGCAATGCGTAGAGTATCCTGGAATTCACTCAATTCCACAAAAGCAGAACGAATGACAGAGCTTTGTTTACAGGCACTCAGTGAAGGAAGAAAAGTCATTATATTCTCTTACTTTCTAGATACGCTGTCTTTCGTCTCAGATCTATTATTAAGTAAAGCTTTGCCGGTGATTAGTGGTAAATTATCACTTGAGAAACGACAAGATATTCTACACCAGTTTGATGAACCTATTACGCGGGTATTACCAATACAAATTCATGCTGGTGGGATTGGCTTAAACATTCAGACTGCAGAGATTGTAATTCTTTGTGAACCACAATTAAAACCTTCGGATGAGATGCAAGCAATCTCTCGTGTCTATCGTATGGGGCAGGTCAATCATGTATTTGTATATCGATTATTATCAGCTGATACGATAGATGAAATACTGGTAAAACGATTACATGAAAAACAAAATATCTTCGATCAATTTGCAGATGAATCTGAGATTTCAGAGCAATTAGAACAGTTTGAAGAAGCAGATATTCAAGTACTTATTCAAAGTGAAAGAAAAAAGTTGAATCACTAGAGTAGACAAATAAAATTGAATGTACTAAGATAGCTTGCGTAATACGAATGGTGAACAGGAGGAAACGGGCATGACACAAGTTAAAACAAATCAAATGTGCTGTTGTTGTAAATTGAAAAATGTCCGGATGATTACTGTTTAAAAGTCGGGGCTGCTTTAATTTGCAAGTGTAGCAGCGTCATAGTAAATCAGAAAGTAATATCCGGGTATATGTATGCATGCTCGGATTTTTATTTTACCAGTTCGTATCTTACTGACAAGAAAAGAGGAAAAATATTATGTCAAACATTAAAACAACTACTACAGAATTAATCGGTCATACACCATTATTAGAACTTACACACTATGAGAAGGACTTAGGTCTAAAGGCTCGCGTTGTTGCGAAGTTGGAATACTTTAACTTAACAGGATCTGTAAAAGATAGAATCGCATTACAGATGATTAAAGATGCAGAAGAAGCTGGATTATTGAAGCCAGGTGCTACAATTATTGAGCCTACTTCAGGAAATACAGGTATTGGTTTAGCAGCTGTTGGTAATTCTAGAGGATATCGTGTTATCCTTGTTATGCCAGAGACAATGTCCGTTGAACGTCGTAAGATGTTAAAGGGCTATGGTGCTGAAGTTGTATTAACAGAAGGTGCTAAGGGTATGAAGGGTGCTATCGCAAAGGCACAGGAATTAGCTGCTGAAATCGAAGGCTCATTCATTCCACAACAGTTTGAGAATATGTCAAACCGTAAGGCACACTATCTAACAACTGGACCGGAAATTTGGGAAGATACAGATGGTAAGGTAGATATCTTCGTTTCTGCTATCGGAACAGGTGGAACAATTTCTGGAACAGGTAAGTATCTCAAAGAGAAGAATGCAAATGTTAAGGTTGTAGGTGTTGAGCCAGCAAACAGTGCTGTATTAACAGGTGGACAACCTGGACCACACAAGATCCAAGGTATTGGTACAGGCTTTATCCCAACAACACTAGATACAGAAATCTATGACGAAGTAATTCGTGTAACTGATGATGAAGCATTCTCAACTGGGGCTGAAATTGGCAGAAAGGAAGGAATATTAGTTGGTATCTCTTCAGGTTCGGCTGTATACGCTGCACTTGAACTTGCAAAGCGTGAGGAAAACGCTGGTAAGTTAATCGTTGTTATCCTACCAGACTCAGGTGACCGCTACCTATCAACTGCTTTATTCGCAGAATAAAATGGAAAAATACGAAACACTACTCAAAGAGCTCAATGAAATTAATGATAAAGATATTGCATTAAAAGAAAAGGTACCTGTACGTAATAAAATTATTACGATATTGAAACAGGTACAGACAGTCTTATTACCAGATTATTATCGCTCAGGACGTCTTAGCCAAAGCGAGGCTTTGGATGAATTATCTATCAGCTTACAAAAGCAGATACAGGCAGCCTTGCAGTTTAAGGGTGGGGATTGTTCTATCTGTGGGCATTTAAGAGATATGTTTATCGAGCAATTACCTGTAATTAAAAGATCTGTACTAACAGATATACAGGCAATATATGATGGTGATCCAGCTGCTAAGTCCAAGGCAGAGGTAGTCATTGCCTATCCTGGATTTTATGCTATCTTTATCTATCGTATCGCACATGTACTATATACACTTGGTGTTCCATATATTCCAAGATTGATGTCAGAATTTGCTCATGAAAAGACAGGTATTGATATCAACCCTGGGGCAGAAATTGGCGATTACTTCTGCATTGACCATGGCACAGGTGTTGTAGTAGGAGAAACAGCAGTGCTTGGCCACCATGTAAAGCTTTATCAGGGTGTCACACTTGGTGCTAGAAGCTTTGAGGTGGATGAGAATGGCAATCTTGTAAAAGGTGGCAAACGCCATCCAAATATTGGAAATCATGTTGTTATATATGCGAACGCAACAGTTCTTGGCGGTGATACAGTGATCGGTGATCATTGTGTAATTGGTGCAAGTGTATGGATTACAAAATCCGTAGAAGCAGGCACAACTGTGTATTTTAATCCACGTAAGTAACATAGGTACTCAAATTGAGTACCTTTTTATATAATAGGGGTATGAGAGAAAATCAATTCGCAAAACAGATACAGTCCGCTACGACTTTAACGACAAGGCAGAAGCTTCAGATGATATTAAGTCTAAGCATACCAGGTATCTTAGCAGTCATTACAGAGACGATCATGGGCTTTATTGATACAGCGATGGTTGGTGCCCTTGGGGCAGCGCCTTCAGCCTCCATAGGACTTGTGATGTCGAGTACATGGTTATTTGGAAGTCTATTAAGTAGTGTTGCGATGGGATTTTCTGTACAGGTTGCCCATGCGGTAGGCGCAAATCATATTGAAAAGAGTAGACGATTATTTAAGGGCTCCATTCTAACTTCATTACTTGTATCGGTTTTGATTGGTGGTATCTGTTATTTATGGGCTTTGGTAGCGCCAACTTGGCTACAAGCCCAACCAGAGATTCATTGCGATGCGATTGCGTATTTAGGCTTATTTGCGATATTTATTCCGATTCGACAACTCAACTATCTATCAAATGGTATGTTGCAGTGTGCAGGTGATATGAAAACACCGAGTATGCTAGCAGGTTTGATGTGTATCTTAGATATTCTCTTTAACTTCTTATTGATATTCCCAACAAGAGATATTTCGATGCTGGGGATTTCAATGACAATCTATGGTGCAAATCTAGGTGTCTTTGGAGCACAGTTAGGTACATCACTAGCAGTCTTGCTATGTACATGTATATCCATGTATATTGCGGTATATCAATCCAATGAACTAAAAATTGGTGAGGTAAAAGGAAATTGGTTTGTTCATCGTGATGAATTGAACTATGCATGCAAGGTTGGTATTCCTAATGCACTAGCACAGAGTATCTTGTGTATGGGACAGATTGTCTCTACGAAGATTATTGCACCACTAGGGACAGTAGCCATCGCTGCACATTCCTTTGGCAATACGGTTGAATCAATCTGTTATATGCCAGGATACGGTATCGCTTCTGCAGCGACGACATTAATCGGTCAATCCATCGGAGCAAATAAGAAAGAATTGGCAAAGGATTTTTCCCATCTGATTACATATCTTGGTATGATTGTGATGGGTGTGATAGCTTGTATCCTGTTCTTTATATCACCACTGATATTTAAAGTATTAACACCTGATATTGCTGTACAGGATTTAGGTGTACAGGTAATACGTATTGTGATGATAGCGGAGCCATTGTTTGCGGCCTCCATCGTGATTACCGGAGTACTACAAGGAGCAGGAGATACGTTTATTCCATTTATCTTAAACCTAGTTAGTTTATGGGGAATACGTATTACACTTGCGTTTATACTAACACCTACAATGGGGTTGGCAGGTGCTTGGCTAGCGATGGCAATTGATATTTCGATTCGTGGTATCTTATATTTAATAAGACTTTATTTTACAAATTGGATAAAGAATTAAGGGAAGGTGACATGTATGCATGTTTGGATTATCGTTGCAGTGGTAGTAATTCTTGGATTGATAATATTCTTAGGTTGGCCACATAAAATAGATGCGACAAGAAAGAAAATATACTCATCCTTGATACATCATAAAGTACGAATCTGTGTAATCTCAGATTTACATGCAAATACTTTTGGTGAAAACAACGAACGAATGAGTCGTATTGTAAATAAACACAGACCAGATTTGATTGTGTATCCAGGTGATCTTTTTACACCTGGAGCGAACAACCAAAATGGAATTGTACTTATGCATGCGCTACAACAATATCCACAAGTGTATATCACAGGAAATCATGATGAGCGACTAAATGAAGAAGAGTTACAAAATCTGTTTATACAAATGCGTAAATTAGGTGTGCATATTTTACAAGACAATAGTGAAATCATCCATATCAATGGACAAGCACTGGAAGTGATTGGATTGACAGATGGTGGAAAAGAAAATGATAAGACATTTGAAGAGGTAGATTCCCTTTGCGTTAGTCCAGAGTATCGTATTCTACTCTCACATCGTCCTCATTATATTGACTTCTATGAACAACTTCCGGTTAATCTGATCATCAGTGGACATGCACATGGTGGACAGTGGGTTATCCCATTTACGCATCAAGGCATCTTCGCACCTCAACAAGGTTTATTTCCAAAGTATACGCATGGAATTAAAAACCTTGATGGTAGACTATTATATATTTCACGTGGTTTAGCCACTGGCAATAAATTCTTTGTAAGACTCTTCAATAATCCAGAGATTGGTTTTATTGATTTATTACCAATGCGCAAAAAAGGATGAGAGTTATCTCATCTAGATTGTAAACTTTTCACTAAACGAGAGTTCTCTTCATCCTGAATTTGATGATGCCAGATATAACGACGAGTCACACGACCACTAATTAGACATATAATCTCATATGGAATGGTATGTAATTCATTCGCCATATCCTCTAAGGATATATGCTCACCAAATATTTCTACAGGTGTACCAATAGGTACATCTTTATTAATATGTATCATTGTTTGATCCATGCATACACGACCTACAACAGTAGCGTACTCACCATCAACATATACTTTTCTACCTTGGTTGGCTCTGATGAATCCATCCGCATATCCAATTGGTAGGGTAGCGATAATCTCATTTTCACCAGCTGTATATGTAGCTCCATAACCAATTGTTTCACCTGCATGCATATGCTTAGTCATGAATACTTTTGTATATAAAGAAATTGGATATTCAAGATCTTTTGCGTAAGTGGATATTCCGTATAAAGAAATACCAATACGGCAAGCGTTTGAAGTATCTTCCTTGAAGAATGCGGTCGCATCACTATTATCGCAATGAACCCAAGGGAATGTATAAGGGATAGATTCAACAGCTTCTTTAAAGCGAGCAAACTGCTTGTTAGTTAAATCAATATCACTATCTGCACAACAGAAGTGCGTAAAGATACCTTCCATAGAACACTGTGCATCCTTTAATAAAGAAAATGCTTGATTTAATTCATGGATATCACGGAAGCCGATACGGTTCATACCAGTATCCACTTTTAGATGTACGTTAAGCCCATGACAATCCTGCCGGATTGCTAGTTTTACCCAATCCATAGAGTATGCAGTACAGGAGATATTTTCCTTGATCATCATAGGAATATCACTAGCCTCGCTAGCTCCTAGAATTAACAACTTGCCTTGGTATCCCTCATTACGTAATACAAGGGCTTCATCCAAGGATGATACCGCAATCATCTGAGCACCAGCCTCAACAACAGCACGTGCTACATGGATATCACCACAACCATAGGCATCGGCTTTTAATACTGCGATAATTCTCTTATTACAGATTGCCTTTAGCGTTTTTAAATTATTTTCAATTTTATCTAAATTTACTTCCATCCAAGTTTTTCTATACATAATAACCTCTATAAAATAACAGATTGTGAATATCCAATATAAATTCCAAGACCGCGGAATATAAAACTCAATACGGAATAGATATTAGCAGATAATAGATTACGTAACAAATATTCAAAAACCTGACCAAACAATCTAAAATTTCCATATCGAATTGCTAGAATAAAACTATAAGGTGACAGGATTGAAATACAATCCCCTATAAAGAAAGCAAGCAGTGTCATAATCGCACCAACAACCATAAAACGCTTATGAACACCTCTACCAAATTTTCTAACAGAGTACGCAACTCCATATCCAATCGCCATATTTAGAAATGAAAACTCGATATGAGCCGCAGAAGTAATAATACCATATATCGAACCTAATATAATTGCGGAAATGAATCCTGCAATGATTGCCATAATAAATCTTTGATTATTATCTAAGTATCTAGCATTATATATCTTCATAGGATCACCTCTTTTATCTTTCACATTGTAACACATACATATTATATGGAAGGATAATAATAGGGTAAATATAATTGTACTTTCTGTCATTCTTTGGTATATTCATTATAAAGTTTGTACGATGTAATCTAGAATACAAACTTTCGCGAATGGAAATCCGCGCTTAAAATAACCCCAAAGAAAAAAATCCAAAAGGATGTAGAAAAAACCAAAAAAAGTGTTGACGGGTATATGGTGCCATGCTAATATATTAAAGCATTCCACGTGATTACACAGGAACGCATCAATACGATGGAGGTTTAGCTCAGTTGGGAGAGCATCTGCCTTACAAGCAGAGGGTCAGCGGTTCGAGCCCGTTAACCTCCACCATTTTTTTCGCCGACTTAGCTCAATTGGCAGAGCAATTGATTTGTAATCAATAGGTTGTAGGTTCGATTCCTATAGTCGGCACCATTATATTGGAGACGTAGCGAAGTGGCTAAACGCGGCAGACTGTAAATCTGCTCCCTCTGGGTTCGGTGGTTCGAAACCACCCGTCTCCACCATTTACTGATTGATGCATCGAGTGATGCTTACGAGTTAGACTGGATATTGGGGTATAGCCAAGCGGTAAGGCAAGGGACTTTGACTCCCTCATTCGTAAGTTCGAATCTTACTACCCCAGCCATTTAAGATGTCTCGGTAGCTCAGACGGTAGAGCAACTGACTTTTAATCAGTGGGTCGAGGGTTCGAGTCCCTTCCGAGACACCACTTTTATTTACAGATGCGAGTGTAGTTCAATGGTAGAACGGCAGCCTTCCAAGCTGCATACGTGAGTTCGATTCTCATCACTCGCTCCATTTGAAATCAACTTACGGAATTAAAAGTTCGTGAGTTTTTATTTTATATAAAACTTTAAAAGTTCTCTTTCTAGAAAGGAGGATTTTTTTCATGCTTGAATTTAAAGTAATTGCAAATTTAAA
>JALENJ010000074.1 GCA_022767445.1 Erysipelotrichaceae bacterium | reverse complement strand
GATGAAAAAAGCCTCCGTATATAATTGAATAAGGCTGACAACCGAAATTCAAAATATAAGGAGGAGATATCAATGGCAACAAAGCCAAAAGACGATTCAAGTCTATCACATACGAGATGGAACTGTAAGTATCATATTGTGTTTATACCAAAGTATAGAAGAAAGGAAATTTATGGGAAATTAAGAGCAGATATAGGAGGGATATTGAGACAGTTGTGTGCATATAAAGATGTAGAAATTATAGAAGCACATGCAATGAGAGATCATATACATATGTTGATAAAGATACCACCAAAGATAGCAGTATCAAGTTTCATGGGATACTTGAAAGGCAAATCATCGTTGATGATATTTGAAAAACATGCAAATTTAAAATATAAATATGGCAATCGAAACTTTTGGGCGAAGGGTTACTATGTAAGTACGGTAGGACTGAATACGAAGGTAGTAGAAGAATATATCCGAAATCAAGAAAAAGAAGATATGATACAGGATAATCTAAGTAAAAAAGAATATGTAGACCCTTTTAAAGGGTAAGCCATAGTGTGCAAACACGGTTGTCAGTCTTTTACACAAGACCCTTAAGGGTCGAAGTGTGGTAAAGGCCCTTATAGGGTAGCCTAAAAACCGCACGTTATACATGCGGATTGTTATTCCGTCACTGTAGGTCATAACGGAATGTCATCTAGACGTATCTTCACAGACCTACACAAAGCAAAAGAAAACGATATATTCTTCGTTCATATCTTAAATCAAAACTTTGCTTACCAAATTGACCAGATCAAAACAGTATTACCTGATGAGGTAGAAGAGTTACAGATTGTGGATGGACAAGATTATATCACTCTACTAACTTGTACACCATTTGGTGTAAATGATCATCGACTCCTCGTTAGAGGACATCGCATTGATTATGACTTTAGTAAAAACCCAGAGATTACAACACCAAATGTACTCTGGTAGCGACAAGACTTCTTCTGGATGATTATCCCAGCTACACTACTTGGAATTATTATCATCTGGTTGATCATACGCAAGATTCGCAAGAAGTAATAAGAGAAAGGAGGTATGCATGCATATGAAAAAGATATTCAGAAATATGATTGTGATGTTCGCATGGTTATTATGCATTTTCCTACAAGTGCATGCGGCTCCTCTTGAAAGTATTACGATACATACGATTACATCCGTTGGCACTAAGTTAACAAACATGCCAATCCAACTATATAAAGTTGGTGAGAAACTATCGGATGGAAGTACACGATTTACGACGCCATATCAAAGTCTAGGTCTTCAAATATCGAATATCCAAACGGATGATATCGATACAATTGAGACTGTGATTGCTGATGATACAGCGATTGCGACATTACAAACGGAAAACGATGGTTAGATTAACTTCACTGGTTTAGATGATGGTGTCTATCTTGTTCGACAAGCTGGTCAACCATCGATATCCAATCTATATCATGCAAGCATGAAATCGTTCCTTGTACAAATTCCATTGGATGATGGAGTGACGACTGTCTATGATCGTGATATAGACGCATCTCCGAAGTGTAGTATCTATGTAGTCCAACCAACAAGTATTACTGTTCATAAGACTTGGTTGGATAATAATGATAAAGACGGAATATGTCCAAGCTCGATACGTGTTCAACTTCTCAATCAAAACAATGTCATTGATGAAGTAGAACTCAGTGTTGCTAATAACTGGTCCTATACATGGAATGGTTTAGCCGCTTCCTCTGACTATACAGTAAAAGAGGCAAGTAGTATTCAGTATTATAGTGCACAGGTATCCGCTGCACAAAAGAATGGTACAAGTTGGGAGTATACAATTACTAACATGTATACACCTCCACAGAATGTTCAAACATCCGATACATTTGCCATGAATCAATGGGTATTTATCTTCATTTCATCCCTATGTATTGTGATAGGAATTCGCATTGTTTTATA
>JALENJ010000007.1 GCA_022767445.1 Erysipelotrichaceae bacterium | reverse complement strand
AAAACGAGCTGCAAGAAGAATGGATTGCAGTCAGAGATGGTTATTTTATACAAAATGCTAAGACGTATGACCGCTTCATGGCACTTGCAAAGAGATACTTAAATCGTTTTAAAAATGGCTTTTTCAATAAGAAAGTTGGAGAAAACAGAAAATTAAAACTATCATTCTCACCGTTTATGAATGTTGTGAGAGTTCAGGAAATTGAAGAATTCCGGATTGAATACAGATATGGAATTTAAGAAAGGAAGATGAATATAATCACATCAATTTGGAATGTTAAAGGTGGTGTTGGGAAAACACTTACCAGCATCAATTTAGCTGCAGGATTTGGATTAGGTGCCGCAAAATAAGGAGAAGTCATAATGAATACAATAAAGTTTGTAGAAGAAGGACAGTTAAAGGAAACATTTTGGAATAAATATAAGTGCAGATCCAATATATTGGCTAGTCAGTTTGAATGTATTGCTAGATATGGTGGTGTAGATTTGCTTACTGCTGAATTAGTGGAAAATAAAATAACAAAAGAAACAGCAATCCGATTTGTATCCTTCGAGTTCAAACTGGATGATATTAAGAAGGCTATAGCACAAGCTGAAGAAAATAGCCGTTTCTGTCATAAGTCTTTTATAGTAATTCCATTAGAAAAAGAAAAGGTAATCAATGATAGATACAAAGATTACCTGAAGAAAGCAAAGTATATTGGTGTCATGGGAGTTGCAACAGATGGTAGATGGACAATTCTACACAAGCCTTGGACACATAAAGATGAAGAGTTAGCATACAACCAGGTATTATTAAAGATGCTGGTGAATAGTAGTAAGACGGTTGTTTAATAGCACCTCATGCCTAGAACAAAGAAAATATTTTTATAAGAGCAAAGCAAAAGCAGAACTATAAAATAAAAAAGTATGAACTATACATATATAAAATATAACGAAACAGTAGCGCTTCGGCACATTTGGGCTTCTTGTCTTCAATATACTTATTATAATTCTTTTTAAACTCAAATAACAGACTAGTAATTTTCAATGAAGTCTTTATGATGAAATTATAAAGAGAACAAGAAAAGGGGGAATACATTGTATGAAAGAATATAATATTTATCATTTATGTGTTTCGAGGTATAAGACAGGTATTTAAGTTTGATGTAGTAAATTTTTTGTGTGGATAATTTCAAATTAAAAATATAATATAAGAAGCGTTCATCGTAATAATCATGCACCAATTGATAACATTAATTTATGAATTGTTTTTTTTCTAAAATTGAGTCAAATAATTTGATTAAATAATAGGAGGACTTATGAATAATTTTAGACGAGGGTTTTGCTTTATTATTTCTTTATTTATGTTGATATGTATATATCCTATATCTTTTGTATCGGCAGATAATGATAGTGAATTGACAGAAGAAGAAAAAGAATATGCAATCGATATTATAGCGGAATCCATAAGCAATATAGAACAGCAAATTTATACAGTTACAACTATAGATGTTTTATATGACATAAATAAAGAACCAACATATATTCTGGCAGAACTTAAACCACAAGGATATGCTATTTTTACTAGAACAAAATTATGGTTATCTGAATACGCGGTAGGTATAGATTCTCCATATAAGAAAGAAGCTAAACAATATAAACTTTATTATGGACCACATAATTACGATAGTTGTAATTCTTTAAACATTACAAGAAGATTTTCCAGAAGTCTTTCAGAAAATAATGAAGCAGAACAAATGATTAGGGATGCTAACGAAAGAATGTTGGAAAATGATGATATAGCAAATTTTAGAGGAGTTCGTTCAAAAGATGATCAAAGCAAGCCATCTAAAGAACCTAATCATACACCAGAAGAATATGATATATCATGGATAGGTGTATCGGAAGATAAAATGAGACTATATAATTGGGGGCAGTATCCAACATATACTAATAAAAATCTTAATCCAAAAGGAATCTGTGGAACTGTTGCGTCTACAATTATGTTAGCTTATTCGGATGATTATGTTGATAATAATATTGTCCCTACAATTATGCGTCCTCAATTTTCGAATACTCCTGGACGATTATATGAAGCAATGTGGTATGCAATTGATTTTCCACATCAGAATGGAACTTTCCCAACAAATTTAGTTGCAGGAATTAATGAATATTTTAATACTTATCAAAAACACTATGGACATCATGGATATTTAGCATATTTTAATCTATTAAATTCTGGTGTTTTTTCACAAATTAGACAAGATAGAGTAATTTGCCTTGGATTAGTATCACTCCTTGGCAGTGAATATGGAGATCATTGGGTGGCGAGATATGCTGTCAGTGACGATTTTAAATACTATAAATGTATAGATACATGGGTTGGTTATACGGATAATGGGGATGGTTCATTTACATTTTCAGACAGTAATAATTATAGAGCGGTAGTAAATGCAAATTGGGTAGCATCTAATGTTTGCTTATATAAATGACAAAAAAATTATAAAACACTGGTTAGTTTTAGGAATCATAACTATATTTACTATAATATTAATATGTGTATTAACTCCTTTACTTTTAATGGGGCCATTAGCAGAATATCCTCAATATCAGTTTTATCGAAATACTGAGTTAGATACAGAACAGTCAAAAAAAGAAAGTCTACATACGTCTTATTTAAATTTTGACTATAGTGATATACTTGGATGCAAAGTTGGTGTTCCACCATGGGATTGTGGACTAGAAAATTTAATTACTGGTAAAATTGAAATACATAGAAACTATTTTGCAAAGCCACAAATAATTGGAAATTATTATGATTACAAAATAAAATCATATAAAAGTCAAAAAGAATATGATATTTCGCTATATATTTGTGATATTTATTTGCCGTACAAAATAACAAGAATTCCAGATGAAGAAGATTATAGTCAACTTATAATTAAGAATATGGATATAAAATTAAAATATATTTCAAATAATGAGAAAAGGTTAAGTTTTTGTATCGTGTGTGATAATTATCATGGATATAAATTACAAGGGATAATAGAAGTTGTTTCCAATAACCTATCCGAAGAAAATACTGATGAAATCATAAAAGAAATACTAACCCATTTATTTCAATAAAGAGAAGAAGTAAATTACTTCTCTTTTATTGTAATTTGATAACTATAAATAACACGATTGGAAAGAGACATTCATATATACGAAATTTTGCAACATTTAAAGTGCGCGTCAAAGGGGTAACAGGAGAAAAATGCAACAAAGTAATTATCACAGCTTCATTCCAGAATAAGTATGGGAATTCTTTCGTGTAAAGAAGAAGTGAATCCAAGTTATTCTAAAAGTAAATTGAGCCTAAATAATAAAAGTATTATTGTGTTTTTAGAGTCTATTTTCTAGAAAAAGCAAAAATGTGTATTTAGGGTGTTCAATATACCTTAAATACACATATAATATTTAAAAAGGAAAGTGTCCAAATTGAAGTGAACCCCAAAAGTTGGACAACAACTTAGGAGGTTCATTTTTATTATGAAATTTACATTTGAAGACAAGGTTCAAATCTATAAGGAACGAAAACTTGGAACCACATTTTCTAAGCTCCAGTTAAAATGGAAAAAGCAAAAA
>JALENJ010000004.1 GCA_022767445.1 Erysipelotrichaceae bacterium | reverse complement strand
CAGATGGGATTTGAAATGCTGAAAAACCTTGTATTTCCAAGCATTTTTAAGCATTAGATGCCACTTCCCGATGTCGTATCGGGTCTACTCCTAAGCGTGAGGCCGGAGGTTCAAATCCTCTCTGGGACGCCAGTAAACAACGTCGAAAGCCTTTGTTTTCAAAGGTTTTCGGCTTTTCTTATATTAAAAGCCGCAAAAAATGGCTCTGGATGTGTATTGCATCAGACTGGATTTGCAGGAACTTCTGAAAACCATATGGGCGGATATGAAAGAAGTCCTTGTCAGGTTGTCCACCATTCAATAATCCGATAATTTGTCGAAAAGTCGCAGTTTTGACTACGGCTTTACATAGGGAAAAACAACCTTGTTTAGCTGGTAGAATTATCCATATGCTATAATCATGGCACGTTGAGAACATGATTGTTCGATCAATCGTTATTTGGCAATTTGGTAAATCCCAATAATTTAATTTTATTGGGAACAAAAACTTTGAATTTAAAGAAAGAGTGATGGTATGAAAAAAGCTATGAAGATTATTGGCATGATACTGATCGTCATGATTCTTATGGTTGCGCTTATATTTCTGTATGCAGCCAATAAGCCTGCAGTCCTATATTTCTGTATGCAGCCAATAAGCCTGCAGTCCCTAAGAATTATGAAACCTCTGTAGAAACC
This sequence comes from Erysipelotrichaceae bacterium, assembly GCA_022767445.1. Taxonomy (GTDB): domain Bacteria; phylum Bacillota_I; class Bacilli_A; order Erysipelotrichales; family Erysipelotrichaceae; genus Bulleidia. The sequence continues at coordinate 30,871 of JALENJ010000004.1, read as the reverse complement.
GGCGGTGAAATAGAAGCTAAATATCTGGCTCACGGTAGCTTTGCAATCAAGTATACAGAGCAGGCAGTTTTGGAGAATTACAAGAAATATGAGGTGTACTACCCGGAAAAATTGGAAACCGAAAGTAGAAAGTATCCTGTAATCGTAGTGAATAACGGTACAGGCGTGAAAGGTTCAAAAGCAAAAACCATGTTTGAGCATTTTGCGTCCTGGGGCTTTATCGTCATCGGCAATGAGGAAGAGTATTCCTGGAACGGCTTCTCCGCAGAGATGAGTCTGAAGTATCTGCTCTGGGAAAACAAGAATCCTAACAGCATCTTCTATAACAAAATTGATACTGATAATATCGGTACCTTGGGTCATTCGCAAGGAGGTGTCGGTGCGTTCAATGCCGTTACCGATACTAAGCATAAGGATATGTACAAAACGATGGTGGCAGAGAGTCCCGCAAATCCTGATTTAGCCGCTTCATTAGAATGGGATTATGATGTTTCAGACCTACATATCCCTTTTCTGATGGTTGCTGGAACCGGAAAATCCGATGCACAGCTGGTTAGTCCTCTGGAAGGAATGTATAAAATTTTTGACTCTGCTAAACAAGCACCTTTCAAAGTAATGGCCAGAAGAACAGGCGCCGAACACGGTGTTATGCTCTATTCTGCGGATGGTTATGTTACAGCGTGGTTTATGTGGCAGCTTCAGGGAGATGAATATGCGGCAGGTGCTTTCACAGGAGAGAAGCCGGAAATGATGAATAACAACTTATATCAGGATCAGAAAGCTGCAGAAAAAGAATGATAAACTGGTATTTTGCTTAATTATCAAAGTAAACACAACACATTAAGTAAAGAAAATAAATAGCGAACTAATATAGTCATTATCGGATACTTTTGAATTCATAATGACTATTTTTAGTGTAAGTATGTTATTTCCCCATGTGAGGATACTTGTTTTTAGATGCACTGAAAACAGCTGAATCGTTTAGATGCCACTTCCCGATGTCGTATCGGGTCTACTCCTAAAGCGTAGGCCATTCGCAGCATATTTCTTTTTACTATTTAAAAACAACCGAATACTACTCCGATTGTCTTACGATAATAATCCATAAACTGTAATCACGACACCGACTACAAACATTACAATTGCGCCTACCCTTTGTGACTTACGCCAATTCTCTTCACTTTCCATACTGTACTTTGTACGAATGCCCAGCCAAGAATTCTTCTTTGACTTTGGCAGTACATTCCCCATCACTATGAATAGAACACCAATTGCGATAAACAATGCTTTATGCACAATACCAGGCATATTTGAAACTGATGATGTAACTTTAAAGCTTGTATATATCATAGAGCACAGAATCACTGTAAACATCAACATTGCACAACTACCGATGATATACGTAATCTTTTCATTATTGTTACCAAACCGTTCCTGTTTACGTAAGTGTCTAGCAATGAGGATCATCGCAATTCCTAGAACAATCGCAACCACAGGAAGAATAAATATCTCTGCTCTACTAGACCAACGATCCACTACACCTTGTACATTAAAGTGTGCTGGAATCTGCTCTGGCAAATACGAATACGCCGCAATCGCGATCACCGTAGGTAAGCACATCAATATATAGAATAATCTTTTAGCCTTCATGTTTGTCATCTCCCTTTAAACTTGATATCCACATCGTAATCTCGTCTAATATCGTCAGATTCAACTCGTAGTAGATAAAGTTCTTATACTTTGTTTCATAAATTAAATCTGCTTTTTTTAGCTTTGCTAGATGATACGACAGCGCCTGTGGCGTTAAACCTAGAGATTGTGCCAAATCACCAGAACTAATCTTTCCCTCTTTTAGTTTCTCTAAGATATTTCTTCGATTTTCATCTGCCAAAGCATTCAGCATATCTTTCATCGCCATATCTATTTCAACCTTTCTTTAAATAGATAATAGCTTCATAATATCCAAATGTAAATACCTATTTCAAAAATATTTTAAATACTTATATCACATGAATTCACACAATATTTATTAGCACTCTAATATAGAGTGTGCTAAAATCAATATAGCCGAAAGGAGTGTATTGGCTATGAATGATAACAAAAGAAGAAAGCCTCTGATTTATTATTATGCATTCGTTGCGATTGTATTAGTAATATTAAATCTGGTTTTAAGACCTGTCATACAACAGGCACAAATACAAGAAGTACCATATAGTACCTTCATTCAAGAGACTACCGACGATAAGATATCCGAGGTAACGATCGAATCTTCACAGATCCTATATAAAGTAAAGGATAGTGATACAGTTTATTCCACCGTGAAAGTGGATGATCCTCAACTCGTTGATCGACTCGAAGATCACAATGTAGACTTCTCTGGTACACGTGTACAGCAGAGTTCACTATTAATGAATATCCTATTTGGTTGGGTTGTACCTATCCTATTAGCTACTCTACTGATGCGTTATATTAACCGTTCTATCCAAGGTGGTAAGAATTCTCCTCTTGGAGGCGGAGGACTAGGTGGCGGTATGTTTAACTTAGGCAAATCTAACGCACGTGTATACGACAAAGAAAAGACAACCATTCGCTTTAGTGATGTGGCCGGTGAAGATGAAGCCAAGGAAAACCTCCAAGAAATCGTCAACTACCTACACGATCCTAAACAATTTAAGTCCATTGGTGCCACAATGCCTAAGGGTATCTTACTTGTAGGTCCTCCAGGAACTGGTAAGACTATGTTAGCCAAAGCAGTTGCTGGTGAATCCAATGTTCCATTCTTCTCCATCTCTGGATCAGAATTCGTTGAGATGTTCGTTGGTATGGGTGCTTCCAAAGTACGTAGTTTATTCAAAGACGCAAAAGAAAAAGCACCATGTATCGTATTCATCGATGAGATCGATGCCATTGGTGGCAAACGTAATACAGGAAACTTCGGTGGTAACGATGAACGTGAGCAGACACTTAACCAGTTGTTAACTGAGATGGATGGCTTTGAAGGCAACAATGGCGTTGTTATCCTAGCAGCCACAAACAGACCAGAAAACCTTGACCCAGCATTACTAAGACCAGGAAGATTTGATCGCCGTGTTCCAGTCGAATTACCAGACTTACAAGGCCGTGAAGATATCTTGAAAGTACATGCAAAGAAGGTTAAGACAGAACCTGGAATTGATTATAACGTAGTAGCCCGTATGGCATCCGGTGCCTCAGGTGCAGAGCTTGCCAATATCATCAACGAAGCAGCCCTAAGAGCAGTCCGTGAAAAACGCCAAGCAGTCAGTCAGAAAGACTTAGAGGAAAGCATCGAAGTCGTCATTGCCGGTTATCAAAAGAAGAACGCAATTCTAACCGACAAGGAAAAACTGATTGTATCCTACCATGAGGTAGGACATGCATTAGTCGCAGCCCTACAGACACATAGTGCACCAGTACAGAAGATTACAATCATCCCACGTACAAGCGGAGCACTTGGATATACAATGCAAGTAGAAGAAGGTAACCACCCACTCTACACAAAGACCGAACTAGAAAATCGCATTGCGACCCTAACAGGTGGACGTGCTGCTGAAGAAGTCGAATTCGGTCAAATCACAACCGGAGCTTCCAACGATATCGAACAAGCCACAAAGATTGCTCGTGCCATGATTACCCAATACGGTATGAATGATGAATTCGATATGGTAGCGATGGAAACCATCAACAACAAATACCTTGGTGGAGATGCATCTCTTGCATGTTCCGATGGCACAGCCGCAAGCATTGACGAAAAGGTAATTGCCCTCGTCAAAGCACAACATGCTAAGGCAAAACAACTCCTAACCGAACACAAAGATGACCTAGATCGTATCGCCCAATTCCTCTATCAAAAAGAGACAATCACAGGCGAAGAATTCATGGAAATCTTAGAGAAGAAAGAAAATTTCGAACTTCCAGTTGTTCACTAATACCCGAAAGGGTATTTTTTATTATCATCTATGTAGAATTTCTCATTTACTTTCGTTATGATATTGATTACGCATAAGGAGGATTCCATGTATCTAACGACTTTAATATTCATACTCGCATTTATCTTTGTATATCGACATGATAATCGCAGCTATTGGAATCCTCCTCTATTCATACTGAGTATTGGTTCTATCTTCCTATCCATCATGACATTAATCTATCATCTAGGTTTTGAATCCGCACATGATATCCTATTTTTATTCGCGTTTATCTTTATACCACTCTTAATCTTCATCAGTGCATTCCTGTTAATCTACAATGGTTTTGTACTATTAAAACGCGAAGGAAAATCCCTAACTAACCTATTATCGCTATTGTTAGGCATTGCCATCCTGTTATTCTTTGTGCTCATGTACTATCGCTTCTCCATGAGCACAAACATATTTACTACAAACCCTATCCTAAACACACTCTTTATTCTTGTTATATTTAGTTATTTCATCTTTGGAATTGCATTTGTAGGATACATGTCCTATTCCATTCTCTACTTATTTATTCCAAAGAATAAAAATTATGACTTCATCATCATCCACGGTGCAGGTCTATATAATGGTAGTCAAGTTACACCATTACTTAAGAAACGCATTGATAAAGCAGTGGAAGCCTATCATCAAGCTAAAAACCCAAATATCAAACTTATCGTCAGTGGTGGTAAAGGTAGCGATGAGAAAATATCTGAGGCACAAGCAATGAGAAACTATCTTCTTTCCAACACAACAATACCAGAAGATAGAATTCTATTAGAGGATAAGTCCAAAACCACCTACGAAAACCTACTGTACTCCAAGCAATTAGGAAAACAATTTATTCCAAATCCAACATTCCTATTCGTCACAAACGATTATCATATCTACCGAACGAGCGCATACGCAAAGCAGATAGGCATGCATGGAGATGGTCTTGGATGTAAAACTGCAAGCTACTACATCCCCTCCGCATTCATACGAGAATTCATCGCGCTGTGCGTTAAACTCAAGTGGGTATTCATTATGTTATATATCCCACTTATCCTGTTAATCATCATTTCCTATCGAGGAATCTATTGGTAATAGTACAAAAAAAGAATGCCCCTGGCATTCTTTTATTACATATTTCTCGCTTCGACATCCATCATTAGACCAACCCTGCGTGCATGTCTACCACCTTCAAACTCACTGTTGATAAACTCATCAACTAACATCTTCGCAGTTTCAATTCCAATGACTCTTGAACCAAACGCTATCACATTGGCATCATTATGCAATCTAGAATATCTAGCACTATATGGTTCCGAACAGATGCAACAACGAATCCCTTTTACCTTGTTACAAGTAATACCGATTCCAACACCTGTACCACAAATCGCAATACCACGTTCTACCTCACCACTTACAACTGCGTTAGATACCTTCTCACCCCAGATTGGATAATCTGTACTTTCAGATGAGTCTGTACCAAAGTTTATTACAACATGTCCTTGTGATTGTAAATATTCAACCAGTTCATTCTTCATTTCCACGGATGCGTGGTCATTCGCAATACCTATTTTCATGCGGCAATCTCCTTTTTCACATCACTGTGATTCTGTCTGTACCATAACATAAATGTGCCCAATAAGAATACAAAGATAGAAATAAATTGAGATGTTGATAAGAATGCGATGTGACCACGCACCAAATCACCACGTAAGAACTCAACCAAGAATCTACCTAATCCATATAGAACTAAATACCAAGCAGCAGTATCCTCAGGATGCTTACCCTTAGTTAAATTACGAAGTAAGAAAGCAAAGATCAAGAAATTACCAGCAGATGAAATTAACTCCGTAGGGATAACCTTTATACCAGCACCAGGTCCCAAAGAATCCGCAGGGAACTCAACACCATACCAAGCATTGGTTGTAATGCCATAACAACAACCCGCAAAGAAACATCCAATACGCCCAAAACCTTGTGCCAAGGAAACCGCAGGCATCAATACATTCGCATACTTGATGAAATCCCACTTCTTCCACTTACAGTAGAACCATCCAGCAATAATACCAGCGATAATACCACCATACACAACAAAGCCCTCATTGCCTAATACCGCAATTGGATTCTTCAAGAAAGTATCAAATACGGTAAATATGTACAATACCTTCGCACCAATGAATCCAAAGATCAATACAAAGAAAATCATGCCATCAATCTTTTCATGATCCAAACCTTGACGCTTCGCTAAACGCTCAGAGAGCCAAAAGGCAAACAATATACCAACTGCAATCATGACACCATAGCCATGTACAGTAACTGATCCTATCTTAAACCAATCATTATACATCTTTCACATCCTCCATATGTCTATTCTAATGTAATGCATGTAGAAAGAAAAGCCAGACTATTCTGACTTCTCCCCTTGTTCATCATCACTTTCAACGGTCGGTTTCACCTCAGCCTCAATTACGACATTAGAGCTTTCAAAACTCTCTAAGAACTGATGAAACTTCTCCGCAATAAACAGTATGACAAATATATCAGAAACACCACAATAGATTAAACTTACACCGATGACCACGAACAATGTCTTCTGTAGTTCAGCCCCATTTAAGAAGAACATCACAACAAGGCCCAAGATAATCGATACAGCAGCTAATACAATATAGGTTGAGTATTGTGGTGACCCAATTCTTTTCGCCACAACTGCACTCTGTAACTTATCAATACCATCCGTGATAATGACTAAACCTAACAGGATAGGTATGATATCCAACAACAATTGTTGTCTAAAGATAATCACCAACCCAGCAACAATTGCCATAATCCCTGTTACGAATTCATTTCTATGTAAACTATCCTTTACATTGATTACAAAATATGTTGTTAGAGAAACGATGCCATATACAACAATTGCAATGCCTAATACATAGGCGATCAAATTTCTACTACTCTCTGGATACACTACCAATAACAATCCAGCCAAGATATATGCTATCCCAACCAAAATGGATCTCCACTTAATCTGCTTTAACATAATAACCTCTTTTCACATGACAATAGTACCACAGAATACCCCTATCCAAAAGCAAGGAGTTTATCGCCATAAGAAAAGTTATCTATCCACCCTACAAATACTTACAACAACTAAAAAAGTGACTCTAATAAGCCACTTCTCAGTTCTTAGTGGAGCTGAGGGGAGTCGAACCCCTGTCCAAGAATAGTCCCACATTTGAGCATCTACAGTTTATCTCACTGTTGGATAAGACAATAACAATGTCAGTGAGCTAACGTGTTATTGAATTTACTTGTTAAATTGTCGGGATCCTCCTACAAGTTTTGAATTCACCGTATCCATTTTAGTACGCAATCAATGTCAAATGGCTAAAGCACTGATTGGATTGCTGCAACGCCTCTAGCGTTCTTAGGCAGCAAAAGCGAAACTATTTGTTCTATTTGCGTTTAAATTTAATGGTGATTAGGTCACCGCTCCACTGCAGCTCAAATCAAACATAAACCTGTCGAAACCATGACAGCCCCATATTTTTGTTCGCAAATGGAATATATCACGCAATCAGTTTGCATGCAAGAGAGTAATGGTTTACTCTCTTGCATTAATGAAACTTGAGTGCTTTTTCCATTGCACGTTTGGCATCACGTAGCTTTTCTGACTCGCGCTTGTCGTATAGGTCTTTACCTTTGGCAAGCGCAATCTCTAGCTTAGCTCTACCATCTTTTAAGTACATGCGTACAGGTATGAGTGTAAATCCTTTTAGTTTTACTTTTTGATGTAGTCTGATGATCTCTAGCTTATGTAGTAGTAGCTTACGATCACGTGTTTCATCTACATTGAAGATATTTCCATATTTGTATGGAGAGATATGCATGCCTTTAATCCAAGCTTCCCCTTTATAGATAGAGATATAGGAATCTTGGAATTGCACTTTACCTTCTCTGACTGATTTAATCTCGGTACCTGTTAGTACAATACCACATTCAAATTTTTCCTCTAGGTAGTAGTCATGCGATGCTCTGCGATTTAACGCAACACTTTTTTCATGTGTTTTATCTGCCATGTCTCTCCTTCCTACCACTTTGTTTACGCTTTGATCTTGTATCCTTGCGGTTACAGCTTGTCTTTTCTTTTCGATCAAAGCGTTTTGTGTCTCTACGTTTGAAGTTGTCTTTCTTGCGTGCATCTTTTCTTGGTGTAAAGCGGCTTTGTTTCTTTGGTAGACCAAAGTCAACTGTACCAGCATTCTTATTCGCATCTAGGACTGTGACTTTAATTGGTTGTCCGATGCGATATGTCTTCTTACGTTTTTCACCAACTAACTCAAAACGATCTTTATTGAATACATAGTAATCATCATCCAGATTTACGATACGTACAAGACCTTCTACGGTATTCTCTAATTCAACATACATACCAAAGCTTGTGATACTGGAGATAATACCTTTAAATGTTTCACCGATATGTGCTTGCATGTATTCCGCTATCTTCATATCTTGACATGCATACTCGGCATCCTGACTATTTCTTTCTCTTATGCTTGCATGTTCTGCTTGCACTTTGCATTTTTCAATATCATTTGCACGTTGTTGTAGATTTTCATTCGTGTTGAAGATGTATTTTCTTAACATGCGATGAACGATCAAATCAGGATAGCGACGGATTGGTGATGTAAAGTGTAAGTATTCACTTTCAGCTAAACCAAAGTGTCCTACACAGTTTGCATCATAGCGTGCCTTCTGCATACAACGCAATAACATCATACTCAACACTGGATATTCTGGTATATCTTTGACGGATTGTAAATAGCGTTGTAGTTCATTTGGATAGATACCTGTCTTGCCTAGGATAAGTTTATGTCCCATACCTTCTGAGATACGTACAAATTCTTTCATCTTTTTGGCAGTTGGTGTTTCGTGTATACGATAGATGGATGGTACATCCAACCACTTCATATAGTTAGCTACGGATACATTTGCCGCAATCATGCAATCTTCTATCATTCTTTCCGCATGACCACTCATGCGTGCATGGATATCTGTTGGATGTCCATCACCGTCTACTTCAATTACTGTTTCTGTGCCATCAAAGTCTATCGCTCCCTTATGACTACGATAAGAACGAATTGCATCTGCACAATCTCTTAGATCAAAGATTAAGTTTTCTAAATGTTGATATTGTTGTTGGAGTGGTTCATCACCATCTAGTATCTTGTTTACATTTGCGTATGTCATTCTCTCTGTTGAACGTATAACACTTGGATAGATTGTGTATTCTTCAATCTTACCATCTGTATTTACCTTCATTTGGCATGTAATGGTAAGACGTTCAACATAGGGATTTAGTGAGCAAATACCATTGCTTAACTCATGTGGTAACATTGGCACAACTCTATCCGTTACATATGTTGAACAACCTCTTTCAAAGGCTTCCTTGTCGAGTGGGCTATCTTCTTTTACATAGTGGGATACATCTGCTATGGAAACCTTGAGTATCCAGCCACCTTCAATCTTTTCAACACCTACCGCATCATCGAAGTCTTTGGAGTCATCTCCATCGATGGTAATGATTGTTTCATGCGTTAAATCTGTGCGGTTTTGTTTATCTTCTTCGCTAATTTCCTGGGGAATTGTTTTGACTTGTTCAACAACGTCTTCTGGAAACTCTGGATTGATATCGTGATCGAGAAGTATCGATAAAATATCAACACCTGGATCATCTTTATAGCCAATCACACGATCAACATATAACACCATTGGTGTTCCATATTTTTGTATTTTACAAACAACCTTCATGCCTTCGAGTGGTAGAAAGTCTTGATCATATTTCACTGTAAAGAGTTTGTCTTGTAGTTTCTCATCATCCGGAATGAATTTTAGTTTACTTCCGCGAGGATAGAAAGCTCCAATGACATGTTCTTTTGCACGTTCTAGTACTTTTAGTACTTCTCCATAGGTCTGCCATGGTTTACAACGAACGAGTACTTTATCTCCATTCAGCGCAGTATTTTGATCTGTTGGATCTATCTTGATAGAGTCTCTATCCTCGCGATCAACGAAACCTAAACCTGCTTTGTTAATAGAGATAACACCTACCATGACACCTGCTTGTTTTTGCGTTAGATATTGGTTGTCATCTGCTCTAAATACGAGTAATTCTTTTTCTAACTCGAGTAGCGCTTGGCTTACTTTTACAAAGTCTGATGAAGAGGTTAGTCCTAATCCGTTTAAAATATCATCCAACTTACGTTTCTTCTTTGGGTGATTTTCGATGTATTCTAAAATTTGTTCTTTTAAGTTATTCATATATATTCCTCTTCATTCATAAAAGCCAAGCGATAAGAAAAACCGGTTTTCACCGGTCACTAAACTATTCTAATCGCAATTACCAAGGCAAAAAATGCAACTCCTAATACCAAAGTCATATTAGAAATGACCTTCTCAGATCCTCTCTCCTTTGTATTGGCGAACAGATTCAATCCTCCGTTACCAGTAAAAGCACTTGATATTCCATCAGATTTTCCACCTTGTAATAGTGTTAAAATAATCAGCAATGCCGATAAAACCATTAATATAGCGTTAAGCATCCAAAAAGCTCCTTTCGCTTGCCAAAGTATTATAACATTGCTTGAAAGTACTGTCTATGATTAGTTCATATGTTACAATATGGACCATTGAGGAGGAGCTATGAGAGAAATTCTACTATCACCTACATTTTATGAGGTATTATTCTTTTTCTATATCTATGCATTCATCGGTTGGATCAGTGAAGTGACTGTGATGTCCGTTCTACGCAGACGCTTTGTCAATCGTGGTCTATTAGATCTTCCTATCTTACCGGAATATGGTATTGAGATGATCTTCATTCTGTTTGCACTCAGTGTTAATCAACAGACATTCTTTGGATTTCACATCATCCTATGTATGATTGTGGTTTCCATTGTGACTTCTATCAGTGATTTCTTGTTTCATCGTATCTCTGGCAAAGAGCTATACTGGCAAGATAAGCGTTCTATCTTTACAACGCGAAAAGAGGGTATCATCTTTACTGTCATCGTGACTGCTTGGTTATATATCCTAGCCAATGTATTACATCCACTTCTATATTTATTTTATGGAAGTTTCTTACAGAATACTCTTACAAGAGTGATAATGTTGATTATCCTTGTGATTACATTGTTGGATTTGGTTGTGATATTCTATACAATCTATCGCAGAAAGATCAATCATCGTGGTAATCTTGAACAAAATCTCGATAACCAAAAAGTTTCCTTTGGTCATCGTATCCTAAACTTTATCAATCGACGTATTGCCAAAAACTATCCAGAGCTTATACTGGATAGCCAAGACAATACAACAATCCAAGATGCGAAAGCTCCTACATTCGCAAAAGGTTTAAGCCTGGATAAGATTATTTGGATCTTCTTAATCACAGGTATCCTTGGTGATATTATTGAAACTTTCTATGTGTTTGGTACTGCGCATATTTGGATGCGTCGCTCCAGTATCATCTTTACTCCAATTAGTATTGTATGGGGACTTGGTGGAGCGATACTAACCGTTGTGTTAAGTCGCTTTGCGAAGAAGGATGATCGCTATGTATTTGTGGCTGGTTTCTTCTTTGGTGGTGCGTATGAATACATGTGTAGCGTATTTACCGAAGTTGTATATCATGTTAAATACTGGGATTACAGTAATATGCCATTCAACATCGGTGGACGTACAAACCTATTATTTATGTTCTTCTGGGGTATTTTAGCACTTGTTTGGATTAAGCTATGTTATCCATATCTCAGCAACCTCATTGAAAAAATACCATACGTTGCCGGTAAGATACTCACCTGGATCTGCATGGTATTATTCGCATTAGATTTAACATTATCGATGATGGTGATGTTCCGCTTTAACCAGCGTAAAATTGATCCTGTATCTCATAACTTTGTTGAAACGTACCTCGATACCAATTATCCTGATCAAAAGATTATAGAACTATGGCCAAATATCTCTGAGTTATCTGAATAACTAGAACTGTGGGAAGAAGATTCTTAACAGACGCATAAAGTCTGGATAGTCCTTCTTTCCATTTTTTATATTGATTGCCAAATCAACATCATCTGTGATGATGCCATCCACATCAGAATTCATAAAACGCATAATTGATCCCAATGAATTACAGGTCCATACATCAATCTTCTTACCTGCCGTATGCATTAAGTCAATCTGGTTTGTGGTCGCTGCCTCTTCTTCAAATGCGATGACATCGACATTCATCATCGCAAGCTTACCAAACACGATAAAGCATAGATATTCTGTTTCAACATCAGGGAATTGATTCTCTACTTCTGTAATCAAGCGAGCATCTAGACTTAAGATACGTACTTGATCTACCATGTTTCTTTCTTCTAACATGCGATAAACATCTGTTGCCATTTGGATATCTGCACTTCTTCCCTTTAGTTCAATATAGAGTTGTATTTCATCCTTGGCAGTATTGAGAATCTCCTCAAGTGTCGCAATACGCACCTTATGACCATCCGCAGCAGTAATCCGTAACTTTTTAATCTCTTCTAGTGTTAACTCTTGAATTGTATGATCATCCCCACATAATCTCTTTAGATTATTATCGTGGAATACAACATAATGACCATCTTTAGTTCGTTGTACATCAATCTCAGATGCATTGGCACCATTTTCAATCGCCCAGCGAATCGACTCAACTGTATTCTCTACAGCAGCCTCCCCACCACCACGGTGGGCTATCACTTCTGTCTCATACTCCTTAGGGAATAGTACATCAAAACCCAAAGAACCAACCCAACCAAGCAAAGTCGCAACTACCAAACTTAAAACAACGACATAGCGAAAACTTCTCTGCAAAATAACAGGTGGTTGGAAATTACTTTCTTTATAGGCAATATGATTGATTTCATCATATACTCTTGTGATACACATTGTTTGAGCCTGTATGAATATCATGGAGAACAACGCCAAGAAAATACTACCCAGTATGACAACCATGATAATGATGAAATGATAGACCGTCGTATACTGCACAAGTAATCTTGATAGAAGATACGGAATACCTGCAATGATCGCAGCACTACCTGCCAGTATCACGACAAACAAATCAAAAAACTTTACATATGAAGTAATAATCTTCTTCCAATTCTTGCATACCATTTCTCTTGATACACGCATAGATTCCTTCAAGGAGTACTCTTGGAATAAAACACCATGGAAGGTAAAGATATGGATAAGTCCAATATAATCCAGTGCTAATACAATGACGATATATATAAGTAAATATATTTGATTCGTTCTTACGACAGAATAGATAAAATCAGGCACTCCAAACTTCGTTAAACGCATACCAAACATCGCTGTATTCAATGGGATAATAATCGCAATATATGCAATTAACAAACACCCTCGTATACTAATAAACTTACGTACAACACGTAATGCAATCTGAATGATTTCTTTGAATGATTTATCCTGGTCATATAGTATATTTCGACTAAGTAATATCAAGATAATAACGTCAAAGGACTTATAGATTGTATACGCAATAAATAACAGGATTAGTACAAGCCATCCTTTCCAGCTTAATATCAAGGATGGTAACTCCCCGCTGGTAACAGAGTAAATACCTGTTAGAGTTAACAATGTACCTAAAAGACCACGTGATAAAAGCATCATCAAATACAAACCAATACGAGTTGGTATTTGATAATACAGTATCTCTGGTAGACCGTGCCAATAATAGCGAAAAGAGAATTCACGATCTACTTTTTTCTTGTTGTCTTTTAATTCCATACTCTCTATTTAACCACACAACAGAAATATTTTCATTCATACATAACTGAAAAAAGGGTGAACATTGTTCACCCTCATCGATACTATTCATGTTCACAAGCTAAATCATAAAGTACATTTGCATATACTGCACAAGCTAGTAACATGGTTTCAATCTCAAAGCCTTCATCTGCTTCATGTTCAGCACCAACCCATGAAGCATGTTCTCTTGTTGGAAAGATTGGACCAAATGCCGCGAAGTTTTCAAAACTTCTAGCGTATGTACCACCACCAATACGGAGTGGAGGTGTATATGTATCCCCACTAAACTCACGATAGTGCTTCAGACAAGTCTGAATTAACTCACTGTTTGGATCATTGAGTAGCCACTTGGAATCATCCACCAATTCTGTATCAATATGCAATACTTCTTTGATGATACTCGCACTCTTATTGAGTAAGTCTTCACCATCGCACTCATTTGGATAACGATAATCCAAAGCAAATTCCACATTACCATCCTTGATATTTGCTTTGCCAAGATTAAATGTTAATGGACCCATGTACGCTCCATCATAGGCAACACCAAGACCTACACCATACGCATCCTTGAATAACTTCGCTGCATTCAAACTAAATGCATCATCATAACAACTACCTACAAATTCAAACATCTTTACAGCAGCGTTAATTCCCATATATGGCTTAGAAGCGTGGAATGGTTTGCCATCAATATGATAGTGTGCTCCATCCTCACCCTGATGACATGTTCCTGTAATGCCATTGGCAGCTAAGAACTTCTTGAAGTACTCTTCTTCAAGCTTTCCATTTACTACAACATCAGCCTTGCCAATAACAACATTGAACGCTGTACCTGCTTGCATGGATACGATACAAGAGTCAATCTTTCCACTGGACTTAAAGTCTAAGATACCCTTTTCTGCATAGATACATGGAAACTCAGCATCAGGCACAATACCCATAATAGGATTCTTACGTACTTTCTTATAGTAAAGGATACCAGCAGAAGTATTCTCTTCATCCGTACCCAAGATCATCTGGATATTATGCTTTAGCTTGTAACCCTTATCCTTCAAGATCTTGATTGCATAATACGCAGCGATTGCTGGTCCCTTATCATCACAAGTACCTCTACCCATGATATAGCCATCTTTAATCTCTCCACCAAGTGGATCAAATGTCCAATCATCACCGATAGGTACAACATCCAGGTGGCCAAGAACACCTACGGATTCTTCTAAATCACCATACTGAATCACACCAGCATAACCATCTACGTTCTCTACTTTAAAACCATCTCTTTCACCAATCTGTAGTGCTTTATTTAAGCACTTTAAAATATTTGGGCCAAACGGTGCTTCCTTGGTAGCTGCTTGATCATCACGTACAGATTCAATCTTTACCAACTCACGTAAATCTTCAATCATATTATCTTGATATGCACGTGCTTCTTCTAAAAATTTCATTATGAATTTCCTCCTACATCCATAGTAGCATTTATTTTCTATAAGTCGTGTATTCACATACTGTTTTTCTTGTAATTTATCATAAAAAAAGACTTACACGCAATTTGTGTAAGTCTGTTATGAATTACTTAGAAGAGATTGCCTTAACGTTGTAGAATGCCTGTCTTCCACGGTATTCAGCAACATCGCCTAATTCTTCTTCGATTCTCATCAACTGGTTGTACTTAGCAATACGGTCTGTACGGCTCATAGAACCTGTCTTGATCTGACCAGCGTTCGTAGCTACTACTAAGTCAGCGATTGTTGAATCCTCAGATTCGCCTGAACGGTGAGATACAACTGCTGTGTACTTAGCAGTCTTAGCCATTTCGATAGAGTCTAATGTCTCTGTCAATGTACCAATCTGGTTAACCTTGATTAATACAGAGTTAGCTGCGTGTAGCTCGATACCCTTCTTGATGTATGTTGTGTTTGTAACGAATAAGTCATCACCAACAAGTTGAACCTTGTCGCCTAGACGTTCTGTTAACTTAACCCAACCTTCCCAGTCGTTTTCAGCTAAGCCGTCTTCGATAGAGATTAATGGATACTTCTCAACCCATGAAGCTAACATATCGATCATCTGTTCAGATGTCTTGTCACCTTCACCAGAACGCTTCAATTCATAAACACCCTTTTCAGCGTTGTAGAATTCAGAAGCTGCTAAGTCCATAGCGAAGCAAATATCTTCACCAAGCTTGTATCCAGCCTTTTCAACTGCTTCAACCATTAAAGCTAAAGGGCCTTCATTACCTAACTTCTCTAATGGACCATCGTTGTTTGGAACGCAAGATGGAGCGTATCCACCTTCATCACCTACAGCTGTGTTGTACTTGTAGGACTTCAATACCTTCTTCAATGTGTGGAATACTTCAGAACCCATACGTACTGCTTCATGAAGGCTCTTAGCACCTACTGGCATGATCATGTATTCTTGGCAGTCAGCAGATGAATCAGCGTGCTTACCACCATTTAATACGTTCATCATTGGAACTGGTAATACCTTAGCGTTTGCACCACCAATATACTTGTATAGAGGTAGTCCACAAGCATCAGCAGCAGCACGAGCAGCAGCTAATGAAACAGCTAATGTAGCGTTAGCACCTAAGTTACTCTTGAATGGAGTACCATCAAGGTCAAGCATTGTCTTATCAATTAAGTTTTGGTCAAAAACATTTAAGCCGATTACTTTAGGCGCAATCTTTTCGTTGACATTAGCAACAGCCTTTAATGTTCCTGTTCCTAAATAGCGATTCTTATCACCATCGCGAAGCTCTAAAGCTTCACGTTCACCAGTAGAAGCACCTGATGGAACAATCGCACGTCCCCAAGCACCTGATTCAGTTGTTACTTCACATTCTACTGTTGGATTTCCACGAGAGTCTAAGACTTCACGTGCATGTACTTCTGCAATTGGATCAATAAAATTAGGCATCTAAATTTTCCTCCTATGATAACCTAAGAAACGATTCTCTCGATAGTCGAGAAAGAACCTATTTCGTTGCATCGATGATTTCTTTAAAGGATTCAACCTTTAGAGAAGCCCCACCGATTAGGGCACCATCAATATCTTCGCAAGCCATGTATTCTTTGATGTTGTTAGGTTTAACAGATCCACCATATTGAATACGTACTGCCTCAGCAGTAGGAACATCATATAGATTTTCTACTGTCTTACGAACTAACTTACAACAAGCCTCAGCTGTATTGACATCAGCACTCTTACCAGTACCGATAGCCCAGATTGGCTCATATGCAATAACCATCTTACTGACCTCTTCTGCAGTTAAACCAGCAAGAGAACCAGCTAATTGAGACTTAATGACTTCTTCTGTCTTACCAGCATCATATTCAGCTTCTGTCTCACCTACACATAAGATAGGTGTGATGTTATCAGCGAATAATCTCTTTGCCTTAGCAGCGCAAGCAGCGTCTGTCTCATTGTAATATGTACGTCTTTCAGAGTGACCGATGATGCAGTATGTAATACCAACTTCTTTCAACATTGGTACAGATACTTCACCTGTGTACGCACCTGAATCTTTTTCATTGCAGTTTTCAGCAGCGATTAATAAGTTCTTAGCTCCCTTAACGCATACATCTAAGTCGATGTATGGAGCACCAATACCATAATCACTTGCTTCATTACCTGTTAATACTTCTTCAATTCCCTTCATAAACTCTGCAGCTTCTGAAGGTGTCTTGTTCATCTTCCAGTTGCCAAAAATGACTGGTTTTCTTGTCATGTTACTTAACCTTACTTCTCAGGAATAATTGCGATTCCTGGGAGTTCCTTTCCTTCCATGTATTCAAGTGATGCACCACCACCTGTAGAGATGTGACTGAACTTCTCAGCGAAACCTAAGTTCTTAGCTGCTGAAGCAGAATCACCACCACCGATGATTGTAGTTGCACCATCAAGGTTCGCTAATGTCTCACATACAGCGATTGTACCCTTGGCAAATCTTTCATCCTCGAATACACCCATTGGTCCATTCCAGAATACTGTCTTAGCACCAGCTAATTCCTCTTGGAACTTCTTAACTGTTTCAGGTCCAATATCTAGACCCATAAATCCATCAGGAATCTCACCAGACTTAACAGTCTTGATCTCTGTAGGATTAGAGAAGTCGTTAGCTACAACGTTATCTACAGGTAAGAATAATTTACCCTCACCCTTATCCATAAATTCCTTAGCCAACTCCTCCTTATCAGCCTCAAGTAGGGATGTACCAATCTTGCCACCCTTAGCAGCAGAGAATGTATAAGCCATACCACCACCGATTAATACCTTATCAGCGATCTTTAATAAGTTTTCGATAACACCGATCTTATCAGAAACCTTAGCACCACCTAAGATCGCAACGAATGGTCTTTGTGGATCATTGACTGCCTTACCCAATACATTAACTTCCTTTTCAACCAAGAAACCTAATGCGGAAGGGATATGTGTAGGAATACCTACAGTAGAAGCGTGTGCTCTATGTACAGAACCAAACGCATCTTCAACAAATAAATCACCTAAAGAAGCCCAATACTTACCAAGCTCTTCATCATTCTTTGTTTCACCCTTTTCATAACGAGTATTTTGCATTAAGACGATAGATCCATCTTCTTGATTCTTAACTGCTTCTTCAAGTTCAGCACCACGAGTCGCATTTACGAACTTCACAGGTGCACTCTGTAGAGAAGCTAAGCAATCCGCAACGATAGACATATCATTCTTAGCTTTATCCTCATCTGTCTTAATCTTACCTAAATGGCTAAGTAGTAATACCTTTGCGCCATTCTCTGTAAGATAATTAATCGTTGGTAAAGCTGCACGAACACGATTATCATCTGTAATCACATTTCCTTTGTGTGGAACGTTGAAGTCAACACGAACAATGACGTGTTTTCCTTTAACATCTAAGTCTTTCACAGTAACTTTAGACATCTAAATTATCCTCCTATGTACTGGAGCAATTATAACACTTACGCCACATTCTTGAAAACGCTGAAACGCAAATTCTCCGCTTTTCATCCATAAATTCGTGAAAAATATAACATTTATTCAAAAGAAAACGCTTACTCTAGCCAAAACAAAGAAAGAATTATATCCCATCCTCCCTTTGTTCTAACTTGGTAAATATCGCACTATCTTTTGATAATCCACACACGTACAAATCTTTATTATCTTGATGATTTAGATAATGTTCCAACACATATCTTGAACCCCTTGGCATATCTAAATCAAAGACATCACTTTGATCAAACCACTGAAGTTTCCCTTCAGTGGATAATAATTCCTGATTCATTTCATTTATCTGTGCAAAGAAATAGTAATTCTGATAGATCTCACCCTTGATATTCTCCATTGTGATATACCGCATATGTAGATTTGTTAGTTGATCTTCGTCTAAGCCAATCTCTTCTTTGAGCTCCCGTAGTACGGTCATCTTTGGATGATTTATTTCACTCTCTTCCATATGACCACCAGATGAACCTATCCAAAGATGATTTGCAACCCTGCTACCTTCTCTATATAACAAAAGAATTTGACTTCCATGCATAATATACAAGGAAGTCATACTACGTAATTGATAACACATCTTTATAATTGCTCAATATACTTTTTGATATCTTCAAAACTACCACGCGGTATATCTGTGATATCTACATCCTTGGTATTGATTAAACAATCTGTAACCAAGAATACATCAATACCAATTGACTTGGCTGCTACATCCTCTTGGGTATCATTACCTATCATCACACAATCCTCTGGTTGTAGTTTTAGCTTATCCAATATCTCTTGGAAGTATTGTGGATTTGGCTTGCATGCATGAAAATCCTCATATGTCGTAATCAAAGTAAAGTCGTTTGAATCAATCCCTGCCCACCGCATTCTCTGCTTAACTGCAGTGGCAGGGAATAACGGATTGGTAGCCAAAACCAAAGTGTAACCTTTACTCTTCGCAAAGGAAACGACATCCTTTGCGAGTGGTTGAAAACCACATACACTTTGTGCTTTACAGAATTCCATGCGATAAAATTCATCGAATTTATCGTAATCACTCTCTTTCTTTTCTAATCCATATACAGAAGTAAAATAATCCCAGAATACTTCTTCATTACTCTTAGGTCCTGTATTTTTTACCATCGCAGCAGTACCCTTCCAAATCACATCAATTAATTGACTTGCTTCATATCCATAAGGAGCTAACTTCTTTGCTAAATAGCCAAAATATGTCTTTACAAAAATATCTTGATCCATCGGTAATAATGTGCCGTCTAGATCAAATAAAATTGCCTTCTTCATCATCATACCTCCTGCAATAAGGATACACGAAAACAAAAGGACAGAACAACATAAGTTTCTGTCCAATTCTTCAATTAGTCATCTGACCAGTTACATATTGTGTAATACAACTGTTCGTATTGGCTTGCACTCGCATCCCAACTAACATCTGTAGTCATCGCACTCTTGATGAGTCCCTTCCAAGCTGGTTTATTGTTGTAATATTGATCGAGTGCATAGCGTAATGTATAGATCATATCATCCGCATTGGCAGCCCAGAAGCTAAAGCCATTACCCTCACCTGTATATTGGTTGTATGGATGTACGGTATCTTTCAAACCACCAGTTTCACGCACGAGTGGAAGTGTTCCATAATGCATGGCAATCAATTGTCCTATGCCACATGGTTCATAGATCGATGGCATAAAGAATAAATCACAGCCAGCGTAAATCAAATGTGCTAGATCCTCATTATATCCACAATAGTATACAGCTCTGCCCTTATACTCAGACTCTAACCACTTAAACGCATTCTCTGCATTGGTTTCACCTGTACCAAGAATCACAAACTGCACATTTTGATCCATAATTTCACGTAGCTTCTCCGTGATCATATAAATACCTTTTTGTGCTGTTAGTCTTGAGACAATACCGATGAGTGCCACATCATCCTTCACTTCTAAGCCAAGCATCTCTTGTAAAGCTTTCTTATTTTCACGTTTACCGCTGATGTAACTACGTACATCATAATTCTTTTCGACGTGGATATCTTTCTTAGGATTCCATGATACGGTATCGATACCATTGACGATACCCCACAAATCACCTCTGCGATACCGTAATACCGCATCCATTCTTTCTCCATATGTCTGGGTTAGAATCTCCTCAGCGTATGTTGGTGATACCGTTGTAATCTTGTCTGCATATACAATCGCAGCTTTCATAAAGCTGATACCTGTATCAAATTTAATCGATCCATTATCGAAGTAGCTATAGTCGATACCAAGGCAACTTTCTAGCATGTCCACTCCAAAGTTACCTTGGAAAGCCATGTTGTGAATTGTAAAGACATGCTTAATCTGTTGATAGCGATAATCATCGCCATAACATGCATGCGCCATCAATGGAATCATACCGGTTTGCCAATCATTTTCATGAATGATATTTGGCCACCAATCAATGAAATAAATCATATCCAATACAGCTCTTTGGAAGAAGGCAAATCTTTCACCATCATCCTCATAACCATATAGACTATCTCTTTCAAAGTATCCTTGGTGTTCTACAAAGTAGTAGATAACTCCATCCACTTGGCAGCTATAAAAAGTAGCGGGTTGATCAATCCATCCAGAATGGACTTGAATCGTTCCTAAACGTTCAAGTTTGTCGTAGTGTTTTTCAATAATCTTTTTGTATAGTGGTAAAACGACACGTACATCATGGCCACGCTTTGCCAAAGTCTTTGGTAAGCTGCCGATGACATCTGCCAAACCACCTGTCTTGATAAAGGGCAGACCTTCACCCGATACAAATAATACTGAGCGACTCATAAACACCTCATCTTTCTATATGCAATCTCTACGTTGTACGTATATTAGGTTATCCTGTGTTCCTATCAATTCTTTGATCTTATAGATCGTCGCATACTTATCCACGATGACATGATCCAAATGAACATCCTCACCAATTACAGCTCCAGGTAATACGATACTATTTTCAATCACAGCACCCTTGGATACCTTTGCCTTACGACTGATGATGGAGTTGTTGACAATGCCATCAATATAACAACCATTGGCAACGACACTCGCAGTTACCTTGGAATCACTTGTAAACATGGAAGGATTGGAGTTGTTGGTATGTGTATAAATCGGCCAGCTTGCCTTAAATAGATTTGAGGCAACCTTATAATCCTTCAACAACATGCTGATACGATAGTATTCATTCAAGCTGTTAATGCATGCCACAAAACCACGCACCGCATATCCACGAATATCTACCTCATTGACAACTTCACGTAAGACATCCTTAAACCAATACAATGAAGAAATACTCGCTGCTGTCTTTACCAGTGAGATAAATAAATCTTTACGCATCACATACGCTTCGAGTGATACAGCACGTGTCTTATACTTTCCACGATTCTTATCGATCGATAATACACGCTTATCTTTATCTAGCGTAAACGTGTCACAATCAAGGAAGGCAGTTTTCGCCTCGCTTGTATTTGTATACAATGCGGTAATCTCTGCACCACTTTCAATATGTGCTTCTAGTACTTCACTATAGTCAATGTTATATAGGAAATAACTAGGTGCGATTACCACATATGGATTCTTATCCTTTTCAATGTACTGCATGTTTAGGATATAGTTAGCAATGTCATGATTATATACAGGTGATGAAAAATTCTTTTCACCAAATAAGATTCTTAATCGACCACGTTTTGAATTGATGTTGTATTGTCTACCGTCTCCCAAGTGTTCAAATAAATTACGAGGTTTTTCTTTACAGTAAACCTGTACATTATCAATACCTGAGTTTGTCATATTGCTTAATACAAAGTCTATGATGCGATATCTACCCATAAAGGCAACTGCTGGAACAGGTCTAAAATCACCAAGACCCTCAATATTCACGGAACTATCTTCAAATGAAATAATACCAAGTGCTTTCATGATTCCCTCCTATTCCATCACATTCTTTGCGATCAGTTCGATATGCTCGCTATCCTTAGAACCTAGTACAACCCCAGGACCTATCTCCACATTATCCGCAATGATACAACGGGTAATCTTGGCACCCTCACCAATCTTGACACCAGTCTGGATTACGGAATCTACCACGTTTGCGTTTTCACCGATAAAGGAATTAGTGCCAAGCACACTATCCTTTACATGACCAAGAACTACACTACCTTGGGTGATATAACAATTCTCTATCTTCGCATTCTCGCCAACAAATTGTGGCAACGCGTTAACATCCTCGGTATAGATCTTCCAATCCTGATCTGCTAGATTTAACTGATTATTATTGTTCAATAGGTCCATATTAGATTCCCAAAGAGAATCAATCGTACCTACATCTTTCCAATAGCCCTTAAAGCGATACGCTCCAAGCTTTCTTTGATCTGCTAAGTATGCAGGAATGATATCCTTACCAAAGTCATGTGATGATGAATCATTCTTGTCATCGTCAACAAGATACTTACGCAATGTCTTATAGTTAAAGATATAGATACCCATAGAAGCTAAATTACTCTTTGGATGTTCTGGTTTCTCCTCAAAGTCTAAAATGATATCTTCCTCATTGCAGTTCATAATCCCAAAACGAGAAGCTTCCTTCATCGGTACTTGGATGACCGCAATCGTCGCATCCGCTTCCTTTTCTTGATGACATCTTAGCATCTTCGAATAGTTCATCTTATAAATATGGTCACCCGATAAAATGAGCACATATTCAGGTGCCATACTATCTAAGAAATCCAAATTCTGTGTGATGGCATCCGCCGTACCACGGTATACTTCAAAACCCTTTTGGTCTCTTTCACGTGGTGGTAAAACAAACACACCACCATCATTGGTATCCAAGCCCCAGAACTGGTCCTTGGCAACATAAGCATTCAATAAAACTGACTCATACTGTGTTAACACACCTACTGTAGATACACCTGAGTTTGCACAATTACTAAGTGGAAAATCAATAATTCTATACTTACCACCAAAATGCACAGCAGGCTTTGCGACCTTTCTTGTCAGTTCATGTAGACGACTACCTCTACCACCAGCAAGAATCATCGCGACCATTGCATTTGATCTCATATAATCCTCTCCTATCCAACTTATACTTCTTTACTTTTATTATAAACGATTCTAATTCTCATTACTTGGATTTATGACAATATGCATGCAATGTTTATATGATTTATGAAAAATTCATTATATATTTTCAATCTTCCAGTTGATAGACTCTCTACCATTTTTCAATAAGAACTCATTTGCAAGCTTGAAATGATGACAGCCAAAAAATCCATGATAGGCAGATAAAGGAGAAGGATGCGCTGCCTCTAATACCAAATGCTTAGAAGTATCAATCATGCATGCTTTACTTCTTGCCGGTCTTCCCCACAACATAAACACTACAGGTTTCTTACTTTCATTGATCTTGGCAATCACATGATCCGTAAAGGTTTCCCATCCCATGCCAGCATGACTTTGTGGTTTAGAATCCACCACACTCATCACCGTATTCAACAAGAATACACCCTGCTTCGCCCATGGTACTAAACAACCATTGTTAGGGATATCATAACCATACTCACTTTGTAGTTCTTTGTAGATATTCAACAAGCTCGGTGGTATCTTCACACCAGGATTTACCGAAAAACATAAACCATGTGCCTGCCCTGGTTGATGATAAGGATCCTGTCCCAGTATAACAACTTTGATATCCTCATACCCACAACAGGAAAACGCAGAAAACACCTGTTCCTTAGGTGGATATACTTTTTTATTCTCATACTCTTCATGTAAAAAAGTAGATAACTTTTGAAAGTAATCCTGTTGCCATTCATTGTGTAACCATTCACTCCATACTTGATCCATATGCCACCTCTGTTATAAAAATCATATCATTTACGATATCTTTCACCACATGATTATTGCCAAAAAAAAGAAAAAAATTATCTATAATTAAATTAATCATCTGAAAGGATATCTATATACAATGAATTTAAAAGAAAAATTAGAATTATTGAAAATCCTGCTAAGCCCTTGGTACAAGTATGCAAAACGATTAATTCTTTTGTTTTTTATAGGAACATGTATCTGCTTACCGTTATCAGAATATTTCGCTGTCATAATTCCAGAAAAAATATTAGTAGCACTAGCGAATAATCGTACTTTTGCGGAAATATTTATCATCGCAATTCAATACACATTATTGGCATTGGTATTCAGTCTAACGGATAGAGGAATTCGCGATTTTTATTTCAATTGGAAGAGTCAAGAGGTCATCCAAAAAATTGAAAAAGATATCTTTAACAATGTTCTAAAAATTGATCAATCTAATTTCAGTAATCCAGATTACCTTGATGCGTATAAATTAACCACAGAAGAATTTTCTAAACAGTCAGTAGAAGCCTTTGAAAATGTATTCAAATGTATCAGCAGTCTGATCAGAATATTTTTATTTGGAGCTGTTATCACTTTAAAAGGAACCTATATTATTTTCTTTGTGATTCTGTTTGCCTTATGTGCCACATTTGCTCAAATCATATGGAGTAAAGTCACAACAAACAGAAATATTGAGGGAGTACGCCACAGAAGAAAGATTGACTATATCCGAAGATTATTCTTCGATCCGGGAGTTGTTGAAGATATCAAAATTTCTCGTATATATCATAAATTAGGAAACATATTCAATGATGGATATCAAAACATCATTCATATCGAACAAAAATATGCAAAAAGTGTATTTGGAGTTGATTCACTGATTGTCATCTCAAATATTAGTATTAATTTTATTGTCCCTTTATATATCGCTTTGAATATTATCAACAAAAAACTTTTTAACATTTCAGTATTTTCAACATTATTAATCGCTTCAGATGCTTTAAAGTCTACACTCAATGAATTTGGATGGTGGAGTGCAAAAATTTCTCAGGAAATTAACTATGCCCAACAAATAAAGAGTTTCTTCGGATTTGATTCCCAGATTGAAACTAGTAATGCTGGGGATCAATTACCAGAAGGCAATATCGAAGTACAGCTAAAGAATATCAGTTTTCAATATCCTGGAAGTAACTTTGAAGTTAATATTGACAATCTTAAAATAAACAAAGGCGAAAAGATCGCGATTGTAGGAGATAATGGTGCAGGTAAGTCAACACTCATCAAACTTTTATTGCGATTATATGATTTAAATGGAGGTGATATTTACCTCAACAACAAAAATATAAAGGAATATGCAGTTCAATCAATCAGAAAATCCATCGGATATGTACCACAAAAGCCAATGATATACGCAATTCGCATCAAAGACTATATCGATATGAATGGTGATGACGACAATCAAATCCATCAACTATTAGAATACTTTGATTTTAAAGAGAAACCAGAAAAAGTATTAACGAAAGAATTCGAAGAGGATGGTACTGTATTATCCGAAGGAAATAAGCAAATCCTAGCCCTAACACGAGTATTAAAAAAGGATTATGGTCTACTTTTACTCGATGAGCCAAGTTCAGCATTAGATCCAATCAAAGAAGAAAAAATGATTAACCTGATAGAGAGCATCTCTACAACGACAATCATCATCGCTCATCGACTATCCGCTATCAAAAACTTCGATCAGATCTTTGTGATGGAAAACGGCAGAGTGATCGAAAGTGGCAAACACCAAGAGCTAATAGATCAAAAAGGAAAGTACTATCAAATGTATAGCGTACAATCAAAGAGATACCAATAAGCTGGTATTAGATTTCATATGAATGTGATAAACCCGCTAATATCTGTCAAGCCTTATTTTAAATATTTGGATAAAACTGCCAAATCACGACGAAAAGATCAGATTGGATATCTGATTTTTTTGACCAGAGACTCTCAGCCTAAATTGCTCTGATTAATGAATGTTATCGTATTCATTCAAGACTTCGGATACTCTTGAATGATAGATTCTGAGAAACTTGTTGAAAGTAGCGATCATTGCTACACGATAAGGTTTGCCTTCATTTCTTTTCTTCATGAAGTATTCGCATACAGGATCTCCGATGTATGAAGATTTGTGCTTGTTTACGGAATCCATCAGTTCATAACCAAGTTTTCTTAGATTGGATGATCCTCTTTTTGAGATATGCCTTTTTGTCCCGGTAAACTGTCCGGACTGATACGGAGGGGCATCAATACCGGCATAGGCGATGAGAGCCTTGGCGGAGTGAAATCTTCTGGGATCACCGATCTCCGCAATAAATCTGGGAGCCAGCGTTGTACCGATACCCTTCATAGACAGAACTGTTTCGTATTCCGGCATTTCTTTCGATAAGTCCTTCAGTTGGTTTAAAATGTCATAGAGGGAAGAATCCACTTCTCTTAAAACATTCACGGCTTCCTGAACCAAAAGCTTTGTGCTTGGAAGCTTTGAATCAAGCGTGGGGATAGCGTTCTTGGCGATGGAGTAAAGCTGGTGTGCTTCTTTCTCGTTTGGACGGTATCCCTTTTTCTTCAGCCAGGAACTGTATCTTTCGGTGAAGACCTTCTCTGAATACTTCGTGATATTGTCACTGTGATAGTACTTCTCCGCGAAATCACAGAGCTTATCCTGGCCGTTATTACGGTTAAAGTCGTCCAGTAAGCCATAAACACCAGGCATCGTTCGATCTAGAATGTGGCAGAGATCCTGACATCTGATCGTTCGAATACGCATATAACTTGTGTACTGCTTTCCCAACAGTCTAAGTTCCTGCCTTTTCTCATCCATATCGTCATTCGGTTTGAACCTGTACCAGTAATCAATGCCATACTGAGCGATGATCATCGAATCGATTTTATCGGTCTTGGGATTCCTGATTCCCTGACAACGGTATCGCTTCATCTCCAATGGGTTGATGATAGAGATCTGATAATCCTTTGATTTCAGATACTGATAGACAGGCAGATGGTAATTGCCTGTAGCTTCCATGATGATGTGGATTTCTTCCTTGAACCGGCTGAGTTGTTTCACTAAAGAATCCAGATCATCTTTGGTGTGCTTGAAGTCTCTTGTCGTCATCAGGACCTCACCATATGGCTTGATAGCACATACAGTGCTCTTTCCCTTTGACACATCGATTCCAACACTGATCATAATAAAAACACCTCCTCAAATGTGTCTAACAGATAGCGACCACCCGCACTTATTAAACTCATTTTCGTTGGTGACACGACAGCTGCCATAATAACAGTATCAACCTGCTTAATCGAATATAATAATAAGGGGATGGCTGACTGTTTATCGCCGGGAGTATCTTCTGATATCCCTACTGGAATTACGTCAGGCCATCTGTATCCCTTATTATGAAACAAGCGCAGATAACTATCTATTATCTACGCTTCTATAGTACGAAACTAGAATTTATCGTTCTTCTTGTTTTTTGCGTTCTTTCCATACATGATACAAAATATCTTTTAAAACCAGCATGGCATCCTGTTCGTTATAATGGTATTCCTGCTTCAATTCATCCAACATAACACCGATTCGACATGCGTAATTTGGCACATTTACATCCGCCTGATATTGAACAAGAATTGGATATTTCTTTCCACACACTTCTGTCCAATTTACTTTTTCAGTTATCTTTTCATTGGTTTTATCGATCATTTCACGGATTTTACTCACATCCATATCAAACTCTATGAGAGCATCCAGTGAAACATTGTAAATATGAGCCAGTTTTTTAGATTGATAAATATCTGCCTCCTTGCATGAAATAAACTGTTACCCAAATTCATTGTAGTGGTCTCCTTCAGTTGGTTGATGAACCTATTATAGCAATAATAGAACCGGGGGTTCTACCAATTACAGGCAACAATTCCGCGCTTGATCTTTACAACTTCCGATTAATCTATCAAAATGAAACAGGAACAGAGATCATTTTAATTCTTTCTGTTATAATTATTTTGCAAATCTCTAACCATTAGGTTTGTTGGAGAGAGCATCCCGGTCCTATGGAAAAAAACTCGGTTAGAAGTTATTATAGGGTCGTGATGACTCTCTCATTTTTATTTTCAAGCATAATAAAAGCAACCTATCTTTGTGATAGATGCTACATACAATATTTCGTAATTCATTTTACTTAAGTTTGCTATACCACTCTTTAAATCGTTCAGATGCCATTCTTTCATCACATTTATTTGATCTAACACTCTTTCCAAGAATATCAGTCAGATCAGCAATGTCTGATTCTGAAAGTTTTATTTTCTTGCCAAGTGTTACAGCATTTTTTCATCAACTAGTTCAATCTTTTCGTTTTGTTTGTTACAATTCTTCATAGGTACCTCCGTATTATTGTTTCAGCTAACCGGTCAAGATCAGTAGATTCAATTTTACGACAGGTACTTTTTTATTTCATTCTTCCTTTCCACTTCCTCATTTACATGTTACAGGAAGCTCCTCAAATTATTTATACAACCTACTCTAAGGGGAGAGTCAAAAGTTTTTAATGAAATTTTTTAAGTAAGTGTCAAATAAATACCGTCTAGGTAAGGAAAAACAGGATATGTAGAATTTAGTATTCTACTGCAAACACATCTTTCAACTGAAGGTATATGAGTGGCTCTCAATAGTGGATTTAGTGGCTCTGAACACTGAAATACTCAGTCACTTATCTTGTGCTAAATATCTTACTAAATCAAATTTATGTTCTTGTTTTAGTAAGATGAAAAATCTGTAAACTATATACTTTAGCTGATCACAGTTATCATTTATCTTACTAAATATCTTACTAAATTAAGTTTAATTTTAATTTTAGTAAGAAACAATTCTACTTTCTAATATTATTGGTACCACTCAAAAATTCTTCCATTGTGTTCTTTCAGCAATATCTGTAAGTAATTCGCCGTTAAAAGTAAAGAACAAAGATCCAGCAACGTTATACCCTTTGATATCTTTCATAATGGCTGATAATGATGTCAATTCTTCATTGAATAGCACTTTATGTTCACTCTCAATGGTTACTTTAATAGAAGGATCTTCAGTACAAACTAGTTCATCACCTTTTTTAAGTCCGCACGCATAAAAATCAATAGGTGGTTTTTTTGACACTTGCTTTGGTTGAGTAGTTTTCATTTTTTGTAACTTATCTAGTGAGCCACTTATTGTTGCAATTGCCTCCAATAGCTCATACGCATCCTCTGGAGTCATAATGAAAAACTCTCTGTTTTTAGAAACTCTAAGGTCTGGATTTAAATTATCAATCAGTTTATGCAATTTCTTATCTTCAAGATTTCCAGGAGTCTCATATGTTGCGTATATTTCATAATCATAAGGCAAAGCTGTTGTACTTAGTTGCTTTCTTCTTTGTTCAACATCCTTTGCATAACCGATCTTCACCATTTTTTGTAAACCTGGGTTAGTCATAATATAAATATATCCCTTTGCCATAATTCAACCTCTTTGTAAATACTATATATACAGCCATTTAAGCATAGGTGTTATAAACATATTCGTAAACATTGTGTCTATAAATCGAGATATCGTTTTCACTATAAGATTCCGGAAGTTTTGCCCATAGAATATCTCTTATCAAATTATCGATACTTGCTTTAGTTTCTTGTTTATCTTTCCAATGATCCAGTTCACTAATTTTTCCGGTTATTTTGTCATAAAGATCAACCGATACTTCCTTTAGCTTTTTAATATCGTTTTTACTCAAATTTTCTTTAAAAAGTAAATCATAGAAGGTGAGCTCTTCATCTTTGGTGAATCCTTCCCTTGTATAACGTTTTTGTTCTTCACTCATTCTATTAGCTAAATCCATTAGCTCTTCAAACGTCTGCTCAATCTTACTGCGATCTTGTTCTTCGTTATATGCTTCGATAATTTGTTGATATCGGTCATAATAATTTACACGATTAGGATTTACAGTCATCATTGAAACAATCTGCTGTCTAATAGACTCTTCCAAATCTCGCATAAATAAATTTCTTTTCTTCACCTTGGCAAACTCTTGTCGCAACAAATCAAAATTTATTCCACTAATATCATACCTGAATGAGTTATCAGAAACCATTAGATTTGAACTATCAATTTCAACGTACTCA
>JALENJ010000048.1 GCA_022767445.1 Erysipelotrichaceae bacterium | reverse complement strand
GAAATTACCATAGGCTGCATTCTATTGATCGCAAACTCAAATAATTTGCTTATTTACCAGCATAAATAGATGTTAGAGCAATATCATTGTAGAAGTTAATATAGTGTTAATATGGTTTTAGGTAGGATTAAAACAGATATGAGAATCCATTCATTAACTATTTATGATATCTACTTATCTATAACTTTATACAAAAATGAGAGTAACAATATAGATCAATTAATCGTCGGAAAGGGTACCCCAAGAAATCTGGAGTAGTAGTATAAACCTACCCCAGCTTATCTCATTGCAGTACCCCAACCCCAAGTTATTTTATATATTAAGGATAAGTATAGTTTTTTTATCGTGTCAATTTTGAAGAATAGTTTAGTTATTAAAGAAATATTGAAACACAATTTAAATCATCATTTATGTATGTTTTGATTCATATGATGAAGTTTTGTTGTTAATATTTACATCAATTGAAATACTTCGTAACCATGCATGAAACAAGTTGGTTTTATAAACGTCATAGCGAAGATAAAACATCTTGCTAAAGGGGTATTTGATTGAAATAACAGTAATGCAATAAAGCGTTTACATCCTTCGAACAAACCTTGTTCGATACCGAAAACAAGCAGTTTATCATTATGATTCAAAAGAGATTTTAGGAGTCGTCTATCAAGTGCACGATTTCTTTTTATCTACGAAAAGGGAAATAAGAAAGATATTGTCGTTTATATTGGTAGGTGTTTTATTATTGCTGATATTTTCGACAGTTTTTATCGTGCTTGCACAAGATGGAATCGATATCACACAAGATATCGAAATAACATCACTTGGTCTAGATGATGTTACAAATCTATTACTCAACTACAAAGTATTAAATTCGAATGCCATCTGGAATCAGGGTGACTATATGACATTCGATTTACCAAATGAATATCAATATCCAGAAAGTACCACAATTGAATTTGTAGATACAGAATCCACACTTACGGTTGAAAATGTAGTACACAAGATACACCTGATTATCAAGCCAGGCTTATCTTAGGTGATCGTATCGATTGGAATATAATCGACCCTACTAAACTGGAGGGTGAGATAAAATTACCAATCACACAGGGGAATATTGATCTTACAAATCTATTACAAGAGTCAAATGTCGTAGCCTCACCACTCTCTGATGTTAAATTCTCATTCACATTAGTGAATGAAGAAAACACTACAGTTGTAATACCGAATACAGAATTTAAACTCTATGACTACTATGATCATACTTTGGAAGTCGCTACAGGAACTACGGATAGTAGTGGTGTTGTAACAATTGAACATGTGATTCCTGGTAGATATTACCTGAAACAAATCCCTAGGATGAATAGTGATGGAAGTACAAGTCATGAAACTGAGGTGGATGCTTCACCAAAGTGCAGTATTACGACGACGAATCTTGATGAAATCACTGTACAAAAGCAGTGGTTGGATCAAAACAACCAACAACAAAAATGTCCACCTTTTATCAAGGTATCTTTATTAAAGGGTACAACAATTATTGATGAACAGGTATTACGTCCTGCGAATAATTGGTCTTATACATGGTCTAATTTAGTTCCATCCGCAGGATACACTGTAAAAGAGACAACAGAATCCAAGTATTATCACAACTTAGAAACCAAGCTAGAAAAGAGTGGGCATACATGGACTTATACAATTGTAAATCAGTATTCTTATCCTGGAGATGTACCGACGGGTGACTTACTACAAAATGGGAAATGGTTAACGGTTATGGTGATATCAATTGTAGACATTGCGCTTTGTTGCTTGAAACGTTTCTTAAGTAAATAAAGAAAGAAAGGCACATAAATGGGTATTGTAAATATTTTCAGAGAAAGAAAGTTTGTTTACAGAAACAGTTTGTAATAGTATAATAGGGAAAACAAAGGGGTTATGCAATGGTTGAATTTGAAAATAATGCCTATTTCTGGCAGAAGTTAGATACATTATACTTATCCAGCGGATACCAGATTACAAGGAAAAAGGGTGATGTGCATCCACATTTTCATAATCTGATTTATCCTGTGGATTATGGATATGTAGTTGATACAAAGAGTTTTGAAAAAGATGGTGTTTCTCTTTATGCGGGTAGTGGAAATCGTAATGAGATTAGTGCACTTGTTGTGGCAGCGGATATTCTAAGTAAGGAACTCGATGTTAAGGTTCTGGTTGGATGTAACGCCGAAGAGGTGGATAAGGTATTACGTTTTTTGAATCAAACGGATTATCAAAAGACGATTATCATTCGTCGTGGATATGAACTACCATCTTGGGCTGAATCGGATATTTAAAAAACAATCATCATGAGGTGATTGCTTTTTTGATGGTTTAGTTATGGTATGGTTCCCCATTGAAGTTGTAGAGAAAGTCATCAGCACTGCGATGATCAATCAATCTTTTCGCAACATTGATTGCCTTTGCGTATAACATTGGAAAGGATGCGGAAATCGATTGTGTGGAATCGTAGCTGAGTGGATATGTTTTTCTTTCAATATTAACCACTTTGAAATCATGCTTATCATAGAGAATAACACCGGATAATACTGGTGGTATTTTGATTTGTTTCTCTAAGGCGCATAGGAAGTTGTATTTGAGTTTTGTTGGATATAGGAACTTCGTGAATTGTACAACTTCTGTTGCGGCTTGTGATAGTGCACTTGGTTTAATTGTCAGGTTGTATACTTTTTGAAACATGCCTGCATACATTAAACCTAGTTTTGATTTCGATACTTTATCTATCTGCATATATCGAAATACATCATAGGATTTCTCTG
The DNA here is from genome assembly GCA_022767445.1 of Erysipelotrichaceae bacterium. Classification (GTDB taxonomy): domain Bacteria; phylum Bacillota_I; class Bacilli_A; order Erysipelotrichales; family Erysipelotrichaceae; genus Bulleidia. The sequence goes on along the minus strand of JALENJ010000048.1, from coordinate 27,745 downwards.
TACGTCCACGCTGGTGTAACATCCATACATCGATGTTTGCCTCGCTAGTAACATGGGCTGCACCTTCATGCATGCCTGTTTGATTGTGAGTATCTCTTGCGACAGCGTTGATGAGGGGATGTGCAGTGGAATCTAGTGCATAATGACATAGGAATCCATAGAAGTAGCTTCTTAAATCTGGATCATTTTCGCTATATTTATCAAAGTATTGAATGGCTTCGTCACATTTTTCATCATGCATCAAATCACCATATTTTTTGAGCGATCCTGGTAAGATAGAAGCTTTTGAGAAAAACAACATATCTGGACCTTGTGAGCCAAGATAAAACATTGGTTTATTTTGGATGAGTTTAGCGTGCTTGCTATCTAATAGGCGAAGTACATCCTTCGCAAATTCTACATGTGTTGTGGCAGCTGGCATAATTTATCCAAGGACTTCGTCCTCGACCTCCTTTATCTTTTTAGCAAGCCCATAAATCTTATGGGTTGGTAGGGAACAGATACCTACACGGATACCGTGATTCACTTTTACTGCATAGATGTGATGATCCATCAGCTTCTGATGGACTTTTATACATTGATCATTGTCATCGATACGTAACGTCACAAAGAATCCTTCCTTATATGGATAGTGGGATAGTTGTACTTCTTTGGCTTCTTGTAAGAAGATGGATGAACGTTTTTGAAGTAGATCGATGTATTTTTGTTTTTCGTGTAAGTAAGCTTCTTTGTTGTTGGTAATCACCCAACTGAAATTTTCCATCGCAGCGTTTGGAATGTTTGACCATGTGGCACGTGCTTTTTTCTCCAGTACAATTTTCATCTCTTCGACGGCTTGTTCATTGTTAGATAGTACAATCGCTGCACCGCAGCGTAATCCGTAGGATGTCATTGTCTTTGAACAGGAGAATGCGACGATTACCATCACTCTATCACTGAGTGTATTCCATGTTTCCATGTATTTACGTACAGTATCTTGATGATATCCATAATCAATATATGCAATATCATCAAGCAGAACAATAGGATTTGTAACAGATGCTTCATTTAAGAAAGTAACAAGCTGTTTCCATTCCTCTTCTTGCATGGAGTAACCAGTCGGATTTTGGCATGGATCATTGATGACCAATAAGATACGTTCTTGTTTACTTGCGACTTGTTGAACTGTTTTCTTTAATGAATCTAGATTGAAGTTGTTGTCTTTATCAAAGAGTTCATACTCTACAGCTTGTAGGTTGTTTTCACTTGCCATTAAGCGATAGCTTCCCCAAGCAATATTCGGTAGGATAACTGTTTCTTGTTGATCAAGTACTGATGTAAAGGTGGAACTGACTGCACCTGAGCCACCTGGTGTTGCGATAACACGGTGAAATAGGGATGTTGAATTTCCTTGCATGATCCAATCATAGACATCTTTGCGAAAGTTTGGATTGCCATCAAAGCTGGATGCGTAAGCTGCTTTGATGGAGTGCGAGATTGTATCGTAGTGATTGAATACAGTATCAAGAGCGACCAGTTTACCATCTTCATCATAGAGTGTTCCTATCGTTGCGTTAATGACGTTTTCTTCGCCATGTTGTTGGATATCTTCTTTTGCCTTGGCAACGATTGCGAATACAGAATCGTTGATGGGTATTAGGTTCGCACTTTTCTTTGTGAATGTCATAGTTCTGTCTCCTCAAATAAGTATGTTCCTATTCGTAGCATGGTACTTCCATGTTCGATTGCGATTTGATAATCATGACTCATACCCATGGATAGGGTGTGAAACATCTGAGTGCCAAATTTGTTTTGTAGTCTTTGATAAATTTGGTTGACTTGTTGGAATACTTCATGAATTCTTTCTGTTGAATCTGTATGCGGTCCCATCGCCATGATGCCTTGGATTTGGATGTGTGGACATTCTTGCATGATGGTATTGATAAAGTCATCAACTTCATCAGGATTTAAACCACTCTTGTTGGTGTCCTCCATAGCCATATGTAATTCCACTAGGACATTTATTTTCTTTGATATCTTTGCGGCTTCTTTTTCAATGACACGAGCTAGGGGAATATTGTCAAGTGATTGTATGCATGATACATAAGGGAGTATTTCTTTGACTTTATTGCGTTGAAGATGTCCAATGAATTGCCATGAGATATCGGTTGGTAATTGTTTTGTTTTTATTAGAAATTCATCTGCACGATTTTCGCCAAAGATGCGTTCTCCAATATCGTAATAGGATTGGATTTCCTGTATGCTGCGTTTTTTGGATACGACACATAGGTCGATATTTTTTGCGTATTCTTTAATTTGTTTGTAATGTTTTTCTATCATATTGAAATTATACACCTAATTGATTTGTCACGTATAAAAAGCCTACTTTTTCAAGCAGGCTTATAACCATGGAATTGGGAATATATTAGTAGAGTCAATGAGTTTAGCACGCTTTAGAACTGGTATTAAAGCGTTTAATACAATCACAAGTATGATAACTTCAATTGGAAATAATAATGTATTCTTGATTAGACTCTTCGTCGCATAAAACAGGAAACCTTTTCCGTATAACATCGTACTCCATACAGATCCAACCAACACATTGACAAAGATGGAGTTGATCAGTTTTGCTAAGATGACTTTTACAACTGTAATTTTTTGGCGATATAGGAATATCGACCAGACCAGGCATGCCAACATTGGTGTTAGTGTGTATCCAAAGAAGTATACTCCACCTCCACCTAAGAAGAATCCGACGTTATCTGTGATAAAGCCGGACAACATCCCTGCAACAGGACCTAGGATACTAGACTCGATTGCCATCAAGATGAAACCAAATCCTACTTTTAAATTCTCAGATACCGGGAAATACAATTTTGATACAACAATCTTTAGGGCGATAAATAGTCCCATCAAAGCTAAATATCGAACTGACTTAAGCTTTTGGGCAGATGACTTCCAAAACTCTTTGTTAAACATATAAAAACCTTCCTTTCACGTTCCATTTGTGAAGAAAGGTTCTCATTCACATAATGGGCTTTGTCTTGACCGCAAGCAATGCTTTTCGTCCATGAGGACCCTCGCCTCATAGCACTTAACGCCAATGACATGTATACCATATCATAAGTTAGCGCTTTGTCAATGAAAGTAACTAAAGTCATGGTATAATGTGACGGTATGAAAAAGATATCCGTAACATGTGAAAAAATAGAAGACATAGAGAAGTTAAAAAATGCTGGTGCAGATGAGATTATGGTTGCCCTAAAGGATTCTGTATTCAGCGCATTACAGACATTTTCGCTGGATGAAATTGAAGTGATGGTTAATCAGGTACATGCCTTAGGCATGGGTTTTGTTGTGATTATGAATCGTTTGTTTTCACAATCTTTGATTGAACAAGCAAAGAGTGACTTGAAAGCTGTGTTAAAGATGGGAGTAGATGCAGTGATTATTGCTGATCCAGGATTGTATCAGACGGCTGCACAGTTATCCTTAGAGAATAAATTAATTTACAATCCCGAAACGTTATTAACATCGGGTGAGGATGCGAAGTTCTGGCTTTCAACAGGTATGCAATCTATCAATATTTCACCAATCTTAACAGCGGAGGAGATACTCTTGATTGCTAACCAGGCAAAACATGCAGGTATCCAAGTATTTGGATATTTACTGATGAGTATTTCTAAGCGTCCACTTTTAACGGCTTATCAACAGGTGATTGATTCTAAAGTCTCATTAAATGAAAATCGTCATCTATTCTTGCGTGAGGATAAGCGTGAAGGGATGATGCCTGCCTATGAAAACCAAGCAGGAATGATGATATATACTGACTTTATTCAGGAATCATTTGGCTGGTTGAATGCATTTGCGGATGCAGGTATCGAGCGTTTTGAACTATATGGTAATTACATCCCTATGGATGCGTATTTAGATGCGATATCGATGTATCAGCGTGTTTTAAATGGGGAAGATGGCGAAGCTGTTAGAAAGGAGTTTGTCACAAAGTATCCAACATTACAAGTATCAGATGGATATTATGGACAAAAGACAGTAAGGTAATGCAAATGATGAAGAAACCAGAATTACTTGCCCCTGCTGGGGACTTAAATCGTTGTAAGACAGCTATTCGCTATGGTGCGGATGCAGTATATTTAGGTGGACAGTCTTATTCTTTACGTTCACGCGCTTCGAATTTTACGATGGAAGATATTCAAGAGGCTTGTCTTTTCGCTAGAGAACATCATGCGCGTATTCACGTAACTGTGAATATCATTCCACACGAAGAGGATTATGAGGGTTTACGTGAATATTTAATAAAGTTACAGGAATTTGGTGTAACAGCGATTATTGTCGCCTCACCAGCGATAATGAAACTAGCGAAAGAGTGTGCACCAAAGTTAGAGATTCATTGCTCAACACAGATGAGTATTACAAATGTCGATACTGCTAAGTTTTTAGCTTCGAATTTAAATTTGGATCGAGTTGTATTAGCACGTGAATGTACGATTGAAGATGTATATCAGATTACAAAAGAAAGTCCTGTAGATACAGAAGCTTTCATTCATGGTGGTATGTGTGTTAACTACTCGGGTAGATGTACACTATCCAATCGTATGACACTAAGAGATGCTAACCGTGGTGGTTGTGCCCAAAGTTGTCGTTGGCAATATCATCTATATCAAGATGAGGAGGAGCTCAGTACAGATACACTATATACAATGGGTTCTAAGGATTTACAGGCAGCTGATTATCTATATGATTTGATGCATGCAGGTGTTAGTTCTCTTAAAATTGAAGGTAGAATGAAGACAGAGTATTATGTCGCATCTGTAGTTAGTGCCTATCGGCATTTGATTGATGAGATTGCGGAAACTGGTAAGCCTTTATCCGATGAACGTCTTGCCTATCATAAAAAGGAAATCATGCGTGCCGAGAATCGCCAAACAACCAATGCGTTCTATCCAGGTAGTGCTGGTAGAGATTCTTTGATCTATCATGTCAATTCCAATGCAGATGTAAATCATGACTTCCTTGCCAAAGTTGTACACTATGATACAGATAAACAGGTAGCGATACTAGAAACTAGAAATGTATTTGAAGTTGGTGAACAACTTGAAGTGATTTCACCAGGTAAGGATAAGAGATTATTTAAAGTAGAGTGGATTAAAGATCTAAAGGAAGAATATATCACCGGCTCACGTAGACCGATGGTTAAGGTACAAGTACCTGTACCATTTGAGATTAACGTAGATGACTTTATTCGGAGGGCTAGATAGTGTTACTCGAGGGAAATGTCAGTGTAAAAGCAGCGATACTTGCGGGAAATCGACAGGTAGAAACTGTGTATTATGACATGGGTAAAAAAGATAAGGACTTACAGTTTATCCTCTATCGTGCAAAGGAAAGAAATATTGCGTGTATTGCATGCAAAAGAGATAAGATCAATGAGATGGCTACAGGTAGAACCCATGGTGGTCTTGTGGCTATTGCAGGTGATAGACAAATTCAGTCTCTTTCAGATTGCCTAAAAACGAAGAATCCTTTTCTAGTCTTACTAGAAGGAGTTGAAGATCCGTTTAACCTTGGTTATATCGTGCGTACACTCTACAGTGCAGGTTGTCATGGACTGATTTTACCTAAGCACGATTGGTCAAGAGTAGAAAGCACAATCACCAAATCAAGTGCAGGTGCCTATGAATATATGCCAATTGTGATGAGTGATGACTTACCTGGTATCGTGGATGAAATTCAAAAACAGGGAATCCATACATTTGCGGCAATGCGAAAAGATGCGATCAGTTATCTGGATGGTGACTATAGACAACCATGCATGTTGGCAATTGGTGGCGAGATGAGAGGATTATCCTCTGCAGTATTAAAGAAAATAGAGAAGAATATTTATATTCCATACGCAAATGATTTCCGCAATGCGCTTAACGCAGCGAGTGCATCTGCAGTCCTTTCATTTGAAGTATACAGACAGAGATTAACATGCATGCAAAAATAGAAAAGATTATACAATACTGGCGTAAACGTGCAGATAGTTATTCGCAAGAAAACATCGAAGAGTTAGCTGGTAGTTCGACTTCTTTTTGGTTGCGCGAACTTGAACAACTACTTCCAAACAAGAAGAATATCAAGATATTAGATATAGGTACAGGCCCAGGTTTTCTTGCGATTGTACTCAGTAAAGCAGGATATGATGTGACGGGTATTGATTGTACAGATACCATGCTAGAAGAAGCACGTCATAATGCGAAACAATATCATGTATCGATTGCCTTTAAAAATCAGAAAGCTGAAATGCTAGACTATCAAGATGAATCGATTGATGTAATTGTCAACCGAAATCTGACATGGAATTTGGTAGATCCAAAACTAGCTTATGCAGAGTGGTATCGAGTATTAAAACCATCAGGTAAACTTATCATCTTTGATGCGAATTGGTATCACTATCTATATTCCGATTCGCTAAGAAAAGCCTACGAAGATGATCGAGAAAACGTGAAACAGGCAAAGATATTCGATCATAATATCGGTGATAACTTCGAACAGATGGAAAACATAGCCAAAGAGTTACCAATGACATTGTACCAACGTCCTAGTTGGGACATGCATGCATTAAAGGAAGTTGGCTTTCAAGATGTTACATATGATACACAAGTATTTCAAAGAGTATGGACAAGGGAAGAAAAGATTAACTACGCATCAACTCCATTGTTTGAGATTATCGCAGTAAAATAGTATGTTAGGATAGAAATATGGAAAAGATTACTTCGTTACAAAACGCAAAAGTAAAAAGCTGGATGTTATTACATAAAAAGAAACACCGTGATGAAAAGGGTTTATTCTTGGTAGAAGGTGAACATCTCATCCAAGAAGCTCTAGCTGCTAGAGCAGTAGAGCTAATCATCACAGACACGGCAAGTCCATTTGACTTTGAAAATGTTGTGATAGTTACACCAGCTATCATGTCGAAACTATCTTTGAATGTATCAGATGTACATCTGATTGCGGTATGCAGACAGAATCATCTACAGATCAAAGAAAAGCATCGCTTACTACTATTGGATGGTGTACAAGATCCAGGTAATTTAGGAACACTGATACGTACAGCAGTTTCATTTGGATTTGATGGTGTGTATTGTTCAGCAGATACCTGTGATTTATACAACGATAAAGCAATCCGGTCTACCCAAGGTGCTTTATTTCATATTCCGGTAGTCCGTAAGGAATTTAGCGAGTTATTACCAGAATTAAAGAAAGATGGAGTGATGATTATCGCAACATCTTTACAAGACTCTACAACAATGAAAGAAATCAAACCAGTAGAGAAGATGGCATTTGTATTAGGCAATGAGGGACAAGGTGTTCGTGATACCACCATCCAACAAGCAGATCGCTGTTTAAGAATTGAGATGGAAGGCTTTGAATCGCTCAATGTAGCAGTTGCTGGTGGTATCATCATGTATCAATATCGTAGATAACAGTGAATCATATGGTTTACTGTTTTTCTTTTTGTTAAAGAAAAATGTGATATGTACATTAGATGTACATATCACAGGATAAAACGTTTATTTATAGATGCAGGGATAATTGTGTTCTTTACAGAATGTCTCTGCATAGCTTTCTTTTTCAACGGTGATGGTGACTTGGGTTAAGAAGGCTAGTGTTTCTGGATGAATCTGTGTAATGCTTTTTGGAAAGTAGAGAGTACGGAGTGCATAGTCTTGTCCAAAGACGACTTCACTAAGTGTTTCTATGCCTTCAGGAATTGTAACATCTACAAGTGTGCTACATCTAGCGAGCAGCGCTTGTGGCACTGTTTTTAGTCCCTGTGGGATTTTGAATGATGTTAGAGATTCGCAACGATAGATGTGTTGTTGAAGTGGATATCTTCACTATCGTAGGTCACGGATTGTAGTTTTAGACAGCCTGAGAAGGCGGATTTACCAACATGTTTGACACTTTTAGGGAAGTGGATTTCTTGTAGTTCTTTGCATGAGACAAAGTCTAAATCACCTATGGTTTCTAGTGTGTCTGGTAGGGTAACACTTTTGATATTTGCCTGTTTAAATGCGTTGTTGGCAATTTCAACAACTTTTAAGTTGTTGAAGTACTGTGGAATATTTACATGTGTATCTTTACCAATATAGCGAAGGAATCTTTTGTATAGATGAAGTTTTCATCTTGAATTTGATTTGTGTTCATGGTAGCTCCTTTGGTATGCACTATTGTATATGTTGGTATTGTGGTTAAGCAAGTGATATGAAAAAGGATCATGTATCATTACATAATCCTTTTCGTCTATTAGTGATTTTCGTATTCGATGACTGTGCCTTCGTATGCGGCATGCATGATATCAATCATATCTTGAATCATTGGTACACGTGGGTTTGCTGGGGAGCATTGGTCTTCGTATGCTAGGTAAGCTAGCTTCTCAAGGTTTTCTTCCCATGCTTTTTCATCTACGTTTTGGGACTTGAAGTTCATCTCCATACCGATTTCAATTCCTAAGTCATGTACTGCTTGTGCGAACTTCTGTACGCCTTCTTGTACGGTATCGAACTTGAGTCCGATTGCACGTGCAAGATCGCAATAGCGTTCATCTGCGTTGTAGTATTGGTACTTAGGCCATAGTCCTGGTTTTTCTGGTTTTGTACCGTTGTATCGGATGACATATGGTAATAGTGTTGCACATGTACGTCCATGTACTGTGTGGAATTCTGCACCAATCTTGTGTGCCATGGAGTGTCCCATACCTAAGTATGCATTGGCGAATGCCATACCTGCGATTGTAGATGCGTTATGCATCTTTTCACGTGCTTCTGGATCGTTTGCACCGTTGTGTACTGTTCTTGGTAGGTACTTGAATACCATCTGCACTGCCTTTAATGCAAGTGCATCTGTGTAGTCAGTTGCCATAACGGATACGTATGCTTCGCATGCATGTGTTAATACGTCCATACCTGAGTCAGCTGTTACCTTGGCTGGTAGATTCATTACAAGTGCTGGGTCTACAATCGCAACTGTAGGTGTGAGTGAGTAGTCAGCTAATGGATACTTGAGGTTGTTTACCTTATCAGTGATAACTGCGAATGGTGATACTTCTGAACCTGTACCTGATGTAGTAGGAATGCAGACAAGATGTGATTTCTTACCTAACTCTGGATATTGGAAAGCACGTTTACGGATATCCATGAACTTCTGTTTCAAGTCAGCGAAGTCTACTTCTGGATGTTCGTAGAATAGCCACATACCCTTAGCAGCGTCCATTGAGGATCCACCACCTAATGCGATGATTGTATCTGGCTTGAAGGCTTGCATCAATTCCCAACCCTTCTTAACAGTCTGTAGGGATGGATCTGGTTCTACATCGCAGAATAGTTGTACTTGTACTTTATTCTTACGTAATCCCAATTGTTCAGTAATTCTTGTAACGTAGCCTAAATCAACCATTGTACGGTCGGTGACGATGAATGCACGGTTGATTTCGCGCATATCGCGTAGGTATGTAATTGAGTTTTGCTCAATGTAAATCTTGCTTGGAATTTTGAACCATTGCATTGTATTTCTCCGTTTTCCTATCTTCTTGATATTGATCAAATTAATTGCACTAACATTACCTGATACTGAGTTATGTCCATAGGATCCACAGCCCAGTGTTAAGGAAGGAATAAATGAATTATAGATATTACCAATACCACCGAATGTAGTAGGGGAGTTCCAGATTAAACGGCATGCCTTGATGCGTTCGCCGAACTTCTTAGCAAGTTCTTCGGAATGTGTGTGAATCGCTGCTGTATGTCCAACGCCGTTTAACATAACTGTGGCTTCAGCTTTATCAAAGCCATCTTCGATGGAGCTTGCTTTTTCTAATGCGAGTACTGGTGATAGTTTTTCACGGGATAGTGGTTCTTGTACACCTGGTTTTTCAACTTCTGCGATTAAGATAGATGTCTTTGGATCTACTTTGAAGCCTGCCTGTTCAGCAATCCAAGCAGCTTTCTTACCCGCAACAGCACCGTTTAGTTTTGCGTTTTCAACACCCTTGGAGTGTGCAGTATAACCAAACATGTATGTTTCTAGTAACTTCTTTTCTTTTGGTGAGCAGAAGTGTACATTGTAGTGTTTGAACTCATTCTTAACATCATCGTAGATAGCTTCATCTACGATGACTGTCTGTTCACTTGCACAGATCATACCGTTATCGAATGCCTTAGACATTGCGATATCGTTAACTGCTTGTTTGATGTTTGCGCTTGATTCGATGTATGCAGGAGCGTTACCTGCACCTACACCTAATGCTGGCTTACCACAGCTGTAAGCTGCCTTAACCATCGCATTACCACCAGTTGCTAGAATTGTAGATACGCCTGGGTGATTCATAAGTGCGTTTGTTGCGTCCATGGATGGTTTTTCAATCCATTGGATACAGTTTTTTGGAGCACCTGCTTTTAGAGCAGCTTCATAAACGATACGTGCTGCTTCAGAAGAACATTTTTGTGCATTAGGATGGAATGCAAAGATGATAGGGTTTCTTGTCTTTAAAGCTAGTAAGCTTTTGAAGATTGCGGTTGATGTTGGGTTTGTGACTGGTGTTAATCCAGCTACGACACCAACTGGTTCTGCGACTTCTGTGATTCCTGTTACAGGATCTTCGCTGATTATACCAACTGTCTTTAAGTCACGAAGATAGTTCACCATGTATTCGCATGCGAATAGGTTCTTTGTGGCTTTGTCTTCAAATACACCACGACCTGTTTCTTCGACTGCCATTTTAGCCAACGTTCCGTGTTGGTCTAAAGCCGCGACTGTACATTTAGCGACGATATGATCAATTTTCTCTTGGTCGTAAGATGCATAGTCATCTAAGGCCTTTAAAGCTAATGTGACTTTATCATCAACTTCATGGATATGATTGTCCTTAGGAGACTCGTTTACCTTTACTTCTTTTGTTTTTTTATTCACTGCCATGTCCTTTTCCTCCATGTGAATTATTTCACGTAACCTAGGATACCATGCTTTCAAACAGAGTACAATAAGAAATGATAAAAAAATCACAAGTAATCGCTTACATTTGAAAATAATTCATAAAACAAACAAAAAAGGGCATATTTGCCCATGTGTTTTAGTAGTAATCGCAGCGAAATCGCTTCTCATTTTCAACGATAGGAACCTCTTTACAAGAGTAATCGTTAACTTTGATGAAGCGACCATCACCATGCATGATGGTTGTAAGAAATGCATTTAAATCATCTCTGTTTCCTTGTGCATAGATTTCAACCATGCCATTATCTAGGTTTTTTACACTGCCAGTTAACTGGTAGGTTAATGCATGTGTTTGAACGAGATATCGAAAACCAACTCCCTGGACACGACCCTCTACAAAAATATGATATCTAACCATGGATACCTCCTACTCAGATTATATAAAATAGCTTTTTAGTATCGCAAGCTTTATAATGTCATGGGAGAAATACTATGATTCAAATACTATTAAGCGAATATACTTTTGATCAACAATGGGGATATCCAGACTTATCTCAAGTTATCCACAAGGATATGAAGTCATGATGTTGCCGATGTCATTCAATGACGGCTGGAGCAGTGAATTCCTAACTTGGGAGGATATGTTTCAAAAGGGGAAAGAAACCTATGAGATGATGGTACGTCCATTTAAAAACTTTGGCATACGTGAAAAGAACATCTCTTGGTTGAATTACTTTCAAGATACTAGCACGGCTGCTAAAAAGATGATTGCCCAAGCAGACATCGTTGTTTTAAGTGGGGAAAGTCCTGCTTGGATTATGCAAAGAATTGAAGACAACAGCTAACAGAGGCACTATCTAATTTTGATGGTATCCTGATGGGAATTGGTGGTGCGATTTCTTTGTTTGAATCATTTACAGATACATCCTATGAGGATGAATATACATGTATACAAGGTTTAAATGTATTCTCTGATTTTGCGGTTGATATGCAATACGAAGAGGACGAACAACATTTAGCTGGTATCAATCGCAAGATTAAAGATGAGGTAAATTCAGTCGTCGCTATTCCTAAGAATAGTGGGATGTTAATCGTCGATGGTGAGTTTACTTTGTTGGGTGATAGCTTTGTTTTAAATTCATCGAATTTGGATGTAATCTATGCAGCGTATGATACATATCGCTATGATTATTAGACGTTGAATTTCATTGTAGAATACAATGATTTTACAGTTGAGCAAGTCATCAAATGAAAATAGTTATAAATCATAAAATTGTTAAAAGCGCCTAGAAATAGGCACTTTTTGATATACATGCATATATGAATTATCGTTCAAATGATAAAGTGATTTGAATTGCTTGAAACAATAAATGGATGATGATAGTATCGTGCTGGACAAATGAGAAATATTTGAAAGGGTAGGGGAAATGAAAACAATTAGAAATATGTTTTTAACACTATGTCTTCTGTTTACAGGATGTCATAGTTCTAACCATGCTAGCATGGATAATGCAACAAATCAGAAAGTCATCTATACAACTTTCTTTCCAGTCTATGATTTAACTAGTCGTATCGTTGGAGATAAGATGGAGGTTAAAACCATCATCCAAGGCAATCAAGAACCACATGACTTTGAGTTACAGACCAAAGATATGGCACAGATTACTAAGGCGGATTTGATTGTATACAATGGAGCTAATATGGAATCCTTTATTCCAGATTTACAACAAGCTGCCAATGATGATTCCAAGTTCTTAGATTTATCACAGGATTTGACTTTGCTTGAAACAGCGGGTGATGACGATCATGAACACGAGGAACATGATGATCACGACCATGATCGTGTGAATCCACATACATGGTTAAGTGTGAAGAATGCGATGAAACAATTGACTGCCATCTATGAAAATGTTAGTCAGATGGATCCTGAGAATCAGGAATATTACAAAGAGCGTTATGATGAAGCTTATGCACAGTTTCAAACTTTGGATGAATCCTTTACAAAGGCAATTGAAGAACTACCAAGTGATACAGAAAAGTATTTTGTTGTTTCGCACGCAGCTTTTAATTATCTGGCGGATGATTATGGCTTAACGCAAGTTGCGGTAACGGGAATTTCTCCTGAGGAGGAACCTAGTGCGAAACAATTAGCTACGATTGCGGATTTCGTATCAAAGCATAACATTACAACGATCTTCTTCGAGGGTAAGGCAACACCAAAGGTTGCAGAGACCCTCGCCAAGAATACCAATACAAAAACAGATACTCTATATACAATGGAAAGCTTAACAGAAGAAGAGATGGAATTGGGTTATATTGAACTTATGAAGAGAAATTTAGAAGCGTTGGTGAAGTCCTTTGGATAACAAAGTCATTGAAATGAAGAATGTTTGTTTTGCGTATGATAATCAAGAAGAGGTGTTACATGATGTCTCCTGCACAATCTACCAACAGGAATTTGTCATATTGGTTGGTGAAAATGGTGCAGGTAAATCCACTCTTTTGAACTTACTTTTAAGCAAACTTAAGAAAAAACATGGACAGATATATTTATTTGATGATGCGATCGCAGAGAATGATCACTATCAAGATATCGCATATATCTCACAAAATTCTGTGAGTAACTATCGTAGCTTCCCTACAACGATCGAGGAAGTTGTACGTATGCATCTAAGACATCTAAAGAAGGAAGTTGATATTCAACACTACTTAAAGATTGTAAAGCTGGAACAGCACGCAAATAAAATGTTGAAGGAGTTGTCTGGTGGACAACTTCAAAGAGTTGCGATTTTACTTGCGTTATTAAAGGATGCTAAGTTGATCATCCTAGATGAGCCAACAACAGGTGTCGATAAGAATTACTCACAAGAGTTATTCTCGCTATTAAAAGATTTAACAAAGATGGATAAGACGATCCTGATGGTTACTCATCACATAGCAGAAGTAAAACCATATATCGATCGTATCTTATTATTGGAAGATGGTATGTGTACGGAAACAAACAAGGAGAATGCATAAATGGAAATCTTTACATATGAATTTATGCGACGTGCATTTATTGTGGGTACGCTACTTGCAATATTACTTCCTTGTATGGGATTACCCATCATCTTGAAGCGTCTATCGATGATGGGAGATACACTAGCTCACTCCTCTTTAGCAGGTGTGGCAATTGGTCTTTGTTTGGGGATTCATCCCTTATTGGGCTCTATCGTAGCGTGTGTGATTGCAGGTCTTAGTATTGAGTTTATTCGTAATAAACTCAAAGCTTACCAAGAGATATCGACTGTGATTATCTTGGCGGCTTCGATTGGTCTTGCGGGTATCTTTACCAGCTTTGCTGGAAATAGTAATTCTATTTCTTCGTATTTGTTTGGTTCAATTGTCACGATTAGTGATACGGAGTTTTATCTGATTATTCTTGTAACGATTGTTGTGATTATCATCTATCGTATGATCTATACAAAATTGTACTTAACAGTATTTGATGATATGGCAGCTTCCATTCTGGGAATTCGTACCAAGTGGATTAACTTTGTATTTACACTATTGAGTGCGATTGCGATATCCATATCAGCTAAGACAATTGGATCTTTGATTGTCTCATCTTTATTGGTGATACCTGGAATCTGTGCAATGCAGATATCTCGTACATATAGACAGACTTTGATTTTATCCATTGTTTTATCGTTGGTGTATGTCTATATGGGATTGGTTATTTCGTATTATGGGAATTTGAAACCGGGATCTGTCATTGTGTTGATTGCAGTTGTTGGTTTACTTGTATGCATGTTTATCAAGAGGAAATAGATTGGAGATACTATGTTAAAGAAAGTCGTATTTATTGGTTTATGTACTACTCTGCTTGTGGGTTGTAGTAAACCGCAAACAACACAGCCGGATACCAAACCAGTCAGTGAAAAGAAAGAGCAGACATATAAGACGGATGAATCAACAATGGTCTTATTGGATGACGATGATATCCAAGCAGATGATATTGTAAAAATCATCAAGCATGGAGATCATTGGCATGTATTTACTAAGGATGGTAAAGAGCACATTACCTATACAGATCCTTCTACCTTACAAAGTGGACAGGGATTATCTTTAGTGAGTGTTGTGAGTTTACAACAGTTGAAGAATTTGGATGTTGTAGAGATTAAGGTGCATGAGAATCATTGGCATGTCTTCACACGTGATGGAATGGAATACTTAACGTATGAAAATCCAATTTCTCTATTCCAAAATCTAACCATCACACAATACCAAGGACATCATACAACACTACTTAATCAAAGTAATAATCAGAAACCTGATATTCAGGTCGTAAAGATCCTCCAACATGGAGATCATTGGCATATCTATACAAATACAGGTGCGGAGTATGTTGTCTACTCTGATCCACGAGCTGCATATCCAAATGCATTCTATGGTATTTATGAGGGTAGTCATGATCAACATCCAACACCTTCTACAACCCAAGAATTGCCATTGCCTGGTAACCTTGGACCTGTTGTACAGGTAAAGACTCTCAAAGATATATTGGGTAGAAATGTTACTAGAATCATTGACCATGGGGATCACTATCATGTATATGAAGGTGATGTAGAAATCGCTGTGATTCACGAAGATCCAAAACCATATTTCCCTAATGCGGAATACATCAAAGAAGAAACACATGGAGATATCCATGTGGATCAAGATGAAGTATTTACATATGAAAGTGTAGAAGAGAAGCTGGATGAAAATATCATCCCTGCACTTACAAACAATATTAAGTCCATGGATCATTATGGACATGTCAATGATGGTATTCCTGTGTATGGTACGGATGATAAAGCTGGTAACTACTTCTATTGGTTACACAATGGCAATCACTACCATGCATTAAGTATCAAAGATCTCATCAAGCTGGAAAAGGCAGGTGAGTTAGGTGGTTATTCAGCAAGAGATGTCGTTGCGTTTTTGAAGTATAAGATCAATCATAACTATCAAGTTGTTGAAGAGTTGGATAGTGAGTTAGAACAGTACGCAAAAGTAGAGTTCTTAAAGAACTATTATCATCTAGATGAAGGTGATTACTACGTACTTGGTAATAACTTTGAGATTCAACTAACAGATCCATATATCGTCATTCCATTCTCTAGTCTAAGTGTTGAAAATGGAACTGTAACAATACGCAAGCAGCTTCCAGAGTTTACAAAGGAAACAGTGGAAGCTGAAGAGGAAAATGAACAGCTCAGTGAAGAAGAACTTGCGTATCAAGAAGAGAAACGCAAACAACAAGAACTCTTCAAACAAAAGCTAGCACAAAGACAACAGAT
Source organism: Erysipelotrichaceae bacterium (assembly GCA_022767445.1). GTDB lineage: Bacteria > Bacillota_I > Bacilli_A > Erysipelotrichales > Erysipelotrichaceae > Bulleidia. The sequence goes on along the minus strand of JALENJ010000048.1, from coordinate 11,450 downwards.
AGAGAAGACATGGTCTAAGAAGTATGGTATGGACCAAGAAGAATTCGCTGAAAGATTCTATGATATTGCGGATGAAAATGAGTTGGATTGTGATATTACAGATGTAGAGTTCCACGATGACTCTACATTTACGTATGATGGAAATACATATTCCTTTACAATTTAGCGAATTGCTTGAAAAATCCGTGACATTTTAGAAGTGCATGTCATATAATAAGGGCATTAAAGCGAAGACGAAAAGAGTAGTAGCCAAATCCATCACTTAAAGAGAGGAGTTCATTTTCTGAAAAGAACTCTAAGGAAGATGCTTGGTGAATTCACTTTTCCAGTGAGACTAATCCTCTCCGTATCTCTACGTTACAGAGCAATTAAGGTGCACACAGTAGTGTGAATCAGGATGGTACCGCGTGAAATGACGTTCCTGCAATATTTTGCAGGAATTTTTTTATGGAGGAAATGATGAGCGATAAAGTAATGCAAGTTCAACAAGAAGCTCTTGATGCAATCGAACAAGCTTCAAATCTTGAACAACTACAACAAGTTAAGATCCAATACTTAGGTAAAAAGGGAAGTATTCAAGGATTGATGTCCGAAATGAAGGCACTACCAAAAGAGGAGAAGCCAGCCTTTGGACAAAAAGTCAATGAATGCAAAGATATCGTCACAAAGGCATTAGAATCAAAAGAAGAAGTGCTTAAGATTGCGGCACTATCCTCACAACTTGAGGAAGAAAAGATTGATATTACATTACCGGGAAATAAACACATTCTAGGTACAACACATCCACTCTACATGATCCAACAAGAGATTGAAGACTTATTCCTTAGTATGGGTTATAAGGTGGCAGAAGGACCGGAAGTTGAACAAGATTACTACAACTTCGAATTAGCCAACACACCAAAAGATCATCCGGCTAGAGACATGCAGGATACATTCTATATTGATGTCAACACACTTCTAAGAACGCACACAACAGCGATGCAGATGCGTGAATTAGAAAAGGCAAAGGGTCAAGTACCAATTAAACTAATCTGTCCAGGTAAGGTTTATCGTCGTGACGACGACGACGCTACTCATAGTCACCAATTCATGCAGTGTGAAGGACTTGTCGTAGGTGAAAACATTACACTTGCGGACTTAAAGGGAACTCTAGAATACATGGCAAATGCGATGTTTGGACAGGGTAGAACAGTACGCTTCCGTCCATCTTACTTCCCATTTACAGAACCATCAGTAGAAGTAGATGTATCTTGTCCTTTCTGCAATGGTAAAGGTTGTAAGGTATGTAAAGGATCTGGCTGGATTGAAATTCTAGGCGCAGGTATGGTACATCCACATGTTCTTGAAATGAATGGTTTTGATGCGAAGAAATACTCCGGTTTTGCCTTTGGTGTAGGACTAGAGCGTGTCGCAATGTTGAAGTATGGAATTGATGATATTCGCAACTTCTATACAAATGACGTACGTTTCTTAAAGACATTTGATCGTTTTGACTAATAGGAGAATTGAAGATGAGACTAAGTTATAAATGGCTACAAGAATATGTAGACTTAAAAGATATCACACCTCAACAACTAGCTAACGCCCTAACAACAGCTGGACTAGAAGTTGAGGGTATTGAACCAATGGCACAAGGCACAGGCCTTGTGATCGCTGAGGTTATTGAATGTGAAGATATTTCAGATACCCATCTACATCGTACAATCGTACGTTATGGAAATAGCGATGCGGACACAACACAGATTGTATGTGGTGCACCAAACTGCCGACTAGGCTTAAAGGTAATCGCAGCACTACCTGGTGCGGTATTACCAGGTGGAACCATCCAGGCAAAACCCCTACATGGCATTGAATCAAATGGTATGTTATGTTCCATGGCAGAATTAGGTGTTGATAAAAAATACCTAGAAGAAAGACAATGGACAGGGATTGAAGAGTTACCAGTTGACGCTCCAATTGGAGAAAAAGATGTACTTGGATATCTAGGATTTGACGATACGATTCTAGATGTATCTTTGACACCAAATCGTGCGGATTGTTCAAGCATGTGGAATATGGCAAAAGAAGTTGGGGCAATCTTACACCGCCAAGTTAAATGGCCAGACTATGTAGGTAAATCTGATGTAGGAACTCCATCACAATTCAAAGTACAAAGCTTAAGTGATAAGTGTGATTACTACCTAGGAAAAGTTGTCAATCATGTAAAAGTAGGTCCATCTCCTAAGTGGATGGTGAACTATCTCCATGCGGCAGGTATGAACTCCATCAACAACGTCGTTGATATTTCCAATTTTGTTATGCTAGAAACAGGACAACCACTACACTATTACAATCTAGCAAAACTACCATCCAAAGAGATTACAGTTGTTGATGATCAAGCACTTACAATGACAGCACTTGATGGACAAGAATTCGCAATCGAAAAAGGCGACTTGTTAATTACAACAAATCACGAAGTGACAGGTATCGCTGGTATTATGGGCGGCGAAGAATCCATGATTGATGAAACAACAGAAGGAATCTTCATCGAAGCAGCACACTTCAACAAGACTTCCATTCGTAAAACATCAATTCGCCTCAATCTAATTACAGAGGCAGCACAACGTTTTACCAAGGGCATAGAATCCCTGGCAACGAAAAAAGCAATTGATCGCTCCATCCAATTATTACAAGAATACGCAAGTGCAGATGATATTGAAGAAACAGTATCCTATGGTAATGATGGCTACCAGCCAGTGGTTGTAAAAGAAACACTATCCCACTGCAATGCATTACTCGGTACAGCATTTACAATGGAACAGGTAAAAGAAGCCTTAACATGGCTAAACTTCCAACCAGAAGTAAACGGTGATGAAATCACATGTCATATTCCAAGCTATCGTACAGATATTGAAGTACCGGCAGATATTGATGAAGAAATCATTCGTCTTATTGGCTTTGATACACTCAAGGCAACACTACCAGTCATGAATACAACAGTTGGACAATTATCACCACTACAAGGACTAAGACGAATGACAAGAGAAACATTTAAGTCCTATGGATTAAATGAAATCGTAACGTATACACTTATTTCCAAAGAAGAGATGGAGACAACTGCATTACCACTCGGTAGAGCAATCGAACTAGCAATGCCAATGTCAGAAAATCGTAGATACGTACGTGCAGGACTTATTAACTCAGTATTAGCTAGTGTTCAATACAACGAAGCACACCAAAACAGCGATAATCTACTCTTTGAAATATCCAAGGTACATGCCGAAGGCAAAGAAGAAGAAAGACTTGCAGTCGCATTGGATGGAAACGTACAAAACGATGTATTGCATAAGTTAAGTGAACCGGCAGATTTCTATGCGATGAAGGGCATGTTAATGACATGGTTGAATCGCTGCGGTTTCAATGATGCACGTATTACTGTACGTCCAAATACTACAGATGTAGAACACTTCCATCCATATCGTAGTGCAGAGATTCTCTTAGACCGAAAACCATTAGGCTTATTTGGTGAATTACATCCAAGCTATGCAAAGAAATTCGATTTAAAACGTGTCATCTACGCAGAAATCTCCTTAAGCACTGTTAATGACATCACAGCTTCTAAGGTGAAGTTTGTACCACTTGATCGTTATCCATCTATCGCACGTGATATTGCTTTAGTAGTAGATAGAGATGTAACAGCAGAGGAAATCACGAAAGTGATTAACAACACTGGAAAGAAACTAGTACGCAGTACAGAAGTATTCGACGTATACCAAGGAGAACACGTTGAAGCAGGTAAGAAGTCAATTGCCCTAAGAATTACATATCAGGCAAGTGATCATACTCTCAACGATGAAGAAGTACGTACCGTCCATGACGCAATTCTAGACAAGATTAAAGAAAAAGTGTCTGCAGACTTACGCTCGTAAAATCAAATCCCACACTACATCAATCAACATAACAAGAATGCCAAAAATCCTTTATACATCAAGGTTTTTTGGCATTTTTTTGATTCATAACTGTCAAAGATTGTTATGTATTGATCAAAGTGTTAATATATGGATAGATGATACAGAAAAATGGATAATTCTTATGTATATTGTTAGCGAATACTGATTTTTGATTATATACGGGAGGTAAATAAATTATGAATATATTGATCAGTACATTTAGCAAAAAAATAAATTCTATTTTATCAGTAAAATTCTGTAGAATAATGTGGACGTTTATTAGTTTTTTGCTGACTCTTAAAGTAGTAAATTATTTATTTGATAAGAATTTTTCTAGTCCGATGTTATATATTTTATTAGTAATTGACATGTTATTTGCTATACCGTTGTTTATATATAATAGACGTAATCATTAAAAAGAACATAAAAAGAAGCTGTATGCCTCAAGTAAATCCATATAATTTACTACATCAATACAGCTTCCTTTTATATACATGCATGCAAGATAATACCATGATAACGAAAGTTATCATGGATAAAACAAATGATACATTCCTAATAACAGTATTACGATAAACACAAGTATATGTTCCAGCATGTGTGATATCTACAGACACAAGACCATTATGACTTAGTTTTGTTGGTAGGATTTCATAGCTACCCATATTTTGAACCACATAACCTTTATAGTAAGAGATAGGTAATATCACTTCTTGTGGGTTAGTGATTGTAAAAGTGTACTTATCATAGCTGGTAAATTTTCCAGTTGTCAAGGAGTTATCGTTTTGATCCTGTATTGTTTGGGGATACGTTCTAAAGTCTGGTGAATTGTATGGTAGATAATCACCACCAGCTAGCTCTACACGCTTATAGGTTGCAGAGTAATATGGATCAATCATCTCACTGGTGGATACTTGTGACCAGCTTATATTGTCCTGCATTACAAAAGTACGCTGTGTTGCAGGATATAATTGATAGATTGCTTCTAGTGATAAAAGAGTCATTAAAATAAGTGATACATGTCGATATCGAAGATTGATATATTCAATTACCTTTATGACAGGTATGCACAACAGTGGTAGTGCTAACATGTTGAATCGCCATGGAAACTGTAAAATACGTAATACTGATAATTGTTTCCATGGAAGTAATACAGAAGGAAAGATAAAACAAACAATACCAATTACAAACAAACAATCAATAAAGAAATGAGGATCTTTCCTTCTGATAAACAGATAGTAAATCGGTACAAAGGTTAAAAACCAACCGACATTCACAACCATTACATGATCGATAGGAAGCTGATTACTCGAAATACCGAATATTGTACGATTGGCAAGATATTGCCAGAAAGTCATTGCGTAGGTATCTAGTTGTAAACTACTTGCATAATAACTTAGATAATACTTCTGTGATAACAATTGCTCAATCATTGGAAAGGTGTAAAATGTAGTGAGTGAACATGCAAGCATACTTTCAATTATCAATGTTTTATACGTATTGAATGAACTTCTAGTTAAGTACAAGAGTGAAAATATAATGATGAGTACAACACATAATAGAAAACTTAAAATATGCGATAACACAGTGACAACCAAACCCAAAAGATACATATATGACCAATGCTTATGTTGTTCTAAGATATCGTACAACCCACGCAATATAAGCGGGATACCAATCAGTGCGAATACTTCACCTAAGGTACCACGTACATAGATATCTGTAATATGGTAATTACTAAACATATATGCACATACTGCGAAAAGTCGGATTGACGATTTCTTAGTAAATCGACTTGCAAGTAGGTACATTGCGCTTCCTGCTAGTAAACTCGCAACAAGCACAGTTGCTTTATAACAATGAACCAGCGATACACCAAGATTATGAAAAATCGCTGGTATCAACAAAAACAAATCACAATAGAATAGCGGACTACCGTATCCGTATTCACCATTTTCTGTTGGATAGATGGCTGGTAAGAATTTTCCATTCTGTAGACTTTCAGCGTAATGGAAGATTCTAGATACATGGAAGAAGGTATCATGTTCAATCGTTAAAGTTGAATGAAACAGATACGGATACATCAACAACACAGTAAATAATACGATTACGACATAATCTATAGATTTCTTTTTCATCCAAAGTACCATCCTGGCAACCACTCTAAGAAGTGCACGTAGTCAATAGAGGTCGCAATACCAGTTGTGACTGGTAAAAATAATACAAACAACAATACATAAAGAGTGAGGTATGTATATATCCATCGATGTAATTTAGGATATGTATGTAGCTTAGATATTGTATATACAATCGCAAATATCATAAATAATGAAGATGGATAGAAGTGATATGCGAATACTACACGCTCTACATAGATAACCCATGGTAATAGATTGCTTAAAAATCCCATAAGGATATACCAAGCAATCTTATCTTTCTTTATGATTGCTTGCATGCATGTATATACAATTGCTAAAATACCAATCCATGTAAGTAGTGGATTTGAGAAACAGGCGATTGTATAAACAGAGTGTCCTATTTGCGTGAAATAATACCAGATAGGACGCAAATCAAAAATCCATTGAACCCAAGTACTTTGGAATGGATGTGTAGCCTGTAAGTTGGTGTGATATTGATACATCGATATTGCTTGACGTATCACTCCTGCAATCGACCACGATTCATTTCGATAAATATGATCTGGTATGTATGAAATTAGATAAATTACAACCGTAATCAGAATGAAGAATGCAATACACATCAAAACATTAGTGAATAACATTTGGTAGAACTTCTTGTTGTGTGTATCTTTTCGCCATTGTACAAACCATTGACTAAATAACATCAACGCAAGACCTACCGCACTATAACAGCCAGTCCACTTAACAGTGATAGAGACAGCCATAGAGGTGCCAGATAAAAACAGGTACTTCCAAGACTTGCTAGAATAGTAATCACTTAAGCAATATTTCAACATCCATGCATAAGCGCAAAGAATAAATAAGATACTAAAGGGTTCTAGTGTACCAATACGGGATGTTGTAATATGCATAAAGTCAGCTGCTAATAATACACAACCTATATTGGCAAACAAACTCTTCTTGCATAACATCTTTAAGATTGCGTATGCAACAGGTATCATCAAGATACCTGCAAGTACTCCTGGTAATCTCCAAGCAAAGGGATTCATACCAAATATCTTGATCGACAGTGCAATGATATTAGTTCCTAATAGAGGATGCACTGTCGCATACATGTATTGTCCATTCGCTATCTCCCATGCATTTCTAACATGATAGACTTCATCAAAATATACTTGATCATAATATGTTGGATTCATGACAAGTTTATCCTGCTCATCAATTAATAATTGAGCAGGATACTTCGTGTTGTTGGCATCTTTTAAAATAGATACATGTAAGAAAGAAGAATGATCAAAGTTACAGAAGCCAATCTCACTTAGACTGTTATTGGTGTTATCAGATACCAGTTTGATGTAATGATAATTCCAACTTCCTTCAATAATGGAATACATATAATAAGAACCATGTGGTAGTGTAGTAATTGGTTGCCATGTATGCATGTCATTGGAACCGTATAGATGGATATCCTGGGTGCCGATTTGATAGGAAGTTGGATTGGCATTATTATCACCCTCACCATAGATGGTATATATTCTATCAAATGATTCTATATCATCAAACGAGAATATAATCTCTTGATTCATTGTGGTAGGTTGCCAGGTTGTAGTAGGTATCTGATGGGATCCGAGTCGATAAAAAGACGCCAAAGAATAGATCAATGTGATACATAACATAGGTAAGATATCTCGATATTTTCTAAGGAGATTCATGCGGTATAGCCCGTATGTACCATAGCTGATTATTACGCCTATCATCAGTATCAATAGCGTATTTACGTTGTTTGCAAGTATGTTCATATCGCCAACATTATACAAAATATTTATCATTCTTGATTTGAAGAATGAGATTTATCGCTCGTGTTGACAGAGTGATAAAAAGTGCATAGAATATACAGTGTTAGCAGATAACTCTTTAGAGTGCTAAAGGAGGATAAAAGATGTTAAAACCATTACGTGATTATGTTGTTTTAGAAAAAGCAAAAGAAGAAGAGAAAACAAAGAGCGGAATCATTTTGACAGAACAGCCAAAAGAAGAACCTGGAAAGGGAATTGTAGTGGCTGTAGGACCTGGTAAAACAGAAAGTGGAACACTTGTTCCAGTCGAGCTAAAAGTAGGTCAAAAAGTTGTATATAAGAAGTATTCAGGAACAGAAATTAAAGAAGGTAACAAAGAATATCTATTGATTGAAGCAGAGAATATTCTTGCGATTGATGAATAAGTAGAAAGAAGGAATTATCATGGCAAAAGAATTGAAATACGGAAAAGATTCACGCCAACTTATGTTAGAAGGCGTTAATAAATTAGCAGATGCTGTTAAGGTAACATTAGGTCCAAAGGGAAGAAACGTTGTATTAGAGAAGTCCTTTGGTTCACCAATTATCACAAATGATGGTGTAACAATCGCCAAAGAAGTAGAACTAGAAGATAAGTTCGAAAACATGGGCGCTAAACTTGTATACGAAGCAGCTAATAATACAAATGAGTTAGCTGGTGATGGTACAACAACAGCGACAATCCTAACACAGGCAATGATTACAGCAGGTCTAAAAGCTGTAGATAAAGGAGCAAATCCAGTATTGATGCGTGAGGGTATTGATAAGGCAGCACATGTAGTAGCAGATGCTTTACTCAAGAACTCCCACCACGTAACAACAAACGAAGATGTTAAAAACATCGCTACAATCTCATCAGGTTCTGAGGAGATTGGTAAGATCATTGCCGAGGCAATGGAAAAAGTTGGTAATGATGGTGTCATCAACGTTGATGAATCACGTTCCTTTGAAACTGTATTAGAGATGACAGAAGGTATGCAGTATGACAAAGGATATGTATCACCATACATGGTAAGTGATAGAGATAAGATGGAAGTATCCATGGATAGTCCATATATTATGGTTACAGACCAAAAGGTAAATACAATCCAAGATATCTTACCAGTACTAGAAGAAGTTGTTAAAGTAAACAAACCACTATTAATCATTGCAGATGATTATGATAATGAAGTAATGAGCACACTCATTATCAATAAACTACGTGGTACATTCAATGTTGTAGCTACAAAGGCTCCAGGCTTTGGAGACAACGCAAAGAGCCAACTCGCAGATATTGCAGCACTTACAGGTGCGAAGTTCTTTGCGAAAGACCTCAACATGAACCTAGCAGATATGACAATCAATGATTTAGGTTCTGCTAAGAAAGTCGTTGTTGGCAAAGACAAGACAACAATCATTGATGGTTCAGGTGACAGTAATGAAGTCGCTGCACGTGTTTCAGAGATTAAAGCAGCGATTGAAAACACAAAGTCAGACTACGATAAGAAGAAACTATCAGAAAGACTTGGTAAACTTACAAATGGTGTTGCGTTAATCAAAGTAGGCGCAACAACAGAAACAGAACTTAAAGATAAGAAGCTACGTATTGAAGATGCCCTCAACGCTACAAAGGCAGCAGTTGAAGAAGGTGTTGTAACTGGTGGCGGACTTGCATTAGTACAGGCATACCGGGATGTACGTGCAGACTTGAAGTCAGACATTACAGATGTACAACGAGGTATTAATGTTGTATTAGATGCACTTAAGATGCCAATTATGCAGATAGCTGAGAATGCAGGATTTGATGGAAATGAAATCTACGAGAAACAACTCACTGAAAAAGAGAACATCGGATTCAATGCTAAGACAGGTGAATGGGTAGATATGTTCGCTAAGGGAATTATCGATCCAACTAAGGTAACAAGAAGTGCACTACTGAACGCCGCAAGCATCTCAGGCTTATTCATCACAACAGAAGCCGCAATCGCAGAAATTCCAGCGAAGGAAGCTCCAGCAGCACCAGCAATGGGACAATACTAAAATAGATTCTAGGAAGCTATAAATGTTGAAGTGAACCATATTATTTGGACATTTAATCAACAGGTATGATAGGGCTTGATTCCTTACTCGAAAAGGAGTTAGGCCTTTTAATTTTGTTTTTCAATTAAAAAAATAAGTTCCAGTTGTATGTAATTTACTCATATTAAACCTCTGTAAAATAAAAAACATCGCAGATTGCGATGTCTTATTCCATGCCTGCTAGCCGATATTGTTCATCGACCCATTCTTTGAACTTTATTGCTGCCTCAACAGCTTCACTAGGAGCATCATCTTTCAACTTTGTGCCTATCATATATGGTTCGTATATTTTTTTTAATTCCTTTATCTCATCAGGATATATCAAAACCATAAAATCACCTTTACAAAACCCTTAATGTATTACATTCGGTTTCAACTTCATTATACATTCCAACTGAATATATATGCCAAGAATATTTACTTTTCTACTGATATATTCGTCTGTAGTTTGTACTATGTCAAGTCAGTGCTGATCATTAAATATTATGGTTCAGTTATGTTAGACTTGCAAATAGTTGGTAGTTAACTTATCTTAATACAGGATGAATGGAGATGCACGATGAACGTATATGATTGGGATGATACGATATATAGAGGAGATTCGACGTTTGGTTTTGTAATCTATCTTTGGATTCATAGACCTAAGACGTTATTGAATTTACCTAGAACGATTTGGTTTGGTTTGTTGTATGCTTTGCATATTCAACCTAAGTTGGTGTTTAAATCGAATCTGTATCGTATGTTTCGCTATGTTGAGGATATGGAGAATGTCGTAGATGAATATACAACACGTCATTTAGACCATGTCAAGGATTGGTACAAAGATAATCAAAAGGAAGATGATGTTGTTATATCTGCTTCTCCTGAATTTTTAATTCAGGCTTTCTGTAAGAAAGTAAGTATTAAAACCTGTATGGCTAGTCGGGTTGACATGCATACAGGTGTATATGATGGTTTGAATTGTCATGGCGAAGAGAAGGTAAGACGTTACCAAGAGGTTTTTCAGAATACTCCGATTGAGAATTTTTATTCGGATTCGTATTCTGATACACCACTAGCGAAACTTGCTAAACATGCATACATTGTAAAGGGTGATATGTTAGAAGATTGGGCTAAGAAGTGATTATTTCTTAGTCTTTTCTTTTTCGAAAGCGAATTTCTTCATGAGTTGTTGTAGCTTTCGATACTGGTATGTTTTGATGAGTACTTGATCTTTGAAAGGCCATGAAAGATGGTCTTTCATCTTGGCAAAGATACATAAAGCGGATATCCGTCTTACATTTTTCTTCTATGGCTCGTAGACTATAGACATGATTCATATACGCAAATAAGACCACCCTCATCATCATGATAGGATTATACCCTTGGTTACCTTTATGAGATCGGATAAACCTCCTCAAGTTGATACTATTCACGATCTCTAGGAAAGACCACATTGGATCAAGTTTATCAATGACCAATGATAAATCTAGTGGTAAACGCAACTG
>JALENJ010000006.1 GCA_022767445.1 Erysipelotrichaceae bacterium | reverse complement strand
GGCATCGTCTACAGCTAAGTGTAGATGCCATATCATTCGTAGCTTGAAGCGTCCATTTGAATCATCTCACCCATGTATTTAGATCTAGATCTACGTGAATGAGGTGTATCATCTTCAATTGATTCAATCTGCTCTTTGAGTACGTTTTTAGCTTTGGTAGATGTTGTTTGTTCTATTCGTTTGGGGACAAGACATCATATTCTGATAACCAGTTTCTGATCGTTGTATCACGAATGGAGATACCTAGTTCAATCTGAACAATTTCGCTGAAATGCGTGATGTTGGCATCAAGGTATTCATTGATATAGAGCTCAATAATCTGATGTTTCGTTTCTAGTGAGAAAGTGTTAGAAGGTAATCTTCCACGATTTTCATGAGAGAAGGCAGACTTACCTTCAGACTTATAACGTTTCATCAATCGGTTGATATTCCGTAGAGAACAATTTAGCTATAAAGCAGCACGATGCTTATTGCCAGAATAATCAACTAATTCTTTAATAATGTTGTATTTGTTTTCTTCCATAGGGGTTAATATAATCTTTTTCATATTCATTCCAATCTAATCTGATAGAATGAATCATAACAGTTCCTTTCTATAAATCGGACATATTCCTTTTTCTTTAACTAAGACAATATCGGTTTCGAATCATAATGATCTTCATACATCTGGAAATCATATCATTGTTGTTATTCAACACAATCGCTCATCGACAATTCAATACACCAAGAAAATAAATCTGTAGTTGAATGAATCTGTGATCGCATATGCATCGTGTAAATGGTATTATCCCAGTCATGACTTTTAGTGAAGAGTAAAAAATACGTGATGATTCAACGAAAGAAGCGTCTGGCTCGTTGCTAGATTGAGAATAATGTGCTATTGTAAACAAGACTTTGAAGGAGTTTTTCGTAATGGCAAAAACAGCAAGAAAGATTATTCTTGCGTGTGAAGAATGCTTAGCACGCAATTACACAACAAATGGATCGAAAAACAGTACAAAGAGATTGGAGATTAAGAAGTTTTGTCCAAAGTGTGGCAAGATGACACTCCATAAAGAAACAAAGTAGAAAGTAGGCAAGGCGATGTCTGAAGAATTGAAAGATAAAAAGGCTGAAAAGCAAAAGGCGAAAGAAGCCAAGAAATTAGCTAAGAAGAACAAACCGACAAGAGACCACTGGTTTACAATCAGCGGTATCAGCAAAGAAGCCAAGCGCGTTCGTTGGCCACATTGGACTACGCAGGGTAGCGAAGCAGGTACATTCCAAAATACAAGCGAAGTACTAGCATTCACTATTTTCTTTGCACTATTTTTCATGTTATGTGATTTAGGTGTAGCAACTCTATTGAGATTGTTTGGAATTGGAGCGTAAAGAATTATGACAGTAAATGATAAAGCAGTAATTTCAGCAATTGATGATGAACATGAAACTAGATGGTATGTAGTAAATACATATGCTGGTCATGAAAACAGAGTAAAAGAAAACCTAGAAAAACGTGTAGAGACAATGGGTATCCAAGATTCCTTATTCCGTATTGTTGTGGCTGAAGAAACAGAAACAGTCATCGGTAAAGATGGAAAACCAAAGGATGTTAAGACAAATGTCTTCCCTGGATATTTATTTGTTGAGATGAAGATGACTGATGAGGCTTGGTATGTAGTACGTAATACACCAGGCGTTACAGGATTTATCGGATCTTCTGGTGGTGGCGCAAAACCATTCCCAGTTGCTCCAGATGAAATGGAAGCTATCTTACGTCGTATTGGTCAAAGCGATAAGAAGATCTCAATTGACTTTGAGATTGGCGATACAGTCAAGATTCTTACAGGTCCATTCAGCGCAATGGAAGGTAGAGTCGCTTCTCTCAATGATCAGACACAGACAGCGAATGTATTGATTATGTTATTCGGTCGTGAAACACCGACAGATATCAATTATGGTGATTTAGAGAAAATAGAAACATATTAGGAGGTTACTATGACATTAGAATTAACGAATTATCTGACAAATTACGCAATCTTTGCGGTAATATGGTATGTCTTACAAACCTTCGGATATTTCAAAACATTACGCAAAACTCCAACGAATCCAATAATTGCATTTATTCCTATCGTAAGAGAGATTCAAATGTTTAACTTAACTTGGAAAGCTAAGGGCATCGGTTATATCTGGTGTGTATTAGCAGTCGGTGGACTTGCGTTATTCCTAGTATCATCCAATACTGGTATTCAATTCATTGGTTGGTTAGGACTTGTGATGATGATCGCTTCAGTAGTGATTCACATTATGCGTTCCCTCAGACAATCTAAGGCCTTCAATATTGGTGGTGGACTTACAACAATGTTAATCTTAGTAAATCCAATTGGACACATCGTCTTAGGATTAAGCCAAGCTGAATACAAAGGAGCTATGTAAAAGTGTGGGAAACTACACTTTTTAATATTATGCAGGAGAAGTGATTTATGCAGGAGAGAATGAGTTTTAAATTCGTTGAGAAATACAAAAAAGAGAGTATCCTAGCTCCCCTATTCAAACTATTAGAGGCACTAATGGATTTACTTGTACCGGTGATTATTGCCCACATTATCAAAAACGGTATTGGTAAAAATGACATGCAGTATGTCATTGTGATGTTTATCGTACTTTTATTGCTGGCTATAGCTGGAATGTTATTCTCGTTTACTGCCCAATGGTTTGCATCCAAAGCCAGTACTGGTTACGCAACCGATTTAAGACAGGAACTATTTGATAATATCCAATCACTGACATACGCAGAGATTGATCAGCTAGGTACGGATACATTAATTACACGTATGACCAGTGATGTACTACAAGTACAAACAGGATTTAATCTAGCACTACGTTTATTACTGCGTAGTCCATTTATCGTATTTGGATCGCTGGTAGTCGCATTTACAATCGATATCAAAATGGCAATCATCTTTGCGATAACGATTCCAGTCCTAGCGATTGTCATCTTTACAATCATGTCCATGAGTTTACCACTCTATACCAAAGTACAAGGTGCTTTGGATAAACTTCTTGCGACCCTAAGAGAAAACCTAACAGGTGTTAGAGTGATTCGCGCATTCCGCAAAGAAGATGCAGAAGTCAAACAATACAAAGATGAAAACGAAGCACTCACAAAATTGAATGAGAAAGTTGGGCGACTATCTGCTTTAATGAATCCTTTAACATATATCATCATCAGTGTATCAACCATTCTATTAATACGTTTTGGCGCAATCAGGGTTGATGGAGGATTCATCCAACAGGCAGATGTCGTAGCACTCTATAACCTAATGGCTTTGATCATTGTAGAGCTAATCAAACTATCTACGTTAATCATCACAATGAATAAATCCATCGCATGTCTAGATCGTATCGAAGATGTACTGCATGTAAAACGTCAGATGCAATACTCCACAAAACCAGTGAATGAGGATGAACAAGCAGCTGCAGTAAGCTTCGACCACGTCTCATTTGCCTATCCAGCCTCGTCAGCAGACGCCATCACCGATATTACATTTACCGCAAAAACAGGAGAGACGATTGGTATTATCGGTGGTACTGGTTGTGGTAAATCAACAGTTGTACAACTCATACCACGCTACTACGATGTACAAAAAGGAAAAGTATGCTTACATGGAGTTGATGTCAAAGACTATCCAGAAGGAGCACTCATTGATAAAGTTGGTATGATACCCCAAAAAGCAATTCTATTTGAAGGCACAATTCGTGAGAATATGAAATGGGGCAAAGAAGATGCGACAGACGAAGAAATCTGGCAAGCACTAGAAATAGCCCAAGCAAAAGACGTCGTTATCAGTAAAAACGGACTCGATGCGATGATCGAACAAAACGGTCGCAATCTATCCGGTGGACAAAAACAACGACTAACCATCGCAAGAGCACTTTTGAAGAAACCAGAGATATTGATTATGGATGATTCCGCAAGCGCATTAGACTTCGTGACAGACTTAAAACTTCGTCAAGCTATCGCTGGTTTAGAAAATAAGATGACAGTCTTCATTGTCTCTCAACGTGCATCCAGTGTACGCTATGCCGACCAAATACTCGTATTAGATGATGGTAATTTGGTAGGCAAAGGAACACACGATGAGTTAATGCATGCATGTAGTGTTTATCAGGAAATTTACTACTCACAATTTCCTGAAGAAAGACCTAAGGAGGTACTTGCATGAAAACATCAAACAAAACACTTTGGAAAGTCATGCATGTCATAGGCAAGTACAAAGTCTTTCTAATACTTAGTATTGTATTGTCAGCAGTAGCAGCGATACTACAGTTGTATGCTCCTATACTATTTGGTCAGGCAATCGATCATATCATTTCCCAGGGAAACATCGAGTACACTCCATTAATGCATACACTGATAAATATACTCATCTGTGTAAGTATCGCTTCAATTAGCCTTTGGCTAATGAATCTCATCAACAATCACGTAGCTTACCATACTGTCAAACAGATACGTGATAAGGCAATGGTACGCATACAAAAACTACCACTATCCTACCT
This sequence comes from Erysipelotrichaceae bacterium, assembly GCA_022767445.1. GTDB lineage: Bacteria > Bacillota_I > Bacilli_A > Erysipelotrichales > Erysipelotrichaceae > Bulleidia. The sequence goes on along the minus strand of JALENJ010000006.1, from coordinate 1,072 downwards.
AGATAGTCATAGCAGTGGTGATATCGTACAGAGTGTCATTGCGGATGTTGATCAGTTATCAGATGGTTTATTACTCGGATTTACTCAGTTGTTTACTGGTGTTATCACCATTATCGCAACATTAGTGTTTATGTTCTCTAAGAATTTAGTCATCACATTGGTCGTGCTGGTATTAACACCAGTGAGCTTCTTTGTGGCTAGATTTATCTCTAAGCGTTCCTATGATTTGTTTACCAAACAGACAAGAACACGTGGTAAACAAACAGCACTCATCAATGAGATGATTGGTGGAGAGAAAATAGTAAAAGCATTTGGCTATGAACAACGAGCATCCAAACGCTTTGAGATTATCAACAAAGAACTACAAGAATATAGCCAAGGAGCTACGTTTATCAGTTCACTGACAAACCCATCAACACGAGCAGTTAACAATGTTATCTATGCGATTGTTGCGGTATTAGGTTCCTATAGTATCCTGAAAGGAAACCTAACAGTAGGTGGTTTAACAGTACTACTATCCTACGCAAACCAATACATGAAACCATTTAATGACATCAGCAGTGTTGTTACAGAATTACAGAATGCGATAGCCTGTGCAGATCGAGTATTCGCACTCATCGAGGCTCCGATTGAAACAGCAGATCCAATCGAGGAACTCGATGAAAAAGAAGGTGCTATCAACATCAACAACATATACTTCTCCTACGATCCAAATACGAAGCTAATTGAAGACTTTAACTTCTCGGCCAAAGCAGGCACGACAACCGCAATCGTAGGACCGACAGGTTGTGGAAAGACAACACTCATCAATCTATTAATGCGATTCTATGACGCAGATAGCGGAACAATCGAAATAGATGGACAAAATATCTATGAACGAAGTCGTAAATCCATTCGTAAGAACTTTGGAATGGTGTTACAAGAAACATGGTTAAAACAAGCAAGCATTCGAGATAACATTGCATTTGGAGTAGATAATGCAAGTGATGAAGATATCATCCAAGCAGCCAAAGAAGCACACAGTTGGCAATTTATTCGCCGTATGCCAGAAGGTCTAGATACAATCGTCACA
>JALENJ010000056.1 GCA_022767445.1 Erysipelotrichaceae bacterium | reverse complement strand
CCTAATCAATTTGGAAGTATAATGGATAATGTTCGAGAAAGGGACATATCAGGAAGCTTCCACGAGTTGATTAGCGCTGACTTGGCGGTTTCGTTAATCAGCTCCTGGAAGTTCCAAACCGCCAAATACAAATGAATAAACCTAATAGATCCCGATGGGGATCCTCTTTGAGGACCCTTGCCTGGGAATTGGATGACAGGCCGCTTACTCTTGGTGAGCAGCTTATTTCATGTACCATTCATGAATGGTATGACGCAAAACATCCTGTCGCTTCGATTGATGAGATTAACTTCATCAATAGTATTGACGTTGATTACTGCCATCATTGCGGAAGTATCTCATTCGTGAGGAACGGATATTACCGGAACGGTACAAGATGTTTTCTATGCAAAGATTGCAATCGCAAATTCGGAGCTTTAACTAACACTATTTTTGATAATCGAAAGATTCCGATTTCAGAACGATTTGAGTTTTTGATCCATCTGTTTGAATTCCACTCCATACGAACATCTGCCAGAGACAACAGAAATGCCCAAACCACAGGTAAATACTGGTTAACAGAGGTCTTCAGTGTTCTGGAGAATGTACAGGAAAATGTTGTTCTGGAAGGTAATGTTTACATAGATGAGATGTTCTTCCCTGTGATCAAAAATAAGATGATTCTGAAAAATGGAAAGAAGCTCAGAGGAATTTCAAGAAATAGAATCTGTGTCGCTGCCGGCTTTGATGATCACGGTCATATACTTCTGATTAACGAGAAGACCAGTAAGCCGTCCAACAAGAGTACGCTGGAAGCTTATGGCAACCACATAAAGCCAGGAGCACATTTGATACATGACAGTGAGCATTCACATCATGAGCTTATAAAGAAACTGAATTTGACTGACGAGGTTCATCCTTCCACGAAAACCAAGGGACTTCCGGATAAAGAGAATCCATTGGATCCAATCAATAACCTTCATGACTTATCCAAGAGATACATGCGAGCACATGGAGGTTACGATCGAGACAATCTACAAGACTGGATGAACCTGATCTGGTTCTCCCTCCAAGGGTCAGATAATGTCTATGAAAAGATAAGAGATTTTTTGGAAAAGGCAATAAACGCACCAAGAAAATTGCGATATCGCGATGTGATGGCTAAGAAGTCCAATAAATAAGGGCTTAGCCATCACCGCAGTGCAAATTCAGATTTTTGCGTAAATAAAGAGTTTGAGCAGATTTACGCAACTTCCAGTCAATATTCTTGGTCGGATGGGAAACAATTTAAGGACTTCTGTAAAGCCGCAAACATTCCTTGTGAAGAGTTAGTTCCAAGCAATTATTTCAAAGATGGTATGTGTGATGGTGTATTCCGCACAAGAGAATACACATATGACGCAAAGATATTATTAGATTATTTCTTAGAAGAGCTTAAGAAATATCCAGAAGCTGTTACCATCAAGTATGGGGTAATGATTACAGGTATTGATAAAGATAGTGATTCCTATATTATTCATACTGCTGATGGCATTGATTATCAATCTGGATTTGTATTAAATGCGACATATGCTGGCACAAACCAGATATTGGAAATGGCAGGCTTTGAGAAGTTTGGTATTAAGTATGAGTTGTGTGAAATCATCCTGTGTGATGTGAATGATAAATTGAAAGATATTGGATTTACAGTTATGGATGGCCCATTCTTCTCGATTATGCCTTTTGGTAAAACGGGATTACATTCACTCACATCCGTAACATTTACACCGCATACAACCAGCTATGATGGCTTACCAACATTTGCGTGTCAGAAGGAAAGTGGTGGCTATTGTTCGACTACACATTTAGGAAACTGTAATGATTGTCCAGCAAAACCAAAAACAGCTTTCCCATATATGGCAAATCTAGCAAGAAAGTACATGCTGGATGAATATGGATTTACTTATAAGGAATCTTTATTCTCAATGAAACCAATACTTATGAGTTCAGAGATTGATGATTCAAGACCAACCGTCATTCGTAAATATTCTGAGGGGCCAACATTCGTTGGTGTTCTATCAGGTAAAATTAATACAGTATATGATCTAGATGAGGTATTAAGCGATGGAGAATAAAGAGAAGAACTTTGTGTCTGCAATTGTATATGTACATAACGCAGAAAGTCGATTAGAACAATTTCTAAAGACAGTGATTTCAGAAATGGAAAACAATTTCGAGCATTCAGAAGTGATTTGTGTGAATGATTGTTCGGAAGATAATTCCTTGGGTATCATCAAAAAAGTGAGCGAGATTGCGACTACAACAAGTGTGTCAGTGATCAATATGAGTTTTTTCCATGGACTAGAGTTGTCCATGGATTCGGGTTTAGATATGTCAATTGGCGACTTCGTATTTGAGTTCGATAATACATATCTTGATTTTTATCCATCCATGATTATGAATATCTATCGTCGTTCATTACAGGGCTATGATATTGTCAGTGCTTCACCAAATAAGAAAGAGAAGTTTACTTCACGCATGTTCTATCGTATCTTTGATAATTATGCAGAGCTGAATTATCAAATGACGACGGAAAGTTTCCGTGTATTAAGCAGACGTGTCATCAATCGTGTAAATTCAATGAACAAGACGATTCCTTATCGTAAGGTTGTATATGCTAACTGTGGATTGAAGACTGATAATATACATTATGATGTAGTTGACAACATCGTCCATAATGATGATAAACGTGAAGGAAAGTTCCGTACAAATCTAGCGGTGAATTCACTGTTGATGTTTACGGATATGGGATATCGCTTCTCTAGATTTATGACTGTATTGATGATGTTGATGTCAGTATTTACAGTTGTATACTCACTTGTGATTTACTTTACTGCACATCCTGTAGCTGGATGGACAACGACAATTTTATTCTTGTCAGTAGCGTTCTTTGGACTATTTGGTATATTAACGATTATCATCAAGTACTTGCAGTTAATCGTAAATCTAGTATTTAAGAGAAAACAATATAACTTCGAGAGTATTGAAAAACTCACGAAGTAGGAGGGTTAAATGAAAAAAGCACTTGTTGGTTATACAGGATTTGTTGGAAGTAATATTTACGATGCTGGCGAATTTGATGCTGTATACAATTCTAAAAATATTGAAGAGGCATTTGGAACAAATCCAGATTTATTAATCTATGCTGGTTTGCGTGCTGAAAAGTATTTAGCAAATAACAATCCTAGCAAAGATATGGATTTGATCATTCAAGCAGAAGAAAATATCACAAAGATCAATCCTAAAAAATTGGTGCTAATTTCAACAATTGATGTATTTAAAACACCATTCAATGTAGATGAAAATTCAGCGATTGATATAGATAACCTGCATGCATATGGATATAACAGATATCAGTTAGAACTTTGGGTAAAAGAAAAGTATCCAGATGCTTTAATCATTCGCTTACCTGGATTATTTGGTAAGAATATCAAAAAGAATTTTATCTATGATTACATTCATGTGATTCCTTTTATGCTAAAAGAAGATAAGTTCAATGAATTAGCACAAAAGGATGCAGACTTAAAGAAATACTATACTCTACAAGAGAATGGTTTCTACAAAGTAAATGTACAAGAAGATGAAAAAGAGTTATTAAAAACCAAGTTTAAACAACTTGGCTTTTCTGCGTTAAACTTTACAGATAGCAGAAGTACATATCAATTCTATAATCTTGGTAGATTATGGGTAGATATTCAACATGCATTAAACAACAATATTACGCTATGGCATCCAGCAACAGAACCTGTATCAGCTGGTGAGATATATGAGTATCTAACAGGAGAAAAGTTCATCAATGAGTTAGGTGGAACACCTGCTAACTATAACTATAGCACTGTCCATGATAGTCTATTTGGTGGTAGTCATGGATATATCCTAAATAAACAAGATGTTCTAAAAGAGATTCGAGAATTTGTGGAGGCATATAATGCAGAAAAATAATAAAAAGAATATTGGTTTTATTGTGCTCATAACTGCAATTGTGGCTCTTTTTCTTTTAGTGGGACCTTTGAATTTTTTTAAGCATGGTTACTATGATAGTGAAGTAAGTTTCGATGAAATCTCACAAGACGAATTACTCGATGAGTATGATGTATCCACACAGGAGTTCTCTACTACATTTATACCTGCCAGCAAGAATCTGACAGGTGTTGCGGTATATTTTAAAAATCAATCATCGACAGAAGGGACTGTGAATCTCAATATCAGTGATGCGTCTGGCAATGTCGTTGATAGTGAAGATGTTGAACTATCAAAGATTAACGGTAATACTTGGTATAAAGTCTATACAACGGGAAAGTATAAACCTAGTCAAACATATACTTTAAGCATTTCAACAAGTAATGCAAATGATGCGGTTATCTTACAGGAAGTACCTGCAGAGTGTTTTGTTTCAGAAGTACAAACAGATACTGCCTTAATCTCGTTTGCCTATAAGAAATCAACGTTCAATGCGGAAAGTAGAATCCTTATTTCGATTCTATTGTTATCTACGTTAGTGGTTGTCGTATCGACTCAATTAGGCGGAAGTTCAAAAAGTAGAGCTAAAACTGTAGGATTTATTGGTATTTTGGTTTCTATTCTAGCGTGGAATTATACATTTAATTCTATGGATACAAACAATACCAGTTTTGATATTTTTCAAACTGACAGCGAATCATTAAGTAAAAGTATCGTAGACGCGGATGCGTATCCGAACTACTATACTTCTGATGATATTAATAAGTATGGATTGGCACGTTATTCTAATATCAATGGAGAATACTACGGCTTTAAGAATGCTTATCTCAGTGATGATGATTGGGATAATGGTTATTCGAAAAATGAGAGTGCAATTGCGCTGAGTGTAAGTCCATATACAGCGACAGTTGCAGTAGCAGGCAATCAGCTTAAATTTGGCAATGGAGATATCTTCGAGATAAAGAAAGTAACTCGTGATGATACAAACTATATTCTAGAATTTTATGGTCCTGTATTGAGTGTAGAAAAACAAGGATCCTTAGATAACGCAGTCTTCTTAGATTCAAATGGTGCAGAACTACCAAGGGGTTATCTTGCACAATATGATCGTCAATATGGATTGCAGGGTAAGATATTTAGAATCTTATACAGAATCTTACATAATGGTAAGGTGTCGACACACTTGTATAGACTGGGATGCAGTTTGATGGCTGCCTTTGTATTTGTCATCATCAGTTATCTGATTAAGAAGAAATACAATACTCTAATGGCTGGATGTTTCTTATTTACATTCTGGTTATCACCATGGGTTGTAAATTTTGCTCATAATATGTACTGGGTTGAATTTACGTGGTTTATTCCAATGACAATCGGATTGTTCTGTTCATTAAACATTCATTCTAGGACTTCTAGAGTTGTTACCTATATCCTGACATTTATATCAATCTTGATTAAGTGCTTATGTGGATATGAATATATATCAACAATCATGATGGGATTAATCGCATTCTTGATTGTGGATTTGGTTGTTGCGATTAACAAGAATGATAAGAAGGAAATCATATTGTTGATACGTACAATTATTATCTTAGGTATCCTTGCGATAGCTGGTTTCCTTGTGGCTATTTGTATCCATGCACAAGTAAGAGGTGGCGGAAATATTCTTGAAGGTATCAAGATTATTATAAAGAATGATGTAATGCGTAGAACGAGTGGTGCTAACCTAAATGACTTCTCCTATAACTTATGGTCATCAATTAATGCGTCTGTTTGGGAGGTTGTATGTAAATACTTCCGTTTCTCTACGGAGATTGTCACTGGAATTCCAGGTAACTTATTCCCACTATTAGCGATGATACCAGCTGCTTTATTCCTGACGGATTCTCTTAAGAAGCAGGTTAACATTGAGGAAGCTACACTGTATTTTGTAATGCTGGTGACTACTTTGTCTTGGATTGTTCTTGCGAAATCACATTCGTATATCCATACACATATTAGCTTTGTACTATGGTATTTTGGCTTTATACAGATTTGTTTCTATATTGTGATAAAAAGAGTATTGGCATACTTTAAGAAATGATAGGAAAGGAGAGATATGGTAATGAAATTGTCTATTTCTAATATTGGTTGGGAAGATAGAAATGATGGAGCAGTATATCAGATGATGAAGGCAAAGGGCTTTACTGGACTAGAGATTGCACCTACCAGAATCTTTCCTAACAATCCTTATGATCATATAGCTGATGCAAGTAACTATGCTTCTAAGATATATGGAATTTATGGATTTTGTATTCCATCCATGCAATCTATCTGGTATGGAAAACAAGAGAAACTGTTTGGTACTAAAGAAGAGCGTAAAGTATTGGTTGATTACACAAAAAAGGCAATCGACTTCGCGGAGGCAGTTGGATGTAAGAATCTAGTTTTTGGATGTCCTCGCAATCGCGTTATCCCAGAAGATGGGGATGAGTCAATCGCCATTAATTTCTTTAAAGAAATTGGTGATTATGCATACACAAAACATACTGTGATCGGCATGGAAGCGAATCCACCAATTTATAATACAAACTATATCAATGATACGCCTTCAGCACTGGAGCTAATCAAGAAGGTCAATTCTGAGGGATTTAAGTTAAATCTAGATGTAGGAACAATGATTGAAAATGGTGAGAGTGTTGAAGAATTGATTGCTAATGTGAAGTATATAAATCACGTACATATCAGTGAACCAAACCTAAATCCAATCCAACAAAGGGATCTACATAAAGAACTAAAGAAGATTCTTCTTGATGAAGGTTATAACGGTTTTATCTCAATCGAAATGAAGAAAAACGATTCATTAGATGAGATAGAAAGATGTATGGACTACGTAAAAGATATATTTGAGGGTAATGTATAAATCAGCTTGTTATCTATAACAAAAGCGAAAAATATTTGGGAGAGAATAGAAATGGTATCGAGAATTAAAAAGAATAAATTTATAAAAAGTATTATAGATAATAAGTTGTTTGTATTCGGTGTAGTACTTATGTTAGGAATTTGTTTATTCCATACATGGACATCACAGAAACTAGCAAACTTCTATCCAATCAATGGAACATATCAAAATTTCAATCCAGTCAGAAGATTTCTTGCTGGACAAATTCCTTTTAAAGATTTCAGTGACTATCTAGGAATGGGTCATTTGTATTTGGGAACAATTACAACACTACTATTTGGTGGTAGTTACCAAAGTTCACTATATGCATTTGCGTTCCTTACTTTTTTAGGTTTAGCAGTGTTTACATTTATGATTGCGAATGCAGTCTTAAGAAAGAAAGATACAGCAATCTTTTTGACAAACTTTTTGTTAATTATCTTCTTGATTGAACCATTATTCTATCAGAATGCTGTTGTCGCAAGTGAGGATGTACTTACTGCAATTCAATATTCTTTAGGTCCAGGTAATTCTGCGAGAATGATGAGAGGGTCTATCTTGCTGATCGCTGTTCTCTTGATTTATGTTGGATATAACTTTTATTCTAAGAGATTCGCGAATAAGCAATTTAAGTTTAAGGAGTATGTTCCATATCTATTAGTTGGTTTAGTTGCAGGTATTAGCTTTGCATGGAGTAATGATTATGGTATTGGATGTTGGTTATGCTTAATCATTATGAATACTTTTGTTGCGTTTGCTAGAGAGAGAAAGTTTAGCTTCGCACTTAAAGTGTTGTTATTATCAATTGTTTCATCTCTGTTAGGATTGTTAATTACTGTAGAGATTTTCACCCTTGGAAATATTAATGGTTGGGCATCATTCACATTTGGAACTGGTGGATACCAATCATGGTATTTCAATAACAATTCTTATAGAAGTTATTATCCATTTGATGTAGACTTCACATTTACAATCTTATTACAAGCTGGCTTAGCAGTCGTTTATTTAAAGAAACTATACGATGAAAGAGGCTCCATTGAAGCTTGTAAACGTTATGGTATATTAGCATTCTTTAACATGGCATGCTTTTGTGTTGTAAATGAATACAAGTTATTAAGTAATGGACGTTTATATGAAGTCGCATTAACAGTATTATTCTTAAATGTCTTGTTTGAAGTTGGTAGAATACTAAGTTCTGTATTCAACACGAAACAACTTCGTCGTAATTTAATTATTGGATCTGTTGTAATGTCACTTGCTTGGATTACAGCTTCCGCAAAGGACATGGTCAGAGAATATGTCGTTGGTGGTGAGGGCGTTAACGTACCTGAACTTGGTGGTAAGATGTCCGAAAGACGCTACGATATATACAAAGCGAGAGATTTCTTACATGGCGATACAATCTTTTCAACGTATGCCTCTGCACAAGAAGTTATGGAGGGTACATTCCAGCCTTCAGGTATCGACTATATCATCCATGCACTAGGTGATAATCAACGTGAAAAGTACATGGATTCATTCCACAATGCTGATTTTAAATACGCTACTACAATACGCGATGACTTTACAGACTGGACATTCTGGATTCAAAGAGCGAACTGGTTCTTCTACAGAGATCTTTATAAAAACTGGCACCCAGTTTATACAAATAGTTATGAAACATATTGGGCACGTAATGAGGGAGATGAATCTAATGAGATTCATTCAGGTTTCAAAGTGACTGTAGATGAAGCAGATCCAACCAGTCAAAAAATCATGGTGGATTTTGATGATGAGACTGTAAATGGATTAGCAGATGTATATATCGACTATCAAGTTGAGAGAAAAGGTAACTTTAGCTCACACTTCTTATTCAGAACAGAGTTAGATGTTGTAAATACAGGAACAGTGTATCCAGTTGGTGGAATATATTACGATATGAACCGACTCAGATCAGCATCAAAAGAGTATATTCCAATTCAAATCGTAAATGGACATGGTGAAGTTGCGATTACTGCACGACCAGAGCACAGTACAATATTGAAGGTCAATGAAGTGAAGTGTGATACCGTTCTAAACGTTTCATCGAAGTACATTCCGATTGAAAGAGTGGAAGAAGATGAAAATAGATTTGTGATTAGAAAATACGCAAGATATGAAAACGATACAGCAGTAGCGAATCATATTATCTATCAAGGAAAAGAATATACAGTAACAGACGTCGATGACGATGATGATATTTATATCACTGTTGAAGAAAAAATTACGAAGTCTGACAGTATGGAGAATTTTGTCCAGATCATCAAATAAGTATACTGTTAATTTGTGATGACTGTGATTGGATAAAACATAAGCATAGGAGAATATAAAGGGTACATAAGAAGATAAGTCTACCAAAAATAAAAAATGTTAAATTTATATTACTGATCATATTAACGTTGTTAATATGCGTTTTCCATGCACTTGCGGCAGGACACTATGCGAATTTCTATCCAATTAACGGAACTTTTCAGAACTTTAATCCAGTTAGATGCTTTCTAACTGGACAAGTTCCGTTTAAGGACTTTCAGGTTTATCTAGGTTTAGGACATCTATATCTAGGGTCAATCGCAACTCTTATATTTGGTGGTAATTATCGTGCATCTTTACAGGCTTTCTCATTCTTAACGTTTGGAAGCTTAGCACTATTTGTTTTTCTGATTGCATATGTCATTTTTAGAAAGAAAGAATTTACCGCTGCTTTTACAAATATATTGTTAGTGATATTTCTTGTGGAACCGATATTCTATAAGAATTCCATGGCAGGAACAAACGAAATCTTAGATGCCTTAGAGTATGCACTTGGACCAGGAAACTCTGCACGATTTATACGAGGGTTTATTTTACCGCTTGCGGTGTTATTGTTGTTTGGTGGTATTGCGATATATCGTAGATTCTTAAAAGAGAGCAAATATAAAGAAGTATTCATGTATACATGGATTGGAATTGTGGCTGGATTCTCTTTTGGATGGAGTAATGATTACGGTATTGGAACTTGGCTATGTTTAATCTTGATTGGTATATGGTTATCCATCTGTAGAACATGAAGATTCATACCAACGATCAAGAATGCGCTTATTTTCATTCTAACTTCTTTAATATCAGTCTTCGTATTTATCAATATCTTTACCTTAGGACATTTTACACAGTGGTTCCAATCTACCTTTGGAGTTGGTGGATACCAGGCTTGGTATTTTATCCCAAGTGCTTATCGTAGTTATTATTTAACTGATATCAACCTGAACTTTGTTGTTGTAATACAAGCTTTATTCGCATTAACGTATTTGGTGAAAATGTTTGTGTCTAAAGGTACACTTGAGTCATGTATTCGTTATGGTGCATTGGCATTATTAAACATGACTTGTTTCTGTGTCATCAATGAATATAAATTGCTGAGTGGTGGTATTTTATACGAAGTTGCCTTCTCAGTATTATTCATGAATATCATAGTTGAAATCATATATCTATTCAGAAAGATAGAACTCAGCAAAGTATTTGCCAGAAAGAGTGTTCTTGTATCCTTGATTGTTTCGATTGCCTGGATTAGCTCAACTGTTGGGGGGATGAGTTTCACTTTGCCTTCCTAGAAGAGAAGGAAGGAGCCTACTTTGCGGAACTTGGTGGTTATAATAACACACTACAATCAGATCTAATACGAGCAAAAAGTTTCTTACAGAATAATCAGTTTTTTGCGACATACGCTTCTGCACAAGAAGTTGTAAATAACACTTTCCAACCGTCAGGAACAGACTATATTATCCATGTTCTTGGAGATAAAGAGAGACAAAAATATCTAGATTCTTTTGAAAATGGAAACTTTAAATATGCCGCTACCATTCGAGAAAATTATACAGAATGGGAGACATGGGCAATAAGAGCTAACCAGTTCTTCTATCGTGAGTTATATAAAAACTGGAAACCTGTTTATGCTAACACCTATGAAGTGTATTGGGAAAAGAATCCTGAAAGTACAAACAATATTTTGACAAATGGATATGATTTAAACGTTACAGAAGTTGATTCGAATACAAGTAAGATCACAATTACTAGTGATCATGAGATAAACGGTATTGCGGATGTCTATATTGATTATGAATTACAAGGCAATGGTACTCGATCTTCAAAATTATTACTACATCCAGAATTATCAGTTTCAAATACATTAAAAGACAGTGGAGAATTAGAGCTAGATTTTAATACATTACGACCAAAATCAGCAGAATATATACCAGTTAGAATCGTTAACGGATATGGTGAAGTTGAACTACAAGCAAAACCAACGAAGAGTACAAAGTTAGTCTTAAACGATGTAAACTGTAAAGAAATATTTCAGTCGCTTCAGACTACTTACCGATTGAATATGTAGGTGATGATGGAAGTTCCTTCATATTGAAGAACGCTAATCACAATAAGAATGCATTAAAAGATGTAACTGCTGTTGAGTATAATGGTAAGGTATTTACAGTTCAATCAGTTGATAGCGATGAAGGAAACGATTCACTTAAGATTTCGTTGGATAGCACTGTTGTATTGGACAACAGTGTAGGGAATGTATTAAAAATAGTAAGATAGTTATATTAAGATTTGAAAGGAATACGTTATGATACATGAGAAAAAAGTAGGTGTACCAAAGTATGAAAGTTTTGAGTATGCAGAGAAAAAGAAGGAATATGTAGTGTTAATTCCGATTATTAATGAGGGGCAACGGATCATACAAGAGTTATCTCGTGCGAAGGAGTATCGTGTGTCTGACTATGCAGATATTGTTATCTGTGATGGTGGTTCTACAGATGGATGTACAGAAGAGACTCAACTAAGAAACTTGGATGTGAATACTCTGCTTGTAAAGCAAGATACTGGTAAGCAGGGAGCTCAATTACGTATGGGTTTTTCATGGGCTCTTGATAGAGGATATGAAGGTATTATTACGATTGATGGTAATAATAAAGATAGTATTGAGGATGTACCACACTTTATAGAGAAACTAAAAGAAGGTTATGATTTAATCCAAGGTTCTCGTTTTATCAAAGGTGGTAAAGCCATTAATACACCATTTATCCGTACGTTATCCGTGAAGTTAGTTCACGCTCCTGTCATCTCAATGACAGCACACCAAAGATTTACGGATACAACCAATGCATATCGTGCATATTCTAGAAGATATTTAATGGATGAAAGAGTACAACCATTACGTGATATCTTTATGACATATGAATTGCTTGCTTACCTTTCGGTACGTGCTACGCAGATTGGTATGCGCGCTTGTGAGATACCTGTTACACGTGCATATCCAAAAACTGGCAAGACTCCTACAAAGATTAGTTTCTTTAAGGGAAATTCTGAGTTGTTGAAGATATTGTTTAGAAATATGCATGGTGCATATAATCCAAAGTAAGGTGACTGTATGATTGAATCGATTCAAAAAAACAAAAAAGGTATCTTGTTGATGATTGTTTCTTCTATCTGTGTTTGTGTAGGACAGTTGTTTTGGAAACTATCATCAACAAACGGAACGATGTTCCTATTATCGGGTTTTGTGTTCTATGGTATGGGCGCATTGGTCATGATTGTTGCATATAAGTATGGAAAGCTTTCCGTACTACAACCAATGCTTAGCTTAAACTACGTTTTAAGTATGATTTTAGCCGCATTAGTATTAAATGAAGCAATTACCCTACTAAAGCTAATCGGTGTTATAATGATTATCCTAGGCGTTGTAATGATAGCTGGAGGTGATGAAGAATGATTCCATATTATGTATCTCTATTGATTATGACATTGCTTGGATCCATCGCTTCCTTATTTTTAAAGAAAGCCTCAGGGTCTAGCAGTTTGGTCGCGATGTTAAAGAATATCAATTTATATATTGGTGGTTTTCTTTACTTATCATCTGCTTTGCTCAATATTTGGGTACTTAAAGTATTAGATTATTCAGTGGTATTACCACTGACTTCATTAACATATATTTGGACAATGGTATTATCGTATTTCATTTTGAGAGAGAAGATTACGTTGAAAAAGATTGGTGGAGTTTGTCTGATCTTAATAGGTGCTATTATGATTTCTATCGCATAGAATGTTATTTTTGTTTTTTACGATAAGGGGAGAAGTGTATGCAGTTTAATACTTATGTATATATGTTGGCTTTTTTGCCAATTGCAATACTTGGATATTTTGTAATTAACAAATTTAATGCTTTGATTGCGAAGGTATATTTAGCTGCTGTCTCAATGTTCTTTTATGCATATGCTGGGTTACCGGGATTCCAGTGGCTCTTAATTAGTATTGTATTTAACTATCTAATTGTATTGGTAATGAAGCGTATACATAACAAAGCAATACTTTGGGTAGGTATTATATTTAATATCGTGCTGTTGTTTTATTTCAAATATACAAATTTTGCGATATTAACAGTAAATGACTTGCTTGATAAGAGTATTCCTCTAACAAAGATGGTATTACCAATTGGAATTAGTTTCTTTACGTTTCAACAGATTGCTTATATCGTTGATTCTTACCGAGGAAAATTAGAAGAACATTCAGTTTTAGATTACATTAATTATGTGACTTTCTTTCCTAAGATTTTAATGGGACCACTTGTATCTCCAAATGTTTTGATTACACAGTTTCACGATGAGAGTAAGCGGAAGATTTCATCACAGAATATGGTTGATGGAATACTGATGTTTATCATTGGTTTGTTTGAAAAGGTAATCTTAGCGGATACGTTTGCGAAAGCTGTAGCTTGGGCGTGGGCAATTGGAGACTTTAAACAGATTTCTTCAATGGATGTGTTTCTGGTCATGCTTGCATATACTTTCCAAATTTATTTTGATTTTAGTGGATATAGTGATATGGCAATCGCTTCGGCGAAGATGTTGAACTTTGAATTACCTATGAACTTTGATTCTCCATATAAAGCATACTCAATTCGTGACTTCTGGAAACGTTGGCATATGTCATTGACGAAGTTCTTGACGGAATATATCTATTTTCCATTGGGTGGAAGTAGAAAAGGTGAAGCTAGAACTTACTTAAATACGATGATTGTATTTTTGATTTCAGGTATTTGGCATGGAGCGAACTGGACGTTTATTCTATGGGTATTCTACATGGATTATTTAGTATCTTGGATCGTCTCGTAGAAAAGTTTAGAAAGAAAATCCATCCAGCATTACAATGGATGGCAACATTCTTTACAATCAATGTTCTTTGGTTACTCTTCCGTGCAAATAGTATCGCTGAGTGGAAACATGCATTATCACAGATGTTACGATTCCAAAGTACAGCAATTAGTGATGGTTTATTAAATGCATTTGTATTACCTGAAACAAAGTTGATAACGAAGGTATTTCATCTAACTTTCTTTGATGAAAATATCAGAGGTTTTTGGATGCTTGTATTCTATTTGATTGGCTTTGTTCTTTGCCTTGGATTTGAAAATGCATACAGAAGAAAGTATAAACAGAATGTTGTGACTGCGATATTCTATGCACTGTTGTTTGCTTTCGCACTGACTTGCATTGGCAGTGAATCGGTATTTGTTTATTTCAATTTCTAAGGGAGGTGATGCGCAATGAAAAATAAAACATGGTTACTGATATTTTCGATTGTTGTTCTTGTTTGTGTTGTTGCAATTAGCTCTGTAACGGTGTATGTCGATCCTTACATGCATTATCATAAACCACTTACAAATCAGTTCTATTATGAATTAAACAATCAAAGAAGTCAGAATAACGGGATTATAAAACATTTTGATTATGATGCGATTATCACTGGAACTTCTATGACTGAGACATTTAAGGCTTCTGAGATGGATGAAATATTTGGCTGTAATACAATCAAGGTTCCATTTTCTGGGGCTTCCTTTAAAGAAATCAATGATAATCTTGAACTTGCTTTTAAAACGCATCCTAATATTAAATACGTTGTGCGCTCGCTAGACAGATATGGTTTTATTGCTGATAAAAATGCTATGCGTGACGACTTAGGAGATTATCCTACATATCTTTATGATCATAACCCATTTAACGATGTCGATTATCTTTTAAATCGTGATGTTTTATATAACCGCATCTATAACATGGACGAAGATGCGAAAGAACAGGGAAAAGTAGGCATCACATCTTTTGATGCATACTCGAATTGGATGCAGTACTACACATTTGGAAATGAAGCAGTATTAAAAGCTTTGTTTGGTGATGAGGAATATCATTTCAACGATGTACAACAGAGTGAAACTCTATCAGATGAAGAAAGAGATACAATCAAAGGAACTGTTGAACAAAATATTACTAATCTTGCTGATCAATATCCAAATACACAGTTCTATTATTTTCTTCCCCCATATAGTGCAGCTTACTGGGGAGATTTAAGATCACGAGGTATCCTTAAAAAACAAGTCGAGATTGAAGAATATGCACTGTCATTGATTGTTTATCATCAGAATATTCATTTGTTTGGATGGGACCGTTTTGATATCACTGATGATCTAAATAACTATAAAGATACTACTCATTATGGTGAATGGGTAAATACTTGGATGCTACATCAAATGCATGAGGATAAAGGTCGCTTAGTTGAAAGCAATTATCAGACTTATTTAAAAGAACTCTATAATCATTATATAAATTTTGATTATAATAGTTTAATAACGCAGACGGATAATGAGGGTGATTTTGAAGCAGCACGTAAACTTGAAAAAGAGTATATGAATCAATAACTAAAAATCTCTGTTGGTATATGTTACCTACAGAGATTTTCTATATGCTGGCGATTTATTTGAGATTGCTTTTTTTGATGTGTTCTTGGATGATTTCATCTGTGACTTGGTAGATTTGTTTTGAACCTAGTTCTGTCTTGGATTGTCTTCTATATACTTGTGTAGATGTAACTTGGTGTTCTTTCCAATCCCCTCCATCATTGGAGTTATTGAGTAGGAGTGGTTGGAAGTTATCCATGGCTTTTGCGAATCTAGCTTCTGGTGTTTGGTTTGCTTCGAATTCATCGAATAGGGCAATCAGTTCTTCTTTTTGATCTTCTGGTAGTAGAGAATAGATTCTTTGCTTGGCTAGATCTTCTCTTGCTTTTTGTGTCTTTAGATTCTCTGCATCGTAAGCATAGGTATCTCCTGCATCGATTTCGACGATGTCATGGATTAAACACATCATCATTGTCTTTGCTAAATCAATTTCTTCATTAGCATATTCTTTAAGTAGATAAGTCATGATAGCCATATGCCATGCATGTTCAGCATCGTTTTCTCTACGTCCATGGTTAGATAAGTGGGTTTGACGTAAAATATTCTTCTCTTTATCTATCTCTAGTATGAAGTCTAGTTGTTTTTGTAAACGATCATTCATATATTCTCCTTATTGTACTCTGTTGTTTTGAGGATCGCCTTTGCCATGACATTGGCTGCGATGGTACCTACAACATTGATGTCAGCCTCTATAGTACAGCTACTCATTGCATAGATGGAGTCTCCATCAAATGTAGTGTGTACTGGTTTAATCACACGTGCATATCCATCGTGTGCCATACCAGCAACTTTGGTGAGTTGTGTTTTATCGAGTTTTGCGTTGGTTAGGATGGCACCGATGGTTGTGTTTTGATGGAATAGGTCTCTTCCTTGAAGCGCTGTATAGAGTGATTCTTCGGCATCGATAAAGCCTTGGTTTTCTAGATCTTTGATGCCGGATAGGATGGTGTTGTTTTCTGGATTATAGATGTTTCCTACAGCGTTGACTGCTACGATGGCTGCGACTTTCAACTCTCCTAGACTTACTGCATAGGTGGCTAGTCCTGATTGACTGGCGTGTGATGGGCCCAGAATCTTACCTACGGTTGCGCCTGTTCCTGCACCGTGTCTACCTTCTTGAAAGATGCCTTGATAAGCATGTATGCATGCTTGTTTGCCAAGAAAGGCATCTGGATGTTTTTGTTTTGGATCACCATTTAAGTCAAATAAGCAGGATGCACATACAATTGGTACTACACCTGCAGCTGTAGAAAAGCCAATATTTTTATCCGCAAGGTATTGCATAACACCTGTTGCGGTATCTAGTCCATATGCACTGCCACCAGATAGTATGATCGCATGGACCCCATCATTAGCTGCTAGGGGATTGAGTAGACCGCTTTCTCTTGAAGCTGGTGCACCGCCTCGAATATCAATACCTGTTGGATATCCCTTTTCGGATATGATGACAGTACAGCCTGTATGGGAGTCTGGATATTCTGCACTACCGAGTTTAAATCCTTCTAAGTCAAAGATGGAGATTTCTTTTAATAAACTGTTTTTCATAGTTACCTCACAGGATTATTATAGAAAAGAATCATAAAAGTGGATAGTATATGAGTGAATAATAAAGTTGTGTATTTCTTTTGTGAAATGGTGGATAAAATAACTGTTAACGTTAAATGATTTTGACGCCTTAAGTGAAAAAAACCAAAAATTAAACTAGTCTTTATCTTCTTCATGAAGTAGTAGTGATAATTCTTTTTGATTCTCAGCAGTTAAGGTTTGTCTGTGGGTACGTGAAGATACGATTTTACAATGAATGACTTTCCCATATCTGATGATAAACACCTCTTCTGTAAATACATCAATACGAACATTGACTTCTGTATTTGATTTTATGAAATATGGCTTTCCATCGTCGTCGACAGGTGCGTAATAATTCTTCTGAAATGAAAATATTCCGTTATTGATTTTACGTATATATCGTAGAGTAAATATCTCGCTAAGATTGACTTCGATAGGCATGAAAGCTGAATGTGGATCAATTGGGTTTCTAGCGAATTTTTGATTGAGATACTTGC